>JAADIP010000066.1:3524-49218 GCA_013151275.1 Calditrichota bacterium | reverse complement strand
ATAACCGCAAGAAAGATGTTAATTCCGCGAAACACTTTGGCTCCCATTTCTTCATTTTCAATAAAATTCCACACCGGAACGGCGCGCTCGTCATCGGGATCGAATTGATATTTTTTTGCCAGAACCCGGCGGATTTCTCTTTCGACAAACTTACCGTCCCGAGGGTTAATCGGTTTGACTATTATATTGTTGAGATATTTATATCCGTAAATGCTTTGAAATGTTGTAAAGGGAATAATCGCTCTTCGGTTATCGGGACCGTTGCTCATGGAAGTTTGAAGCTTTTTAGGCATTACGCCCACAACCGTGAAAGGCACGCCGTCAATTCTTACCGTTTCGCCCACGGGATCGGGGCGACCGAACAATTCCGCGGCAATCTCCTCGCCTAAAAACACGCTCCTTCGGCGTTCCTGCAAATCTTTTGCGTTTAAGAAACGTCCTCCGGATGCGGGAAACATGCGGCGTAAAAATTCAAATTCCGGATACACGCCTTCCATATATGTTGACGAAATCTTTTCACCCGCTTTAAGACGAACTCTTCTTCCGAAGCCGGGGATTACAACGGAAACCTGAGGGATATTTTTTTTAATGATCTGACAATCTTCCTCTTTTAGGCGGATACGCCTGCCTATCGGCAATCCCTGCCACTTTTTAGTTGTCTGTCCGCCATAGACGCGAATGATCCGGTCGCCGGCGTTTAACAATCCCTCGCGCATTCTGAACGACAAACCCTCGCCAAACGCCATGAGCAGCGTGATGGCTAAAATACCCCACGAAATAGCAATGGTCGTTAAAAAAGCCCGCGTTTTTTGGGTTCTTAAATCCTCAATAAATTCTCTCAATAACATAAAAATAAGCATTTGTCGCTTTCCTCAAAAAATCGGACATTTAATAGCGCAAACAATCGACGATATTAAGTTTCGACGCCCTTCGAGCCGGAAAATAGCCCGCTAAAAATCCGATGATGAACAAAATAGCCATAGTAATAAAGGCGACCGTTAAATTCAGCTCCGGCGTTCCCACCGTTTCTTTAAATCCCTGGGAAGGAATAGCCGCCACCAGATTAATAATCCCTATCGCCAAAAGAAATCCGATAACCGCGCCGATTCCGATAATAATGAACGCCTCAAGAATAAATTGTCCCAGAATATGACTCCGCTTTGCGCCGATGGAACGGCGAATGCCGATTTCTCTTGTTCGTTCCGTTACCACAACATACATAATATTCGCCAAGCCAATACCGCCCACAATCAGCGTAATGGCGCCGATTATTCCCATAAAAATATTAAAGCCCAGAGTGAAATAAAAGATAAATGTATCGAATTCGGTCGTGTCCCAGATTCCCAAAGTCTCTTTATCCTTAGGATCGAATTTGTATTTTTTCGCCAAAACATTGTACACTTCCTGCTTTACGTATTTCGCGTCCCGCGGATCATAAACCTGATAGACAAAATTACTGACATATTTGTATCCGAAAATCGATTTAAAGGTGGTCATCGGAATAAAGGCGCGATCCTGATCTCTTTGATTATAGGAAGAATTCTGAGTCTTCTTTTTCATCACGCCGATAACCAGAAAGGGAGTATCGTTGATGTAAACATATTTACCGACGGCGTTTGCATTCTCGCCAAAAAGAAAATCACGTAAGCTGTTTCCAAGGAATACAACCCGGCGATTGAATTTCAGGTCAGGTTCGTTTAACCAGCGTCCTCCTGGTTCCCACCATATATTGCGCATGGGACCGTATTCGGGAATGACTCCCGTGAGATTCGGTCGGTTTATGCGGTCTTCCACACGAATAGCCGCTCCCCAGTAGCTATACTCGGGACTGATCCGGCGGATCGTTTTAATTTCTCTGCGCAGCATTTCGATATCTTCATCGGTAAGCCGTATCCGCCGATCCCGACCATAACCCTCAAAAGGAATGCTGGTGCGACCCGGCCAGACAATGGCAATCCCTTCGCCGATACCGTGCATGTTTTTACTCATCTGCTTTCTTACCCCCACGCCAAACGCCAGCAGCAGGATCACGGTCATTGTTCCCCAGATGATCCCGAACATGGTCATGGCTGTGCGGGATTTATACTGGCGGAGGTAAAAAAATATCTCGCTCAAATTTTCCATCGGTGCTTTCATAATTTCATTTATCTTGGGTTTTTTGATTAAGATGAATTCGTAAAAAGTTTGTTTGTCTTATTTTTGTTCGCGTATTCGCAAAAGCAAGCATTTTCCCGACCCTTCTCCGCAATTCGGAGAGTTGGTTGTAAAGATTTTCAAAATTCATAAAACCGCGCATATTTAAATTTTTACCGCTTAACGACAAGTAACGAGTAAAAGAGTAACTCGACAGGCTCCCTTTGACAAGCTCCCTTCGACAGGCTCAGGGAGCGGAAAGTGAGCAGACGCCGGATAAGCCGCTTAACCCTTACTCGCTTAACTATCAACAGATTCTGCCAAAAAAGATGCAAGGATTTTAGTGTTAATATATTAACCGGACGATTACTTTAGCTCAGATAATTTCTTTTGTCTCTTTTTCCAGAACTTCGTCTCCTTCTTTTAAGCCCTCGATAACCTCGATGTAAATGGCGTCGCTTAAGCCGGTTTTAATGTACTTTTCTTTTTGCCCTTTTTCACCCACGGGAATCTTTACAAACGCCGAATCGTTGCGGAAGGTTACCACGCGTTCGGGCACCGCCAGAACGCTGTCGCGTTTGGCGATAATAATATGGGCGTTAGCGGAATAACCGGCGCGCAGCATGGTGTTCCCTATTTCATCAATTTTAATTTCGACCGGAAAAACGGTTGTGTTGTCTTCTTTTTTCGCCTTTAAAGAAATCAGAGTCACGTGCCCTTTAATTATTTTGCCGGGCAGCGCTCCCACCTGTAACTCGCACGGCAAACCTTCTTTTATTTTTCCCACATCTATTTCATCCACCGTTCCTTTGAAAATAAGCTGATCCATATTCGCCATTCTCATCAAAGACGTGCCAGGCTGGTAGGAGGTCAGCGGAACAACCGGATCGCCCGGATTCACGTATTTTTCAAGTATAAAACCGGTCAGCGGCGCTTTTACCACGGCTTCTATTTCGGTGCCCTCTATGTTTATCTTTCCCACCTCCAAAAGCTCCAGGCGCTCCTTGGCGATCTGGTTACGTAATTTGGCTTCTTCATACTGCCTTAAGATCGATTCGAATTCCTGATCGGAAACCAGACCTTTCATTTTAAGTTTTTTAGTGCGTTCAAGAGCCTTAGCCGTGCCTTTCATTTCAAGCGAAGTCATTTCAACGTCGCGTTTTGCCTGAGCCAATTCCAGCGGCGTGGGATCGGGTTTTACCTCTAACAAAGGAGCTCCGGCTCGTACAAAATCGCCCACTTCCACAAACAACTTTCCGACCACTCCGGAAATTTTTGATTTGACCTCAATCTCATTCATCGGTTCTATCGAGCCTACCGCCAGGGCTTTTTCGATAATGGTCTTTTTCTCGACCTTGACTGTGCTGCGCTTACCGTTCCCATTTCCGGATCCTGAAAACATCACAACGGAAACAACAACAACGACGATAATCGCTCCGGCGCTTATCAGAAATAATTTTTTGGATTTCTTCTTCATTTTTCAGAGCTCCTTTAATACATTTGCGGAATTTAACAATTCAGACACAATCGTTGATTGAATTATACGTATCGGGCTTTTGGATTGTTGCGTGTGATTGAAGGTTATGATAAAAAATTTTGGAAAGGAGCAAAAGAAGGAATTCGGCTGAAAATACAAGGATCAAGGATAATTAATTAAAGATTCCCCCTTGCCTTTGCCTTCCTCCCTTTGTAAGGGCGGAATTAAGGGGGAAATCAAAAACGCAATAAAACAATGACAATCTTCAGTTTAAACTTTAATTCTCTCTACCGGTATTCCCAGATAGTGCCCTGCGGCGTATCTTTGAGCTCAATGTTCAATTCCGACAACCGATTACGGATTTCATCGGCAAGAGCAAAATTCTTTTCTTTTCGTAACGCGGCGCGGACATCAATAAGAATCTGAATAATCAAATCCACATCGCCGCTGCTTTTCGCCTCTATTTCGGAATACTCTTCAGGCAGCAGTCCGAGAACTTCGCCCGCGGTTTCATCGATTATTTTGATCGCTTTTTTGTGAGTTTCTTTGGCAACATCTTTACCGTGGTCCAGCCAAATATTAATTTCTTTCAAAAATTCAAACAGTTGAGCCAGAGCGTTGGGCGTGTTAAAATCGTCGTTCATCACTTCGATGAATTTCCGCCTGTAAGAATCGATCTCTTTTTCAAAATTTTCGTCTTTTCCGTCCTGAGCCGGTTTGGCTTTTAAAAGGCGGACAAAGGTCTGATGAAAACGGGCAAGACCTTTTTCAGCCGCTTCCAAAGCCTGATCGCTAAAATCCAGCGGGGAACGATAATGGCTGGAAAGCACAAAAAAACGAATTGCCAAAGGCGAATATTTTTTAACCGCGTTTTTAATGGTAATAAAATTACCCAGAGACTTGCCCATTTTCTGACCGTTTACCGTTACCATGTTATTGTGCATCCAGTATTTAACAAAGGGTTTGTCAAATGCAGCCTCGCTCTGGGCTATCTCGCACTCATGGTGCGGAAACATGTTTTCGATTCCGCCGCCGTGAATATCGAACGGCTGACCCAAATATTTGGTGGACATCACCGAGCACTCGGCGTGCCATCCGGGATACCCCCTGCCCCAGGGACTGTTCCACTGCATGATGTGTCCGGGTTCGGCGCGCTTCCAAACCGCAAAATCCGCCGGATGCTTTTTTTCCGGATTAGGCTGAATGCGCACCGCGGCTGCCAATTCGTCCGGTTTGCGACCGGAAAGTTTTCCGTATTCCTTAAACTTTTGCACGTCAAAATAGACATTGCCGTTTACTTCGTAAGCGTAACCCTTTTCGAGCAGTCTTTGAGCCAGCTCAATCTGCTCCGGAATGTGTCCGCTGGCTCTGGGCGAAATATCGGGTCGCAGAACGTTCAACATGTCCATATCTTCAAAATAACTGCGCGTGTAACGCTCGGCGATTTCCATGGGCTCCAGTTGTTCCAGCCGCGCTTGTTTCACAATTTTGTCTTCGCCCTCGTCGGCATCGGTAACCAGATGTCCCACATCGGTAATATTCTGAACATAACGCACCTTGTAACCCAAATACCTGAAATAACGGACAATGATATCAAAGCTGATATAACTTTTGGCGTGTCCCAAATGCGCGTGTCCGTAAACAGTTGGTCCGCAAACATAAATACCCACAAATTTAGGCTGAATGGGCGTAAAGACTTCTTTTTTACGAGTAAGCGTATTATAAATTTTTAGTTCTTCCATTCCGCTATTCCCAATTTAACTTACAGGTAACTTCGGCTTATTAATCGCTTCTTCAACAATCATTTCGATCATGGCATTATAATTAATTCCGGCTTTCCGGCATGCCATGGGTAACAAACTTGTGTCCGTAAGTCCCGGCAAGGTGTTAACTTCCAAAACATAAGGCTCGCCTTCCGGAGAAAGGCGCATGTCAACTCTCGAATATCCCTGACAGCCCAGAATGGAATGCGCTTTTAAGGCGATTTTCTGAACAAGACGCGCCGTTTCTTCATCGAGTTGAGCGGGAACCTCGTATCGACTCATTCCCTTGCTGTATTTGCATTCGTAATCATAGACCCCGTGTTTGGGAATAATTTCCACCACGGGAAATGTCCGGTTTTTAATAATGCCGACCGTGATCTCTCTTCCGGGAATATATTCTTCGACTATTACTTTCGGACTAAAATTAAAGGCTTCATCGATGGCTTCTTCCATTTCCGGGTAATTGCGGACAATTTTTAGTCCGATGGTCGAACCCTGATTATTCGGCTTTACTACCTGCGGAAAATCCACTTTTTTCAATTTTTTTCGCGAAGCCTCGGGACGCTCCAGAACAATCGCTTTCGGCGTGGGCAGTTTGGCGCTTTTAAAATATATTTTACTGATCTCTTTTTCCATTGCCAAAAGACAGGCAATCCTTCCGGAACCCGTGTACAAAATTTCGGCGGCGTCCAGCATTCCCTGTACCACGCCGTTTTCGCCTTTGCCGCCGTGCAGCGCGTTAAACACCAAATCCGGCTTAAGACGTTTGATGATCAATAGATTTTTAAGATACATGCTCCCGCGGTGTAAAGGAAGCATTTCAATATCGGGATAATCAATTCCGATCCAGTGCCGATCCGATTGATTCAGCTTTGTTTGTTCGTCTTTGGTGGCAATCGGATCGATTTTTATTACCTGATGACCATTTTCCTCCAAAGCCTTTGCCACCTTATCTCCGGTTACCAGAGACACTTCCCGTTCTGTGGAATCACCACCCATCAATACGACAATTTTCATAATTCTAATGCCTGCTTTATAAATTGTTCAACCTTGCTTTTTCCGATAACAGATAAGACCAACGCCAGTTCGGGTCCGTGCGTTTCACCGGTAATGGCTGCGCGAATCGGCATCCACAGGTCTTTTCCTTTGAAACCGGTTTTCTTTTGAACGCTTTTAATAACCTGTCCGAAATTTTCTACTGTAAACTCGTCAATTTGTTGCAATTCTTCAAGCATGTTTTTAAAAATAGTTTTGCTCTCCGCTTTTTTAATCCATTCTTCGGCGTCTTTATCATATTGCAGACTATCTTTAAAGAACACGGCGGTCTTTTCGGGCAATTGATCAAACTTATTGAGACCGGGTCGAATTGCCTTTAAAATCAGACGATTTTTCTGCGGATCTCCGGCGTCCAGATTAAAACGTTTCAGCCATTCTTCGCCGATTTTCAGATATTCTTCTTCCGGAATATTGCGGATATAATACCCGTTCATCCATTCCAATTTACTAATGTCAAATACCGCGCCCGATTTATTGACCCGCTCGATCGAAAAATAGCGGATCAATTCTTCCAGAGTAAATATTTCCTGATCGTCGCCTTTATTCCATCCCAGTAAAGCCACAAAATTAATCAAAGCCTGCGGCAGAATGCCCTTTGCCCGATAGTCTTCCACAGCCACATCGCCCTGCCGCTTGCTCAGCTTTGTGCGATCGGGATTTAAAAGCAAAGGCAAATGCGCAAACAGAGGCAGTTCCCAGCCAAACGCCTGATACAGCAGAATATGCTTGGGCGTGCTTGGCAGCCACTCTTCGCCGCGAATCACATGAGTTACCTTCATCAAATGATCGTCAATCACATTTGCCAGATGGTAGGTGGGAAATCCGTCGCTTTTAATAAGAACCTGATCGTCGATCAGGGTGTTTTCAAAAGACACATCGCCACGAATTAAATCGCGTACAATGGTGCTTCCTTTGCGCGGAACCTTCAGACGAATCACATGGCTTTCGTTTGCCATCCGTTCGAGCGCTTTATGTTTCGGAATGTTTCGGCAACGCCCGTCGTACATAATCGGAAGATTTTTCTGCGCCTGCTCTTCACGCATTTTATTTAATGTCTCTTCCGAACAAAAGCAGGGGTACGCGGCGTCATTATCCAATAATTCCCGAACATGTTTTTTGTAAATATCGAGGCGCTGCGATTGAAAGTAAGGACCGTAAGAGCCGCCCTTTTCGGGACCCTCGTCATAATCCAGACCCGCCCAGCGCAGCGTTTCCAATAAATTTTCTACCGCGCCTTTTACATAACGCGTTTGATCCGTATCCTCGATTCTTAAGATAAACGTTCCCTTATGGCGGCGGGCAAACAAGTAGTTGTACAAAGCGGTTCTTAAACTACCCACATGAACATAACCCGTCGGACTCGGAGCAAAACGAACACGAACTTCAGACATATTCACTTCCCAATTTTTTATTCGACTCTTCTTCTTTTACGAAAGTAACGGTAAATTAAGAACAAAATAACTCCGACCGCGATAACAATGAGCACGATTTTGTTGTACTCTTTAAGGATAAAAGCGATCTTCTCCCAGTTTACTCCTAACAGATATCCGCCGTAAATTAAAATTCCGTTCCACAACAGCGCGCTCAACAAAGAAAGGAGTAAAACCCAGAACCATCTGAGGGCGAAAAACCCCGAAAACAACGAAACAATGCTGCGCGTCCCGCTTAAAAACCGGTTAACCGCGATCACCCAGTATCCGTATTTTGCAAACCATTTTTTTACCCGATCCGCTTTTTCGTCGTCAAACGCTTTTTTTATCCAACGTGAATTCAGAATCTGGGTTCCGGCTTTTAAACCTATCACGTACATGGCAAAAAAGCCCAAAACGCTTCCCAACGTTGTGGAAAGATACACTCCCCAAAATTCCAATTTGCCGGTGCTTACCAAATAAGCGCCAAACACCGTAACAGTGTCTCCGGGGATCGGCGGAAAAACATTTTCGACAAACGCGCTGACAAAGAGAATCCCGTAAGCTAACAAGGGATCTATTTTATCAAAAAATTCGGGTAAAAAATTTAACATGAAACCCTTTAATTGTTTTTTTGCCCGATAAGCGCAACCGCCTGCACTTGTACGGCATAGGGCATTTGATCGTCATCGTAAATTTTAATATTCATATCGCGAGAATCGATAAACAGCGCTTTACACATTTTATCGCGGATTTCATCGATCGCCGACTCGCTAAGATCACGGGCGGTTAAAATCGCACAATCTATATTGATGATTTTAAACCCTTCGTAATGTAAGCGCAATTCCGTCTGTTTGAGTAAGTCAAGCTCGCTGTGCAACGTTGATGCGGAGCGAAATTGCATCAGTCCGGACGCCCCCAATAAAGCATCGACCACGGCGCCGCTTAAAGCAGCAAACGTGGTCGATAAAACATCTGTTTGAATGCGCTTCCGGAAAGCTATTCCAAGACCAACTCGCAAGTAAAGATCCTCGTTTTTACAGGATCAACATGGCATCGCCGTAACTGTAAAAGCGATACCCTTCTTTGATAGCCTCCTGGTAGGCGTTTAAAATAAAATCTTTACCGCCAAAAGCCGCGACCAACAGAACCAATGTTGAGGCGGGCAAATGAAAGTTTGTAATTAAACCGTTAACGATTTTAAACTGATAAGGCGGATAGATAAATTTATCGGTCCAGCCCGAGCTTGCCTTAACAAGATTATCCGCATTGGCAACCGATTCCAGAGTCCGTACTGTTGTTGTACCCACGGCAATAATTCTGCCGCCGTTTAATTTTACCTGATTGATCCTTTCAGCCGAATCTTCGGGCACTTCGTAATATTCGGAATCCATATTGTGCCGGGTTACGTCTTCAACCTTGATCGGTCTGAAAGTTCCGAGTCCCACATGAAGAACCACGGGAATGATCTGGATGCCTTTGTCGGCAATTTTTTGCAATAACTCTTCCGTAAAATGCAAACCTGCCGTGGGAGCAGCGACCGCACCGATTTTTTTGGCGTAAACCGTTTGATACATCTCTTTATCGATCTCTTCGGCTTCTCTTTTAATGTACGGCGGAAGCGGAGATTTGCCCACTTTGTCCAGCACTTCAAAAAAATCTCTGCCGTTGTAATCGAAACGGACTACCCTTCCGCCCGAAGTCGTATTATCGATTACGTCGCACCCGAAGTCATCGGTTATTTGAATGCGGTTACCGACGCGCACTTTGCGGGCGGGTTTTACCAGTACTTCCCACATGGTATCTTCCAGTTGACGCAGAAGCAGCAACTCGACATAAGCGTCTGTTTTTTCTTTAATCCCAATCACACGCGCGGGAAAGACTTTTGTCTCATTAATAACCAGAGCATCGCCTTCCTGCAAATAATCGCTCAGGTCTTTAAACACCCGATGCGCCCATGTTTGCTCTTTGCGATTTAGTACCATTAAACGAGAATCATCCCGTTTTTCCAGAGGGTACTGAGCAATTAATTCTTCAGGAACCTCATATTTGAATTCCGATAATTTCATCGTCAATTCACTCCTTTCCTGCTTTACAAAAGCGAGGTTTGTTGGTCATTTTTTTGATACTTTATTCGAAAATGTTCATAAGCCAGAGGCGTTACCACACGTCCGCGGGGGGTCCGATTCAAAAAACCCTGCTGAATAAGATAGGGCTCGTACATCTCTTCGATGGTATCGCTCTCCTCGCCGACCGCCACGGCAATCGTATTCAGACCGACCGGTCCGCCCTGATATTTTTCAATGATCGTCAACAGAATGCGCTTGTCCATTTCATCGAGCCCGCGTTCGTCAACTTCAAGACGATCAAGAGCCATTTTTGCGACTTCTTTGGTGATTTTGTTATCGGCTATCACCTGAGCGAAATCCCGTGTTCTGCGTAGTAAACGATTGGCAATCCGCGGTGTTCCCCGTGATCTTCGGGCTAATTCCAGGGCGCCGTCGTCATCAATCTCAACATTCAGAATTTTTGCCGAACGTTTAATAATGACGAATAAGTCTTCCGGAGTATAGTAATCCAGCCGAAAAACCACGCCAAAGCGGGCGCGCATGGGCGATGTCAGCAATCCCGCCCGGGTCGTTGCGCCGATCAACGTAAAAGGAGACAGGTTTAACTGAACCGATCGCGCATTCGGTCCCTTATCGATTAAAATGGTTATGCTAAAATCTTCCATCGCCGAATAGAGATATTCCTCAACAACATTATTCACACGATGAATTTCATCGATAAAAAGGACATCTTTTTCTTTTAAGTTTGTCAAAAGACCCGCGAGATCGCCAGCCCGTTCCATAACGGGACCGGAGGTCACTTTTATTCCGACATTGAGTTCCCGGCTCACAATCATTGCCAGAGTGGTTTTTCCCAAACCGGGAGGACCGTATAACAAAACATGATCCAGAGCTTCATTACGCTGTTTGGCAGCCTGAATGAAAATAGTCAGATTCTCCTTAACCTTGTTCTGACCGATGAATTCCGAAAGGCTTTGAGGTCGTAAACTACTCTCAAACTCCAAATCTTCTTCTAACAGGTCTGGTCGGATAACTTTACTCATCCCTCAAATTCTAAATAATTTGCAACGCTTTTTTAATTAATTCATCGGAACGTTTGCACGATTCCTTTTTCTGAACTTTTAACACCGCCCGCGCGGATTGACCGCGTGAATAACCGAGCGAGACTAATGCTAATATAGCCTCTTTTTCAACATATCCAAATTCCTGTCCCACGGGAATACCCAGTCTCGCCGCCTCGCTAAGTTTCGGTTGAGCGATTTTATCTTTGAGCTCAACAATTAAACGCTGGGCTGTTTTTTTACCCACTCCCGAAATAGAAGACAACGTTTTTTCATCCTGACGGTAAATGGCGTCCTGAATCTGTTCAACGGATAAACCGGATAGCAGGGTCAGGGCTAATTTTGGTCCCACGCCGGAAATGCTTAACAGTCCTAAAAACAATTCTCTTTCTTGTTCATCGGCAAATCCAAAAAGCTGGACGGCGTTTTCGCGCACGTGGAGATATGTTTTTAGCGTGGTAACCGCGCCCCGATCCGGGAGCTGCTTGGCTGTGGCGAGGCTGACTTTAACAGAATAGCCAATGCCGTTGGTTTCCAGAACAACTTCGGTGGACTTGTTTTGTATTATTTTTCCGGTAATGTAATCGATCATTCCCTGTCAACTTTTAATAAATCTTTATCCTATGCCAATGGCACAGAGCGGCGGCTAAGGCATCGGACGCATCCGCAGGTTCAATTATTTCCGAGGTGTTCAGTATCCGCCGAACCATAAAATTCACCTGATTTTTCCCGGCGGCTCCGTTGCCCACTACCGAGAGTTTGATTTCCCGCGGTGAATATTCAAAGACCGGCACGTCCCGTTCAATTGCGGCAACCATCACTGCTCCGCGCACATGACCCATGGTAATCGCCGTTTTCACGTTTTTAGCGTAAAAAATACTCTCCATCACCATTACTTCCGGGCTATGCTCCGCAATCAGTTTTTTAACCTCACTGTAAATTTTAAACACCCGCTCCGCCAACTGCTGTTTGCTGTTCGTACGAATATGACCATATACAAACATGTGAGGACTCTCCGCCCCAGCTATTTCTATCAACCCGTATCCCGTTATGTGTATTCCGGGGTCTATTCCTAAAATTTTCAATATTCATCACTCTCTCGAAACAAGGCGTTCCATTTCGACATCTTCAATATCAAAATTGGCATAAACATTCTGGACATCGTCATGTTCGTCAAGGGCTTCCAAAAGTTTCAGCATCTGCTCCGCTGTTTTGCCTTCAATTTTAATCGTATTTTGCGGAACCATAGTCAATTCGGCGCTATCCATGGCGATACCCTTTTCTTCGAAAGCATTGCGCACTTTGTGGAAATCCTCAAATCCGGTATAGATTTCATACATATCGTCGGCAATCTGCATATCTTCCGCGCCGCTCTCCAGAGCGATTTCCAGCAAATCTTCTTCTGTGTATTGATCTTTGGGCACACGGATTAAACCTTTGCGTTCAAAAATCCAGGCGACACTTCCGTTTTCGCCCAAATTTCCGCCGTACTTACTGAAAAGATGACGCATTTCGGCGACGGTACGATTTTTATTATCCGTCACCGCTTCAATAAAAACGGCAACTCCGCCCGGACCATAACCTTCGTAAGAAACATCTTCGTAAACAACGCCCGGCAGCTCACCGGTTCCCTTTTTAATGGCATTGTCAATGTTCTTGGCAGGCATGTTCGCAGCCTTGGCTGCGGCAATCGCCACACGTAAACGGGGATTGGTTTCGGGATCTCCGCCTCCCATACGAGCAGCCACCGTGATTTCCTTAATCAGTTTCGTAAAAATTCGACCGCGTTGCGCATCAACTTTTGCTTTTTTGTGCTTAATAGAGTGCCATTTGGAATGACCGGACATAATACCTCCTTTTTTTCAAAGAGTTTAAATTTAATAAATTTAGAAGGGGTTTTCAAAAGAATTTAAATGTTAATAAAATCTTTAATTTAGGTAAAAAATTACTTTGGGTGCCGCGCCCGGTAATTTTGCTAAAGCGTTAATTAATACGGAGCGCAAAGCGAGAAGCGACGGGTGGTTATAAAGATTAAAGATTAAAGGAAAAAGATTAAAGTAAAAGTTTGTCGGAAAGCAGAACGCGTGTTGTGTAAGAAAGTAACGAGTGACAAGTGACGAGTAAGATTAAAGATTAAAGATTAAAGGTTAAAGGTTGCCAGAAAGCAGAAAGCAGAAAGCAGTAGTTAAGTAGTAGGTAGTAGGTAGTAGGTTGAAAATGGTGGAATGTTTGTTGTTAGGAAGTAAATGATTTTCTATTTTCCAAAAAATAACTTGGCTGAATTATTTAAGATTTTGAGCAATGGGGGAGATAACTCATTACGCATTACGCATTACGCATTACGCATTACGACGATCGGAGAAGCCGCTTAACCCTTTACCCTTAACGAATTTTTGAAGAGGAAATTCATAAATCATCAATCATAAATCGTAAATCCAGTGTTTCATTGTTCAGACAATCTTTAAATTCCGCGTATCCATTTGCGACAGCACCCGATCGAAATAAGCTATGGTCTTTTTTAATCCGTCCTGCAATTCAACCTTTGGCGTCCATCCCAATTTTTCTTTAGCCAGTCCGATAAACGGTTTCCGCTGGGCAGGATCGTCGGCGGGCAACGGTTTGTGGATGATGCGCGACTTTGATCCGGTCAGTTCAATTACCTTTTCCGCCAATTCCAGAATCGTGAATTCGTTGGGATTGCCCAGATTGACCGGTCCTATAAAGTCATCCGCCCGCATCATGCGCAGAACCCCGTCAACAAGATCATCAATGTATTGAAAAGAGCGGGTTTGATTGCCGCGACCGTAAACCGTGATATTCTGATTGGTTAAAGCCTGAATAATAAAATTACTGACCACGCGACCGTCATTGATTGCCATGCGCGGTCCATAGGTATTAAAAATCCGGACGATTTTAATATCAACATTGTTCTGGCGGTGATAATCCATCATTAACGTCTCTGCCACGCGTTTGCCCTCGTCATAACAACTGCGCACTCCGATGGGATTCACATTTCCCCAATAATCCTCTTTTTGGGGATGTACTTTAGGATCGCCATAGACTTCGGAGGTGCTTGCCAGCATAATGCGCGCCTTAACCCGCTTAGCCAAGCCAAGCATATTAATCGTTCCCATCACACTGGTTTTGATGGTTTTAACCGGATTGTACTGATAGTGAATGGGCGAAGCCGGACAGGCAAAATGATAAATCCGATCGACTTCCAGTAAAATGGACAGGGTGACGTCGTGGCGAATCAGCTCAAAATGTTTATTATCCATCAAATGCCAGATATTTTCCTTTTGTCCGGTAAAAAAGTTATCCAGACATAAAACATCGTGTCCCTGATCCAATAATTGTTCACATAGATGCGAACCGATAAATCCTGCGCCGCCGGTTACCAATACACGCATATTTTTTTCTCCATGTAATTGAGCTGCCCCGAAATATTCGGACTATAAGCATATTTGTTTAGTTTTACGTCACTTAAGAAAATTAAAGAATGCGTCCGTTTTTTACAATACGGATTTAAAATATTCGGCGGAAAAAATCAATTTTCGTTTTTACGAAGCTTGCGAAGATTTATCAGGGTCTGTTTTACCGATATAAAAAAACGGTCTCCGGAGTTGCTCTATTCCGGGACGAAGGCCAAAGGGTCGGTGGTCAGCCGACCAGACTCCGGAGACCGTCACTTAAAGTTTCAGACCTTAACCTTACGCAAAGCCTGAGAAAGATCCTCGATCAAATCTCTCGCATCTTCAATGCCGACCGAAAGCCGCACAAGGCTTTCCGTTATTCCACATTCGGCTAATTCTTCGGCGGAATAAGTGGAATGTGTCATGGAAGCCGGATGTTCGATCAGTGAATCCACATCGCCCAGACTTACGGCAAGTGTAATAAGTTTAACCGCGTTCATCAGATGTTCGCCTGCCCGCCGTCCTCCATGAATTTCGAAACTGACCATTCCGCCGAATCCCTCCATCTGTTTTTTGGCGAGTTCGTGCTGCGGATGCGTCGTTAGTCCCGGATACCAAACCCGTTTTATTTTAGGATGGAATTGTAAAAATTTTGCTATTTTGATGGCATTCTGTTGATGCTTTTCCATCCGTATGGCTAAAGTCTTCAAACCGCGCACTAAAAGCCAGGCATTTAAAGGACTGATAACAGCCCCGAGGTCGCGTAAAAATTTGCCCCGCAATTCGTCGATAAAATCTTTTTTGCCCACAACAACGCCGGCAACCGTATCGCCGTGTCCGCCGATGTATTTTGTCGCCGAATGGATGACGATGTCGGCGCCCAACTGCAAAGGACGTTGAAAGTACGGAGTGGGGAATGTATTATCCACCACCAGAGGAATCTGATAATCGCGGGCAATGCGGGCGCAGGCTTTAAGATCGGTGATAGTCAAAGTCGGGTTTGCCGGTGTTTCGATATAGAGCAAACGCGTTTTGTCGTCAATAACGTTGATAACGTTTTCGAGATTGGTCGTATCCACTTCGCGAACGTCGATATCAAAGCGCGGAAGGGTTTCCTTGAAAAAATTGTGGGTTCCGCCGTACAATGTATTGGTAGAAACAAGATTTTCGCCCGATCTGCAAAGGGCAAAAATCACGCTGGAGATGGCGCCCATTCCGGAAGCAAAAGCCAAAGCCGCTTCTCCGCCTTCCAAAAAAGCCATTTCCCTTTCAAAGGCTGCCTGAGTCGGATTGCCCAGGCGCGTGTAAACATAGCCTTCTATCTCGCCGGCGAATAGCTGAGCTCCGTGGCGGGCGCTTTTAAATTTAAACGTGGAACTCTGGTAAATGGGAATGCTTATAGCGCCTGTCGTAGGATCGGCTCCTCCAGAACCGTGAACACATAATGTCGAAAATGAATATTTTTTTAATTCATTATTCTCCATATCAAAAACTCCGTTTCTTGAGAATTTGCTAACAAAAATAATATAGAAGGAGCATACTTTAAAATCAACCTGATCCCGTCTTTTTTTAAACAAAATTTCACGATCTCAGCCGCAATGCAAATATTGCTTCCGGCGGTTTGTTTGCAATGGATTTGCAGGCTACGATCTAATTTAATAAATTATACGCGGTTTGTACATTGAATAACAATGGAGGACTGATGGGAAAAGGAGATCGCAGAACAAGACGCGGTAAAATTTTTCGCGGTTCTTACGGAAAAACCCGCCCGAGAAAAAGAAAAAGGAAAGAACAGAAAAAAGCATAATGCCGTCAATTTTGACGGCTTTTTTATTGTAAATTCCTGATCAGCTTTACTTCCAAAACTTTGTGTTTCGACGCGCGGGTTACCACTACTCTGAAAGTGTCGAAAAAAGCGGTTTCGCCGGGCTTGGGAATGTGACCTAATTTTTGCAGCACCAAACCGGCAATGGTCTCATAATCTCCTTCGGGAAAATCAATCTCCAGAATCTCGTTCAATTCATCCAAAGGAAACCGACCGTCTAACAACCAGGTATGATCGTTCAATGCCCGTATTCTGGGCACTTCTTCAAAGGCTTCGGGAAAATCGCCGAACATGGTATCGATCAGATCATCCATGGTAACCAAACCCGCCGTGCCTCCGTATTCGTCAACCACAAGAGCCACGGAAATATTTTTCTGTTTAAACTCATGCATTAACTGAGCGCAGCTAATGTTTTCAGGTATCATTTCCATCGGGGTAATCACGCTTTCCACATCTTTGGCGGAATTAAAGAGCGCCCACAAAAAAACGATGCCTTTAACATTGTCAAGATTATCCTTGTAAACAGGAATATGCATTACGTTGTGCCGGATAAACATATTCTTCAACTCTTCCAGGGTAACGGATTCGGGAGCCGCAATCAGTTCGGTCCTCGGGGTCATGGCTTCTTTTACTTTTACGCTGCCAAAGTGCAAAATATTGTTGATGTACTTCATTTCCGGTTTCTCGATCACTCCGCTGCCATAGCCTTCTTTGAGCAGCATTTGCAGCTCGTCTCTGGAATAAAAATCACGGGTCGATTCATGTTTAACTTTAAAGAGCGTAAGAAAAGCATCCACCAATACGTTGATGAATTTGATAATCGGATTGAACAGAATAAAAAATCCGTATATCAAAACCATCACCGGTCTGATTATAATATTAACCAGGCTTCTGAAAAGAGTTTTGGGAACGATTTCTCCGGCAATCAGAATGATTACGGTAATTAAAAGCCAGGCGGCGCCCTCGCCCATAAATTTAATAAGCAAAACAGTGGCAAAGGTGGTGGCAAGGATATTTGAAATGTTATTGCCGAATAAGATAGTGGAAAAAAAATCTTCCGGTTTTTCCTGAAAGTAGATTAACGGTTTCAAAAACCGGACGTTCTGTTTTTTCCAGATTTCCAGACGAATTTTGTTAAAAATCGTATAAGCCGCTTCGGTACCGGCAAATAAAAACGACAGAAACAAGCCCAGGAATGCAAGAAATATCTTCATAGGTTCCGGTTCAGCCTCTGGTTTCTGTTAAACGATTCGTTCTGGCAGAGAATCCCTTTGACAAACAGGTTCCGGACGGCGGCGTTTTTTATGTTTAATCTTTCGGAGCAAGATTCCCTATTCGGTTCTGTTTGAGATTGTTCTGATTTTTCCATGGGTTTTACGGATGTTATTTTCATTGTTTAATTTGAATTGTTATCGCGGAGCATTTCGGACAACGCTTGTGATAAGGTAATTTGATTAAAAGGCTTCGGAATAATCCTCCAGTTGGAAAATCCACCCAATTCGCCGTTAAATTGTCCTTCTTCATAGGCTGATAAAATTAAGATGGGCATGTCCGGAAACTGTTCTTTTATCTTTTTTATTAATTCAACGCCGTTCATTCCCGGCATCTGAATATCGGTAATAATTAAATCGTATTGCGTGTCGTTTAATTTGTGCAACGCCACACGACCGCTGCTAACCCCTTCCACTTCAAAAGGTTCTTTTCGCAAATACAGTTCCACAATCCGATGCATGTTCGGATCATCATCGATTATTAAGATTCGTTTTTTCAATTATCTTCCTTTACGCGCTAAATTACAAAACGCTTCATAAATTCATTTAACATTGTAAAAAAACGAGCCAGCGGCAGACCGACGACATTGTAATAGCAGCCCTGTATGCCTTCCACCAGCAAAGCGCCCTGTCCCTGAATACCATACCCGCCGGCTTTGTCAAAAGGCTCGCCGGTATTAATATAAGCCAATATTTCTTCTTCTGTCAAATTTCTGAAAGTCACTCTCGTACAAACCGCGTCCAGCGCGGAATCCTCGTAGCGATTAAGAAAGAGCCCGATTCCCGTGTAAACCGAATGCGTTTTACCGCTCAACGACTTAAGCATTTCAAAAGCCTCTTCTTCGTTTTTCGGCTTGCCCATAATCCGGTTGTCAATGGTTACAATAGTGTCCGCGCTGATTACCAATGCATCGGGATGCGCGTTTGCCACCGCCAAGCCCTTAATTCTGGCGTTGCGCAATACCACATCTTCCATCGACTTTTGAGGCGAATGATCTTCATGGCAATTGCTGGGAATGACCTTAAAGGTAAGACCCAACGACTTTAATAATTCGTACCGCCGCGGAGAGCCTGAGGCTAAAATCACATCGATGCGCTCAAGACTCTCGATCATGGACACTAACATTTTACGTTCCAAAATATATTGCTATTAAACCGATTAACATATCCAGTTTTAACAAATGGCTGATTCGACCCAGCGTTACCCGGTCATTCCTGATCCAGAGAAAAACGTTCGTGAAAATCAGGACAGTGTGAACCCCAAGGATTACTATCATCAGATAGACGAATCCATATACCTGAAGAATATACGGCAAAACAGTCAGCGGGATCAAGAAAATAAAAATTATGTTTACCAGGACTATGGACGACTTAATGCCGAATTTTCCGGGAAAGGTGACGCTTTTATTTTTCAGGTCTCCTTCCAGATCCTGCATGTCTTTGATGAGTTCGCGACCCAGATGAAAAAAGAATGCAAAAGTCGCCGGAATTAATCCGATCTTCCAATCGCCGACCGCCATTGCCCCGTAAATAAAAGCTACGGCTGTGGCAAGACTGACCGTTAAATTTCCCCACAGCACCGTCCGTTTTAACCAGGCGCTGTAAACGATCAGTAAAATCCCGATGATCACGGCAACAGCGAACATTCGTGCATCGCAAAATGCGGCGAGAATAAAAGCCAAAACGTAAGAAACCGAAAAATAGATCCACGCCTCGCGGATAGAAACCGTTCCCCCCGGCAAAGGACGGTCGGGTTTATTTATCCGATCGATTTCCACGTCAAAAATATCATTAATAATATTGGCGCCGCAGGTAATCAACGCCGCCGCGATCGAACCCAGAATCAATTTATAATTCAGATGAAAATCGGGAGAAATAAAGGCGGCAATCCAGATCGTCAAAAAAGCGATGAATACATTTAAAGGGCGACTGATGTTCCAAATATTTTTTAAGCGCCGTATCATTGTCAATCTCTCATCTCAAAATAATTACAAGTGTAATGTATCAAAACAATATTAAATTTTCAATGATGACGAAATCGAAACAAATCACGGAAGCACTGGCTCGTTGCTTCCCGTTAATGGTTAATGGTTAATAGTTAAGGGTTAAGGGTTAAGGGTTAAGCGGCTTCTCCGATCTTCGTAATGCGTAATGAGTTATCTTTACATTATCTCAAAATCTTAAATAATGCAGCCAGGTTATTTTTTGGAAAATAGAAAAGCATTTACTTCCTAACAATAAACATTCCACTATTTTCAACGTACTACCTTCTACCTAACTACTGCTTTCTGCTTTCCGCATTCTGTTTTCTCATTTTCCATTTTTCATTTTTCCTACGCCCACGCATCACGACCTTGTCACTATGTTACTTTGTCACTAGTTACGCGTCACGCATTACGACTTTGTTAAATATCGTTTTATTCTGAACTTAAGACCCCCCTTTTAATTTCCCCCCTTCAAAGGGGGGAACGCCGAAGGCAAGGGGGGTCTTTACTCAAACCGCACAGTATCTGAATTTAAGAATTTTCCTCGTTAACAAAGTTTTGTTTTGAATTTCTACCATTCGATATTCTAATTTCGGATTTACGATTTTCCTCTACAATCTACTTTGTCACTATGTTACTCATCACGCATTACTCATCACGCGTCACGATTAATAGAATTAAGCGCAAATAAACCTTTTACTGATCCGTCAATATTTTACAAAGCGGGAAAATCATTAAATCTGAATGAACAAAATCTCTTCGCCGGAGGCGGCGCCGACCGCCATGTGAGGCGTATTATAAGCAAACCCCATGTTCCCGTTCCGGTCAATTACAATAACCCCTCCGTCGCCCTGTACGCGTAGCCGCAACTCACCTACAGCCGATTCCGCAGCCTGCTGCGCGCTTTGTCCCTGCTTGAGGGATTCAATTACCGTTCTTGCCAGCATTACGCGTAAAATTCCTTCTCCCCATCCCGTAGAAGACGCTCCGCCGAAGCGATCGTCGGCGTAAAATCCGGCTCCAGGCACAGGGCTGTCTCCCACTCTTCCGGGCATTTTGTAAGGCGTGCCCCCTGTCGATGTTCCTGCGGCAATTTCGCCTTTGGAATTTATGGCTACCGCTCCCACCGTGTCTCTCTGCCGTTTTTTCTCGAAAAAACTTTTGATGCGCACCTTGCCCTGTTTTTTTAAGCGAAGATAGAGCTCCCGCTCCCTGCCCACAAGCAAATCTTCCGTGGCGACAAGCGGTATTCCCCGCTCTCTGGCAAATTCAGTCGCTCCTTCGCCTACCAAAAAGGCGTGCTGCGTTTTTGTCCGTACAAGATCGGCTACTTCGATGGGATGGGCGACATTGCGAATGGCAGCCACCGCGCCAACGGACAGGTCTTTTCCGACCATTAATCCCGCGTCCATTTCCACCTCGCCGCGGGCGTTTAAAAACGATCCCCTTCCGGCGTCAAACACGGGAAACGACTCCATAAACTTAATCGCTTCCAGAACGGCAAAAAGCGGGTCATCGCTGCTTTTAAGCGCGCTTTGTGCATGCTCGAGCGCTTGCTTGATTCCTTCGCGGTGTTCCTGGTGCAGAGCGGCGGGAATATCCCAGGCTCCGCCGTGAACGATTACCTTAGGTTCAATTTTCATCGGCGCTTTCATCGTCGTTTAAAATGTAATCGCGAAGATCGAGCCAGCGTTTTTTTTGTTTTAAAGAATAAAGATCGTTCTGCAACGCGCGATTCAGCAATTCAATGGCTTTGCCGCGCGACTGAGCGACAAAATAGAGAACGGGTTCATTGGGCGATTTTCGCGGTTTAACGAGTTTGTGATCCGCTAAAAATTCCAGATCCTGTTTCAGAATTTCAACGGTGCGTTCTTTTCTGATCTCCGGAATCTGATAAAGTTCTATGGCTGTCTGCGGCGACTTTTTCCAGAGAGCTTTTAAGATAGCCCAGTATTTACGGGGAATAAAATAGTCCTGAGGTTTGATTTCGATTTTCTTTTTTATTTCAATTTGCTGTAAAGCTAATTTTGCCGCGATCAGGGCAATGGGCAAAATGGGAAACACCTCTCCGGGCGTGGGACGATTCATAATCAGCGACATCTTTCTTTTTACCAGAGACGGCGTGTAATACGAACTCCCCCTGTAATCCATAAGCAAAGGATTTTTCGGTATCACATTATTCAGATCATAGTATTGCTGAGGAATTTTAAGGCGCGGTTTCGGATATTTTAATTGCAAATGCAGCGAATCGCCCTTTAAAAACAGCGGCGAGAATTGCAGATAATTCGGTTTAATTCCGAGAATCTTTGTTTTTGACGAATCCTGAGCCGGAAGACTTTTGACAGAAACGAAAACAAACAACGTCAAAACGAAAAATCTTAAAAAATATTTTTTCCGCGCCTTATGTTTCAATTTACTCCGCCGTCCGGTAAATTTCACGCAAATTGTTTTTACCTTTTCGGAATCCACTTCCCGGTTTTCTCTTTGTAAACTTCGTACCGCCGACCAAACCGTTTTTCCAGATACGATTCTTCATAGCCCGCGATGTAATTGTAAAAGAAAAAAATAACGCCCGTCAAAACAAGGCTGATCAACGAACCGGTAAATAACGAAAGTCCCAAATAAATCAGAAGAATCCCCGAATAAATGGGATGGCGTACAAAACGGAATGCGCCGTCTGTGATTAATGCATTTTCGTCTTTTTCATTATCAAACACCCGATGTCCGCTTTTCATTAGGTAGAACGAGAGGCTAAAACAGAAAATCAAAACGATCCAACGAATAATCATGAAAAAGGGCGTTGAATTGAATAATGTCAAGCGCAGAACAAACGAATCCCCGATCCAGAACGCTAAGAAGAGCACCAAAAAGATTAATTGTCCGGCGTGGTTAAAGGGATGCTCGCCCTGGCGTGATTTCATGAAGCGTTAAGCCTCCAGTTTTTTTCGCAACAACGAACTCACCATTTGCGGATTGGCTTTTCCTTTAGAAAGCCGCATTACCTGTCCCACCAAAAATCCTATCACTTTGGTTTTGCCGTTTTTGTAAGCTTCGACCTCGTTTGTAAATTCGCTCAGCACCTGATCAACATAAGCTTCGATCCGGCTTTCGTCGGAGATTTGTTTTAATCCCAATTTTTCGATTGCCTCGTCAACCGAAACCTCGTTGGAGAGCAGGTACTCAAACACCTTTTTTGCCGCGCTGGTACTTATCACATTGGTGTCAATGGCTTTCAGGAGCGAGGCTAATCGTTGCGGAGTCAACGGAAATTCGTTTATGGTGATTTTTTGTTCATTTAAAGTACGAGCCACTTCGCCCAGCATCCAGTTGCTGATCATTTTGTAATCGGTAAAGTGTTTTGCCGTCTGCTCAAAGTAATCGGCAAGATCGCGGCTTTCGGTTAAAATGGCGGTGTCGTACGCGGGTAAATTGTACTGCGATAAGAACCGTTCGAATTTTTTATCCGGCAATTCGGGAAGAGCGCTTTTAATGGAATCGAACCAGGGCGCGTCCAGAAATACGGGCACCAGATCGGGCTCAGGGAAATAGCGGTAATCATGCGATTCTTCTTTGCCGCGCATGGGACGGGCTTCGTTTTTTTGCGGGTCCCACAACAATGTATTTTGCTCCACCTGCTGACCGTTTTTTAGCAGATTTATCTGTCGATTGATTTCGTAATCCAGCGCTTTTTGAACATGGGCAAACGAGTTCATATTTTTCAATTCCGTGCGGGTTCCCAACGTGGTTTGTCCGACCGGGCGGACGCTGATATTGGCGTCGCAGCGAAAACTGCCTTCTTCCATGTTGCCGTCGCTGATTTCCAGATAGCGCACCAATTGACGCAATTTGGTCAAATAGGCGTGCGCTTCGTGCGGACTTCTGATATCCGGCGCGCTCACGATTTCTAACAAAGGCACTCCGCAACGATTCAAATCGATCAGCGTTTCTTCGGAACCGACGTAGGCTTCATCGTGTACGGACTTGCCGGCGTCTTCTTCCATGTGAATCCGGATCAGACCGACGCGCTTTTTACCGTTTTCCGTTTCGATTTCCACATAGCCGTTTTCGCAAATCGGCTCTTCGAATTGCGAAATTTGATAGCCTTTGGGAAGGTCGGGATAAAAGTAATTTTTACGCGCAAAACGGTTGTTGCGGCGGATTTGACAGTGCGTGGCAAGACCCAGACGCACGGCAAATTCAACCACTTTTCTGTTCAGAACGGGCAGAACGCCCGGCATTCCGAGGCAAACCGGACAGGTCTGCGTATTGGGCTCGGAGCCGAATTTGGTGCTGCAACCGCAAAAAATCTTCGATTCGGTAAGCAACTGCGTATGAACTTCCAAACCTATGACAACTTCATATTCCATGTATAATTCGCTTTGTTTTGTTGATGAGACTTCAGTTCAGAAAAACTTTTCCGAAATTTGAATTTTCGGAAAATGTATCTATTTTTCAAAAAAAGCGCCGAGCTGAAACAGGCGGTCTTCTTTGAAAGCCGGCGCCATAATTTGCAACCCAAACGGCAGTCGGTCGGAATTTTTACCAACCGGCACATTCATTGCGCAGATCCCGGCTAAATTGGCGGTTACGGTGTAAATATCCATCAAATACATGGTTAAAGGATCATCGATCTTTTCGCCGAGACGAAAAGCCGTTGTCGGCGTGGTGGGCGTAACAATGGCGTCGTATTTTTGAAAGGCGGAATTTAACTCGTCTTTGATTAAACGGCGCACCTGCATCGCCTTTTTGTAATAGGCGTCGTAATAACCCGCCGAGAGCACGTAGGTTCCCAAAAGGATTCTCCGTTTAACCTCTTCGCCAAAGCCTTCGCTGCGCGTCTTTTCGTACATCTCGTTTAAATCTCCGGCATCCTGAGCGCGGTAGCCATAACGAACGCCGTCGTAACGCGCCAGGTTCGAGGACGCCTCGGCAGTGGCAATGATGTAGTAGGTGGCAATGGCATAACGCGTTTGCGGCAGACTAAAGGTTTCTATTTTAGCGCCCTCTTTTTCCAGCCGCCGGACGGCGTTCATTATTCCGGAACGTATTTCGGGATCAAGACCTTCGGCAAAATATTCTTCGGGCAAACCGATTTTCAGACCTTTGATTTCTTTTCCCACAACCCGATCGTAATCCGGAACCGGCTCGGTGGCGGAAGTTGAATCGTGAACGTCGTGTCCGGCAATTGTTTTTAAGATCAAAGCGGCGTCTTCCGAGGTTTTGGCAAATGCGCCGATTTGATCCAATGAAGAGGCGTAGGCTACTAATCCGTAACGGGACACCCGCCCGTAAGTGGGTTTAACGCCGACCAAACCGGTAAAGGACGCCGGTTGACGAATAGAGCCGCCCGTTTCGCTTCCCAAAGCCGCGTCACAGGCGCCGATTGCCACGGCGACAGCCGAACCGCCGCTCGATCCTCCTGCCACACGTTCGGGGTCGTGAGGATTCTTAACCGCGCCAAATATGGAATTTTCGCTGGAAGACCCCATGGCGAATTCGTCCATGTTGGTCTTACCGATAAAAATAACGTCCGCCGCCTTAAGCTTTTCGATTACCGTGGCGTCGAAGGGAGAGATAAAACTTTCCAAAATTTTACTGGCGCAGGTTGTTTTATGATCTTTGATATTGATATTGTCTTTAATAGCCATAATCACGCCGGCAAGAGCGCCGGTCTCTTTTCCTGCGGCTAATCTGTCGTCGAGAATTTTTGCTTTTTCCAGAGCCTCTTCGGCAAAAACCTGCGTAAAAGCATTCAAATCCTTATGGTCTTCGATTGTCTTTAAAGCCCGTTCGACTCTTTGTTTAACCGAAAGTTTTCTCTGTTTAACCGCGTTCAGAGTTTCCTTAATATCCATAGGCATCGTGTTTATTCTTTTTCTTTAGTCGTTTCGGAATTTTCGTCTTTTTCCGAAGGATGTTCTTCGTCGCTGACTTTATCTTTTTTGGATTCCGCGCTCGGAGTATCCAACGGTTTGTTCAAATCCAGTTCGTCCTGAATTTCGTTGGTTGCCTTTTTGAATTCGCGAATTCCGCGACCCAAACCCTGCGCTAATTCGGGCAACTTTTTCGATCCGAATATCAATAAAATGATAAACAGAATAATCAATAATTCGGAAGTTCCTATTCCAAACATATTACCACCTCATGTTTTTAATTAACCCACTTTAAAAGATAGGCTGCTATCATAATGCCGATAATGCCTATTACGTTTAATTTAAAACTAAACCCGAAGGTTAAGGTTAAAATCACAATATTCAAAGTCGCCGGTCCGAAGTGCGCCTGCGCCGACGTTAAAAAAAACTGCTGAACCACGCCGTTAGGAATTAAATAAGCAATAATTTCGCCCAATGCCGAACCGAGTAACGCTCCCAGAAAGATGATTAAAATTATCCATCCAAGACTTTTTTTACCCATAATAAACCCGCCTTTTTGATTAAACTGTTCCTCCCAGGCGTTTTCCCTGACTGAGTCGTATTAAAAAGCGTATCAGACCGCTGAACACATAAAACAAAGTATAAGGCAAAAGCAGTGTTTGCGGTTCGATAATCAGCGTAATAATTGCCAGTATCACAATAAAGAAACCCACTTTCTGCGTGGTTGTTCCCTTAAACGTAAATTTCGGCAAAACATCGTAGCGGATAGTGCTGACCATTAAAACCGAGACGAGCACCGTAAGCACAAAAAGGTATTTCGGGAAAACCTTGTCCGGGAAATATGTATCCATAAAAATAAAATAAGAGGCGATGGTTATGGCAGCCGCGGGCGACGGTAAACCGGTAAAAACCGTTTTATCAAAACCCTTTAAATCCACGTTAAACCGGGCAAGCCGGATACTGGCAAAAAGAAGCGGAAAAAAACTGATGAACAGCCCGACTGTTCCCCAATTTTTGAAATAGTAAAAATAAATCAAAACCGAGGGCGCCATTCCGAAGGAAATGACATCGGCTAAAGAGTCGTATTCAACGCCAAACTTGCTGCTTCCCTGTACAAAACGAGCCACGCGTCCATCCATGGTGTCTAAAAACGCAGCCATCAAAATCAACCAGGAAGAGAAAACAAAATTCTGGGTTTTTACGGCATAAATTACAGCCATAAAGCCAAAAAACATATTGGCGATGGTAAAAAAACTGGGCACGATAGTTCGCGGAACTTTGATCATCGTTTAAATTCTCCTATTACGGTTTCGCCGGCGCGGGTGGTTTGATTGAGTTTCACCTTTATTTCAGCCGATAACGGAAGAAATACATCCAGACGAGAACCGTACCGGATCATGCCAAACCGCTGCGTTCGCCGGACTTTTTGACCCTCCTGCAACTTACACACAATTCTTCTGGCAATCAATCCCGCGATCTGTTTAAACAGGATTTTTCCGTAAGGCGTGGTTATTCCGATTATCTGTTGTTCGTTTTCTTCTCCCGAACGATGATTAAAAGCGGCTAAAAATTGACCCGGTTTATATTTCAGAAAATCAACCGTCCCGTCCGCCGGAATTCGGTTGACATGACAATTAAAAACCGACATGAATATACTTATTTTTTTCGCTCTCCCTTTAAAAAAATAAGGCTCTTCTTCTTCGGTTATCAAAATAACTTTTCCGTCCGCCGGAGCTACAATCACGTTATCCGGTCCTTTGAACGAACGTTCAGGATCGCGGAAAAAGAAAAAATTAAAAACGAAAAACACACCCACGGGAATGGTAATAATCCATAAAGCGACGTGTTTAACAATGAGCGTAATTGCCAACAGGACAATAAAAATTATTCCGGTACCGATAATTATGGGAATTCCGTCTCTGGCAATCATATAAGGTTCACCTTCCTTTAACTTTCTGCAAAACAAACTGATACGCTTCCGCCGCATTCGAATTTGTAAAATCAAGGCGGTTTTTTCCCCGCCCGTCTTCTTGTTCCAAAAAACGGACGCGAAATGTTTCCGGACTTATTTCGTCCCCGACCATTACCTGAGTCCCGTGCTTCCCGAACTCCAGACGCAAATCCGCCAGCAGCATGCCCCGACGCTCAAACATCGCTTTTAAAACAACATTTACTTTGGACGCCAGACGATTGATCAGCCTCAGCTCATCCGGCGTGGCTAATCCGAGTGCAAACACATGCGTTTCGGTCATCATGGGTTCATTTAATTGCTGATCTTTCAGGTAATACTCGATTACCGGATAAGAAAGCGTTTTTCCTTCTTCCGTATTAAAACGCCGGCAGAACAATCCCGCCGCCACATTCCTGACCTGTACGGAAAAATCGAACATCTTTAATTTTTTAACCAGCAGCTCGTCAGAACCGTTTTCCCGTAAATAGTGGGTGAAAACGCGGTAGCTTTCCAGATATTCGAAAATCGCTTTGCAAATCTCTTTGCGTAATTCCGCCTTCTGTTTGAATTTTACCCGCTTTTCACCGTCGTATTCTGACTGTTCGTTCTTAAATTCCAGAGCCAGAACCTGCTCGTTTGAAGTGCGATAAAGACACTTATTCTTACCTTTGATGAATAATTCTCCACGCACTATCTTAACTCCTTTTCTTTATTGCGGATATTCTTCAAGAACAAGATCTATATCCAAAATTTTACCGTTGCGCCATACTTTAATGCGCATTTTGTCCCCGACCCGCAAATCAAGGGAGAGGATTATGGCTTCGGCATCCATGTAAGTGTTAATGGCTTGCCCGTTGATTTCGACGATAATATCGCCCAATTTAACCCCCGCTTTTTCGGCGGGACTATGGCGGTCGATGCGTCGGACATAAACGCCTCTGGTTGACGGATAACCAAGCGAACGCGCAATGTAAGGATTGAGATTTGAGACGTACATTCCGATCCACACATTTTTATCTTTGCCGCGGCGAAACTTTAATTTTTCCACCACCTGCTGAATGCGCTTGCTGGGAATGGCAAATCCGATGCCCACAGAGCCGTGGGATTGCGGATCGCCGGTAAAGATGAACGTATTCATTCCGATCACTTCGCCGTCGGCATTGCAAAGAGGACCGCCGCTGTTGCCCATGTTGATCGCCGCGTCGGTTTGAATCATGTCCTCGTAAATTCGCCCTTCAAGCGGAGAAAAATCGCGGTTTACCGCGCTGACAACGCCGACGGTTACGGTGGGTTGATTTCTGATAAATAATCCGAAGGGATTGCCAAGCGCAATAGCCCACTCTCCGATTAAAATTTGATCGGAGTCTCCGAAGCGAATGTAAGGGAATTTTCCTTCGATTTTAAGCAGGGCAATGTCCGAAACGCGATCCTTATCCACCAACTGCGCGGGATATTCCTTGCCGTCGGACATGGCTACAATTATCTCGGTCGCTTCCCCCACCACATGCTCGTTGGTCACCACATAACCGTCGGACGAAATAATGAATCCCGAACCGATGGATTTTACCGGTTGCTCGACAATGCGGTCGCTGAACAATTCCGGAAAAAACTGCCGGAAAAAAGGATCGTCAAAAAACGGATTGTGCTGCACATAGCGGTCGATTTTGGTTACGTTGATCGAAACCACAGCCGGAGTGACCATTTGCACCGCGCGGGTTAAGGCGTTCTGACGATGGCTGGTAATCGAATCGGTTCCCGCCACCGGCTGCGCATTAGCCTGCGTAACCAGAGAGGTGTCGATATTTTGACCATCGGAAGAAGAACCGAAAGGCAGATAATCTTTTAATAAAATTCCCGCCAGCAATCCTATTCCGATAGCGACAAAAAATTTCCATGATTTAAACATTTTAATCCACCCGGTTATTATTTTTTATTTAAGTACTTGAGAACTTTCAATTTTATTTTCAACCGTTTGTCGGTTCCTTCCGCTCTGTCTTTTTGATCCGAAAAAGACGAATAAAATTTTAACGCAAATTTTCGTTTTCTCTAAGTTAAGCAACGCCCTGATTATTTATTCCGTTGCTGCACCTTTTCCCAATCCGCCAAAAAGCGTTCGATACCGATATCGGTTAAAGGATGCCTGATCATCTTTTCGATTACCGCAAACGGAATGGTAGCGATGTCGGCTCCGTACATGGCGGCTTCCACCACATGCATCGGATGACGAATGCTGGCGACTATTATTTCGGCTTCGATCATGTAATTATCAAAAATTTGTTTGATCTGTCCGATCAACTCCATGCCGGGAGCGGCGATATCGTCCAATCTTCCCACGAACGGACTTACAAAAGTGGCTCCGGCTCTGGCTGCCAAAAGCGCCTGAATCGGAGAAAAAACAAGAGTAACGTTGGTGCGTATGCCCTCTTCGTCTAATACTTTAACGGCTTTTAAACCCTCTTTGGTCATGGGAATTTTAACCACAATGTTCGGATGAATAGCCGCCAATTCTCTGGCTTCTTTCACCATTCCTTCGTGATCCAAAGAAATCGCTTCGGCGCTCACGGGTCCGTCAACCACTTCGCAAATGGAGCGGTAAATTTCGACCGGCTCGCCCTGTTCTTTTGAAATCAAAGTGGGGTTTGTGGTAACTCCGTCCAAAACGCCCAGGCTTGCCGCTTCTTTAATCTGATCAAGATTTGCGGTATCTATAAAGAATTTCATCTTCTTATTTCCTTTCCGTTTTTCTTAAATTAAAATCCGAATCAATTTTCGCTGCTGCCGCTTTTCCGGTAAAAAAGGCACAGCAAGTAATCTCACACATTAAATTTTTGCAGGTAATCGGTTTTACCTCATTTACTCCTTTTTTGAACCTTTTCCCAATCCGCCAAAAAGCGTTCGATACCGATATCGGTTAAAGGATGCTTAATCATTTTCTCGATTACGGAAAACGGGATGGTGGCGATGTCCGCGCCGATCAAAGCGGTTTCCACCACATGCATGGGATGGCGAATGCTTGCCACAATAATTTCCGTTTCCAACATGTAATTATCGAATATCCGCTTAATTTGGGCAATTACATCCATTCCGCTTTGAGTGATATCGTCCAATCTTCCGACAAAGGGGCAGACAAAAGTGGCTCCCGCTCTGGCTGCCATCAAAGCCTGAATGGGCGAGAAAATCAGCGTTACATTGGTCTTAATTCCTTCCGCGGCAAAAATTTTAACCGCTTTTAACCCGTCTTTTGTCATGGGAATTTTAATCACGATATTGGAATGGATTTTTGCCAGTTCGCGTCCTTCTTCCACAATTCCCTGCCAGTCCAGCGAAACCACTTCCGCGTTAACCGGTCCGTCAACAATTTCACAAATCTGTTTAAAGATATCTTCGGGGGTTCCCTGTTCTTTAGCCAGTAAAGTAGGATTCGTAGTTACGCCGTCCACAATTCCGAGACTCGCAGCCTCGCGAATCTCTTCCACATTGGCGGAATCAATAAAAAACTTCATTTCTTATTCCTCGTCTTTAGCGTCAAAAGTTAAGTCTTTTCTTTTCAATTGATAATTATCTCTGTTTTACCGTTCCCTGAACCTTCTGTTTTTGGCGATTTACCGCGCTGCGTTAATATTTAACCTCTTCTAAAATCAAACCCTGCGGCGGAGCGGTTAACGGAACGCGGGTTCGGTCTTTTGACTCGATGATGTTCTCCAGCTCTGTTAAAGTGATTTTTCCGTTTCCCAGCGCTACAAGCGACCCGACAATGGAGCGCACCATTCCGTGTAAAAAACGATCGGCGGAAATCTGGTAAACCAGCAAACCGTCCTTTTCGAACCACTCGCTCTTGAAAATTTTACAACGATGGTGTTTGACTTTGCTTTTAATTTTACAAAAAGCCTGAAAATCGACAACCCGCCTGATAATCTCCGCGCCCTTTTGCATTAAAGTCAAATTCAACGGCGCGAGAATCGTCCATACAAATCGACGACGGATAGCCGTCGGTTGCAATGAAATGTAATAGCAATAACGGCGTTCCACGGCATGATAGCGGGCATGAAAATCATCAGCGCAATATTCGATATCTTTAATTACGATATCTTCGGGCAGCAATCCGTTCAAAGAACGTTTCAATTTCCGCAAGGGAAAATCGGGAACATCAAAATGAGCCGTCTGACCTTTAGCGTGAACGCCCGTATCCGTTCGCCCGGAGCCGGTTACACGAATCGATTGCTTAAAAATCACCCGCAGCGCTTCTTCGATTTCCGCCTGAATCGTGTTTTGCCCTTTTTGCAATTGCCAGCCAAAATAACGCGTTCCTTCGTATTCAATTATTGCTTTTACTCTGGGCATTCCTTCCATCGACCTAAATATGATTTGTGCAATATAAAGGATTTTTTGTTTCGTTTCAAGTTGGCGAAATTTTTATAAGTTATAGAAATTAAAAGGGTTAAAGGGATAAGCTGCATTGACGTTAATTTTAATATATTAACACTAAAATCCTTATTTTTTTGTTAAGCGTATAAGCGTTAAGCGGCTTCTCCTGCGTGTCTGCTGTTCCCGCTCCCTGAGCCTGTCGAAGGAAGCCTGTTTGTTTACTCACTCTCCGATCCCTGAGCCTGTCGAAGGGAGCTTAGTTTTCGGTTAACCTATTGTTCCTTAAACCGATGGTAAAGCGAAAACAGGAAACCGATAATCATAATAAACGTGCCCAGCCACAGCAGATTGATGAACGGTTTAACGGTAATTTGCGCGGTTAAAATTTCCTTTCCCGTTACGGCGTCGGCTTGGGGAGCGCTTTTACTGATGGAAACGGAGACAGACCGTTTTTCGACATTAATACTCTTCAGATAGACCGTGCGCCGGTTATCGACAAATTTTACGGCTAATCTTTTCTTGTTTTTCCCTTTGATATGAATGCCGGGTTTGATCTCGCTCAGCAGATTGCCTTTTCCGTCATACACTTCCACAACGGCTTTAAGAATAATTTCTTCGCCGCCCATTTGATGGGTGTTCATATCGTAAGCCTTAAAAAGCAAAACATAATCGCCGAACTTAACCTTTTGCCCTTTTATCAGAATTAATTCATCGCCCGGCGGCAGGATTTGTTCGGGGGGAATAATCTGAATGGGCGAAATGTACAAATCCCGAATCCATTTATTTTCAACGGACGGTCCGACCATCCATGCCTGACTGTAATCGCTCCAGTAGAATTTGGCTTTGGTTTCTTTGCCGTCAACCAGAAGAATCACCTTGTCTTTACCGTCGGACGAGGGCGCTTTGCCCTTGTAAACGATCTGATATCCGAAAACTTCTTTGGGACTATCTTTCGGCAAGGTGGTTTCAACGGAGCTGTCATAAACCGAAGACGTAACTATGCCCATCAACATCAATCCCACGCCCACATGCGCCAGATATCCGCCGAAGGCGTAATTTTTGTTGCGCCAAAAACGAATGGCAATTTGTCCGTTAACCAATATCAAAAACACGGAGAAGACCATTATCAGCAGCGAAATTATATTCCGGATCCCAAGAATAAAAAGGACAATCCCAAACGCCAGACCGATTGCCCCGTGCAAAACGACCGTGCGCAGTCTATCCCAACTGTTTGTCTTCCAGCGCAGCACAGGAGACAAGCCCATAAGCAGAGCCAACAAAACAGCGGCGGGTCCCGCTATATAGTTGTAATATCGGGGGATAAAACTTTCGGGGTTATCCTTCAATATGCTGCTGAATAACGGCAACGACGTTCCCACAAAAACAAAGAGCGCCGTTAAAATCAAAACCATCATTCCGAAATTCATAAAACTTTCACGTGTGGCTAAATCGGTATAGACGGGCTGGTATTTAACTTCATTTATTCTGAAAATAAACATCAACAGACTCAAAGCCATAAACAATCCGACAAAGGCGATTAGATACCCGCTGATTTCCGATTTGCCGAAGGAATGAACAGAAAAGTCGGTTAAAATTCCGCTCCGCGTTAAAAAATTTCCGTAGAGGACAAGGATAAATGTGATTAAGGCAAGCAGAATGTTGGTTTTCTTCATTCCTCCCTGCTTGCGCTGGATCAGGAGTCCGTGAATTAAAGCCAAACTAAACAACCAGGGAATAAGAGAACTGTTTTCCACCGGATCCCATGCCCAGTAGCCGCCCCACCCCAAAGTTGTGTAAGCCCAGTAACCGCCGAGAATAATGCCGGTTCCCAAAACCAATCCCACCAGAACTGCAAAAGGAAACACCGATTTAATCCAGTTGTCATAATTCCTTTTAACCAGGGCGGACATGGCAAAGGCAAACGGTATCATAGTTGCCGAATAACCGGCAAAAAGAATAGGCGGATGAATGACCATCCACGGATCCTGCAATAAAGGGTTCAATCCCGCGCCGTCCGGCGGCGTCATACCCATCTGGAAAGCAGAAGGATTCGTCTGCCAAATATAAGTAAAGGGATTCTTTTTAATCAGAATTATTACGACAAAAGCCAGAACCAGATTAAAAAAACTCATCACCAACGCTTCTTCGGTTTTGCGCAGACGGATAATCCATAATCCGTAAACAACTCCGAAAAGCAGCCAGAGTAAAAAGGTTCCTTCCTGTCCCGCCCAAAAAGCGGAAATCAAATAGAATAAATTCAGATCGCGGGAGGAGTAATTATAAACGTAACTCCACTCAAAGTGGTGGGTCAAAATCCCGTACAGCAGCAAAACAGCTTGAAAAACAATCAGGGCGCCGGCAATGTAAAAAGACAAACGGGCGAATTTGAGTAAAGGTTTTTCTTTTTGGCGGTCATATAGATAATACGCAACCACGCTGAGCAACAATGCCACAAATGTCAGCGCGGTGGCTGTAATACCTATAATCATAAATCGCTCTCCTCAGCCTGATACTTTGAGGGGCATTTGACCAGAAGTTCCCGGGCATGAAACACGCCGTTTTCGTATTTACCGACACACACCACATACGAAGCCTGCTCGAAATTCCCCGGTTTGGCGCCGTCAAAAACAACCTGCAGAACCTCGCCGTTTTCATCGCGGATTTTAAAGACAAACTTATTGGTATTAACATCAAAATGACCGCTATCCACGCGTTCGCCCTTTACCTGAACAACATTATCGCTCTGTTTTGCTTCGCTGATGGATACATACGGGGTTAACGACGCATTAAAAGACAAGGCAGCCCAAATGGTAAAACCAAGGATAATAATTCCGCCTATGATGTATTTAGAACGCATATCGCGCACCTCATTTTCGTTCAACTTATTTTGTGGGATTTAATTTTGATCGGTCAAAGATTTGGAATCTTTCATTAAGTCCAGATCTTCGATTTCCTGCTTCAACTGTCTCACTGAACGATCGGTTTTGTAAAGATAAAAGAATAATCCGGTCCAAATTACCAGATTAATAATTAAAACAACATAAACCGCATTCATTTATTTCTCCTCTAATAATTTTGTTTCTTTATATTCTCTCAGATACATTTGTAATTTAACCTGAGTTTTGCGAACGATAAAAATCCATAAAAATAAAATCGTCTGAAAAAACAACGAGCTAAAGAAAATGATTCGTTGTTTTACATCCAGATTGATTTTCCCCTGAGGATTAATAACCGGATCGGGATGCAGCGAAAAATAAATACGCGGGACAATGAATATGAAAAAGGGCACGGTTACGAACGCCAACAGGGAATAGACCGCGGCTAAACGGGCGCGTCTGTCTTCCTGTTCTATAGCCGAGCGCAGCGAAAAATACGCTCCGTAAATTAAAAGAAGAATAAAAATCGATGTTTCCCGCGGGTCCCAGTTCCAGAAGGAATGCCAGATTACCTTTGCCCAGATAGACCCGGTTATCGTCGCCATGATAGCAAATAAAATACCAAGTTCGTTACTTATTTTGGCGTAAGCGTCGAACAGGATATCTTTGGTGCGCAAATAGCGATAGCTGTAATAAGCCGCCATAAAAAAGAACACAACCGTTATCCAGGCAACGGGAACATGAAAATAGAGAACCCTGGTGAAATCGCCCAAACCTTCTTTTAAGGACGACCACAAAAATGCGCCGGTAAACACCAGGGCAATTCCTACAAATAAAATTGCTTTCCATAACTTAGATAGCATAATTTTTGTCCTGTTTTCTTAGTTTAATCATTTAATTATTTTTTAAGTCGGTTTCTTCCTTAAATTACTCGTTCCAAACATAGTCAAACAATAAAATGCTTGCCGTAATAATAATCACTCCGAAAGCAAACAATGCCTGAAGCTCGTTTTGAGCGCTGGCAATCGGCGTTGTTTCGGTTGCTTTTTTGGTTGCGCTGATTCCGGTAATCATAACCGGTAAAATAATAGGAAACGCCAGAACCGTAAACAACGCGCCTTTTGAACTGGCTTTGGAAATAATGGCTGCTACCATGGTTCCGCCGCCAGCCATTCCGAAACTTCCGATAAACAGGGTTAATAAGAACAAAGGGAAATTCCCTAATTTAAAATTCATCACCGCGATAAACAAAGGCACCAAAATAATCTCCAACGCAAACAACAAAATCAAATTAAATAAAAACTTTCCCAGATAAATGTGCATGGGGCTGGCTACCAGTTTTAAAGTGTCGGCGGTTTGCGATTCTTCCTCCCGGATAAAAATATGCGACAATCCGGACATAGAAGAAAAGAACAAAATCACCCAGAACAAGGCGGAAAGCACCTGGTTGCCAGCCGTGAACGTTCCGATAGCAAAAGAAACCGCGCTCAAGGTAACCACGGCAAACAACAAAATCGCATTGATCGCATAGCGCGTTTTAAATTCCTGCTGAATATCTTTAACAAAAATTAGCCACGTCTGTTTCATTCTTTTCCCACTTTTATGATCTGATCCGCCAGACGCAAGTCTTCGCGGTCGTTGGTGGCAACCACTAATATTTTATCTTTTTTCTGCTCCGAGAGAATTTCATAAACCGTGTCAACACCCTGTTGATCCAGATTGGAACGCGGTTCGTCGATAAATAAAATTTCCGGCTCGTGCAAAAGCGCGCAAACATATTTCAAACGCTGCTGCATTCCCGACGAATAGGCTTTTACCGGATCTTTTTCTCTTCCCTTTAATCCCAAACGCTCCATCAGAAAAGCGATACGATTTTCGTAATCGGAAACTTCTCTCATGCGGGCGAAAAAAACGAGATTTTCCTGTGCGGTCAATTCCTGATAGAGCTGCAGATACGGACCTACCAAGCCGATAAACCGGTACATGTGATCTCTGGGAATGCTTCCCTTTTCATTCTGATAAATAACTCTGCCGCGAGTCGGAGCTATGAGGTTAGAAAGAATTTTTACCAGCGTGGTTTTGCCCGAGCCGTTTGCTCCGGTAATTACCAATGATGAACCGCTTCGGACTTCAAAATTTATATTCCGAAGAATCAGGTGAGTGCCAAAGCGTTTTACTATTTGTTCCGCGATCAACTTCATGTTTGTAATTAAAGAGTTCTCCCCAAGATTGCATTTCAAATTTCAGATTTTCTTATCGAAAAATCCGCTTTTTCCGAAATATTTGACAAACCCCTGTTTTAAATTAAAGGTGTAAAAATACTTAAAATTTTAACCGCAAACAAATAAATTGACTTATGGTTTTGAAATTTGAATTTAAATTCATTTTTCGGTGAATTATTTCTTTTTAAGCAAAAAAGGCTGCCCTGACGGACAGCCTTTTCTGAAATCATTAATTTTATTATTCGATCTATAAACCGATACTCAGACTAAACTGTGCGTTTCTTTCCGAACCCGGCAGCAAACCGTATTCGTTGCCGATCTGCCAGTAATCTTTATCGAACAGATTGTAAACATGGAACGAAGCGTTCAAATCAAGACCGCCGACATTCTGTTTCCAACCGATAATCAAATCAACAACTGTCCATTGCGGAAGCACGGCTCCTCTTTTGACAACCGTTTCCGTTTTTACGTCATATTCCAAATCGACATAATCATTATCGGGCATAATGTAATAATCTTCGTAATGACGCATGGCGGCGGAAATGAAAAAGGGACCTTTTTGATAATTTAATACCGTGGATAACATAAATTGGGGAGCGCCGGGCTCAATTTTACCTTCTTCAATGCCCAACTGGGTTCTTGCTTCTTCGCTTACATTGTCGCCCCAGGCATTTTTCATTCTGGTGATGGATAGTGCAAGATCGAGATTGCGGGTTAAAACAATGTTCGAGGCAATTTCGATTCCGTTATAGATTGCTTTACCCACGGTCACATAGCGGCGTCCGCGGTAGTCATAACCCGGTTGATTAGCCTTCTCCGGATCCTGAATACGATAGGCTTTGTTGCTGAACAGAATGCGGTAGGCGTTAACTTTCAACTTAAAGCCGGTGTCCTGAAAACCGAATCCGAATTCGTAATCATCGGAAGTTTCTATCGGCAGATTCCCGTTCGGCTGTCCGTAGTTAAAGAAATATTTTACGCGCGGTTCGTTGTAAACCCGGCTGTAATTGGTGAATACGTTAAGATGATCGTTAACGTTGTAGTTAACGCCGAGTTTGGGCGAAACAAAATTGTACGTCTTTTTATAATCAACCAGTTTATACTTAACATCGCGGTTATTCACAAAACCATCCTTATTTCCGCCTTCAAGAGTCTGTTTCATGGTATAATCGCCATTCTTAACGGGACGGTTGTTAGAAGACGGGAAATCTTCGAAAATGTGGTACATACGCGAAGAGAACTGCAAATCGGTCATAATGCTGAGATCGCCAAACTTCCACAAGCCGTGACCAAAAACGGAAAAGTTTGGTTTCACGCCGGTGTAATCATAGTAAATATCGCCTTCGCGGAAAATTGCGGGAACTCCGCCCACCTTAATTGACGCATTTGGCACCGCCAGACTGGTATCGGCTCTGTAACCGAATGTATTAATAACCAAGCCGTAATGGCGCGCCCGCCAGTATCTGGCTTCTGCGCCGAAAGAAAGTTCGTGATTCAGCCATTTGGTATTCAAAGTGGAAACGACTCCCAATTGTTCATGAATGGAGTGCGCGCGATATTGATAGGTATTGGCGGCGTTTAAAGTTTGCATACTCATGTGACCGGTTTTATCTCTGCCTATCAAGAAATAACGGTTTACCCATTCGCCGTAGCCGCGACCGACAGTAAAGAACGAGTTGGTTTGTAAGTAAGTGTCTTTATTGATGTCCCAGGTATAGTGCAATTCTAATTGCGGTTTGTGATACACATTGTTATCAAAAGAAACAGTACCGTTTCCGATAACTTCGCCGCCCTTGTCCTTATCCACATGCTGCATGAGCAACAAATCGAGCAAACTGGTTCCGTCTCTTTCTTTTGTGGTTAAACCAGGATCGCTTTCTTTTACAAACGGATGCGGATTCCAGTCGCGACCATACTTGGCAAATTCTTCAGGACTCTCAGAATAATAGGAATAAGCGTGATATTGAGGAGCGCCGTGCAGGATTAAACGCAGAGTATGGTGCTCGTTTGCGAAATAAGAAAGACTGAAATAGTAAGATAATCCCTGATAGTAAGTATTTTCGCGCCATCCGTTACCGGTTAAATAATTGACCCGCGATAAAAAGGAAAGTTTGTTATCGGCAAACAGTCCGGTATTGTATTCGAATCCCAACTTGTAAACTCCGTACATTCCCGCGGTAGAAGCGATTTTCAGGCTGGAAACAGCGGGAGCGTCGGCGGTCAAAACATTGATCGAACCTCCGAAAGCTCCGGCGCCATACAGCGAAGAGCCCGCGCCGCGTTGAATCTGGATCGATTGAGAACCGCTCGGCAAAGCGCCCCAGTTTGACCAATATACTTTTTTTGATTCCGGATCGTTTACTTCTATGTTATTGATCATCACGCTGATGCGTTGTTCATCAAAACCACGGATGTAAACTTTGGAATCGCCCAGACCGGAGCCTCCGTCGGAAGTCACATACACACCAGGCGTGTTTTTAAACAGATGCGGCACATCCTGCACCGTAAACTGCCTTGCAATTTCATCTGCAGAGACGTCCGTAAAAGCCACAGGCGTCTCACGTTCTTTAGCGCGACTGGCTTCCACGATAATGTCGCTGGTACGTAAAATTTTAGGATTCAGGGCAAAATCCAGTTGAACCGTCCCCCCGGACACGGTAATCTGTTTGCGCGTCTCGATGTAGCCGACAAAAGAGCAAACAACGGTGTAGCTTCCGTCATCCACTTCAAAATAATACATTCCGGCATCATCGGTTGACGAGCCTTTAGCCGTGCCTTCGAGATACACATTTGCGCCGGCTAAGGGCTTTTTTGTTTGTTTATCCACTACTTTACCGGCAATTGCGCCCGCAAAAACCGAAGTGGAAAACAATAAAAAAACAAAAACAGTAAAAAGGACCCTCATAATACCTCCTGGTTTAAATTAAACAATAGACGTGTGCTATCTATCTTTCAAATCTCGATTAAACAAATTAAAATTTCATTAAGGCAATGTTAGAAAAAAAAAATTAAAAAAACAATATTTTATGTTTTTTGTAAAATTGCGCTGAATGTGCGGTTATTCTTTACCGCGGAGTCGCCGAGGGCGGGGAGGTTTTTCTTTTTTATTTTTTGACCGCAGATTAGACCGCAGATTTACCTGATTACGCTGATGGCGCTGATTACACAGATGGAATTGAGGTTTTTTGGGTTTTAATTCTTAAAATTGGGGAATTTGTCTTCTTCTTAATTCTCCGGTTCGCTCTGAAAACCTTGTTCTGTCATTTCGATCCCGCCAATGCGGGAGAGAAATCTTTTACCTCCCACAAAAATAACGATGAAAAATCAATGGTCAGCAAAAACCCGACCGAAGAACTACAAATCTGGTCTGATGTGATATTACTAATTTAATTCGGTCGGATAAAAGGCTGAGAAGGAGTATGGGGCATTATTATGATGCGCCGCCCACATTTTGAAAGCGTCGGAAAATTCCGACAAAAATACAAACGTTTTTTTGAGGTTTGCCGAAAAAAGCGGGGAAATTTTTCGGAATTAAATTATTTATTCCGAATTTTAATTGTATTTCATCTCACGACTAATGATCTCTTTTATCACTTTTTCGAGAATTTCTTCCCGTTCGTAAAATTTATTTCTTATTCTTAAATAAATAAGTTCCAATTTTTCTTTTTCGAGGTTTTTCATTTCGTCATCTTTCTCTTTAAAGAAATTATCCTCAGACATGGAAGATCACACCTTTAGTAAATCAATTTTTTATGTTAAAATTAATATTCGGATAGCAAAGTAAGAACTTTAGAGAGATGATTTAAGAATGTTAAAAAATGTTGGGTTCAATCATTTTTTGGCATTTAGAGGAAGTTCCAAAATAATCCGATTACCTACGTTATTAGACTCATCGAGATATAACTTGCCGCCGTGGGCTTCTATGGCAAGATTACAAAAGGTCAATCCCAGCCCGCGTCCGACGCGGTAACCTTCTTTTTTTATTTCAACCTGGCGAAATTTATTGAACACATTGTCGCCGTACTTCAAAGGGATTTGCTGTCCGTGATCGTGGACATAAGCTCCGATGGTATTCTCGGTTTTAAATGTTTTCACATCCACGCGACCGTCCGAAGGAACATTGGCTAAGGCAAAACTCAAAAGATTATCAAAGACCCGTTCCATTACGGAAACGTCTATTTTAACATAAGGGATATGTTCGGCTAATTGAATATTTAATTGTTTGCCGGTGTATTCTGGAAAATCTTTTAATTTTTGAATGCTTTTTTCAACGATGTCATTAAAACTCGCCAGCTCAAGTTTTAACGACATGGAACCGCTTTCGATTTTGGTTATGTCAATCAGATTCATTACCATGCGCAGCAAATTTTGTGTGCTGCGGTCGATGCGGTTAACATATTTTTTTAGAGGAGCCATGCTTTCATCCATTCCCATGGCGAGCATTTGTAAGTTGCCCTGAATTACAAAGATGGGATTCTTCATGTCATGGACGATCAAATGATTTAGTTCCTCCTTGAACTGATCCATCCGGATGAGAGCCTTATTCTTATTTTCTAATTCTTTATTCTTCTTTTCCAGCTCATCGTGATATTTTTTGATTCGTAACAGGGATTTTACCCTTGTTAAAAGTTCAATATTCTCGAATGGTTTGGAAATAAAATCATCCGCTCCTGCTTCCAGGCTGCGGATTTTATTTTTAAGATCTTTAAGAGCGGTGATCATGATAATGGGAATAAATTGGGTGTAGTAATTTTTTTTGATACGTTCGCAGACCTGAAATCCGTCCATCTTGGGAAGACGAATATCTAAAAGAATAATATCGGGCTTTTTGCTTTCAACCAGGCGGAGCGCTTCGACTCCATCATACGCTGTAATAATTTGATAATTTTGCGGCTTTAAAAAGTAGGCAATAAGATCGACGTTTTCTTTATCATCATCGACTATTAATACTTTAGGCTGCTCTTCCATAAAAACACTCTTTTTCCGTTTTACTCAGTGCAAAGATATTATATCGAAACAACAACTGCAAGAATTTTAGGCATAGAGCATCTTATTAATTTCTTTCCGCAATTTAGCCATCGTTTCCGAATGAATTTGAGAAATTCTCGATTCGGATACATTCAGGATTTTGCCGATCTCTTTAAAGGTTAATTTTTCGTAATAGTACAATGTGATGGCAAGGCGGGTTTTTTCCGGTAATTTTTTTATTGCTTTTAAAAGAACCCGTTTCATTTCTTCTTCTTCTATTTGATCATCAATTCTTACATAATCTTTATCTTCAACAAGATCATAAAGGCTTTGTTTGCTGTTATTATCGAGGGGCTTGTCCAGAGAATACAAAGTAGCTGAATTCAAATCGCGTTTAATATTTTTAACATCCTTTTCTTCAACTCCCAATCCGTTAGCAACTTCGGCATCCGTATAGTTGCCGGAAAATTTTTGTTCCAATTCAAGGCTTTTATCGCGGTAAGTATTTAATTTGGCGCGCAGGGAACGGGGTATCCAATCCAACTTCCGCAGTTCGTCTATTATGGAACCCTTAATTCTGGGAATGGCATACGTTTCGAATTTAATTCCATAGGCGGGATCAAACCGTTCAATCGCTTCGGCTAATCCGACAATTCCGATTTGGTATAAATCGTTCTCTTCCAGCGCCTGCGGATAGTTCTTAATCATTTTACGGACCACATATTTAACCAGTCCGAGATAACGCACCAGAAGTTGTTGTCTGCTTTTTAAATTGTTATTCATTTTATAATCAATCCAAACTGTATCAACGGCTCCCTGCATCATTTCTCCCACTCCTCTTTTTTTACTTTTTCGTTATTTATAAAGGCATTTTCTATGCCAAAATGATATATTATTCGCTATTAATTTTCGTAATTTATTTATTATTAATATTTTATTGCATTTAATTTTTTCAACCTTAAAAGTTAGAATTTTATTCATATCGCAAAAATCGTCCAATTGTTCAACATTTTTGTGTTCAAATATCAGACACAACTTTGTTATCAGACTCTATTTTGATCAGGGTAAAATCACATCTTATTATAGTTATCTAAATTAATCCGGAAACCGGTATAATAATTCTTTTCCAAAAATCCCGATTACCTATTGCTTCATTGAAAGGTTTTTACTATTCTTATAGCTACATAAAAATTTTCCGGAGCTTCCCATGGCATTTTTTGTCGCATTAGTAACAGCAACGATTTGTTTCGCAATAATTTTATGGGCAAAGCGCTTGCCTTCTTTTTCTTCCGGATTACAAAACGTTCCTACCGCTTCCTCAATATTTTTTAATTACGGACAAATCTTTTTATCTAAAAGCGAACATTTATCTATTGGTTCATAAACAAACATAAAGGAGTTCCCTATGAAGCATCGCTTTTTAATGTTAGTTTCGGTTTTTTTGCTGTTCGGTTTTTTATCATTAAATGCGCAGGGAATCGATCCCTTTAATCAGGAAAATAACAGCTATTTTAACGGTGGCTTTGGCATGACGTGGATTGACGGGACCGCTTATACAACTTTTACGCTGACTCCTGAATTTGCTTTTGGTAAATTCGGAATAGGATTAAACATCGAGCTTTTATTTAACAATTCCGAAGGTTTTAAATTCCGCAAGACCGGTTGGGATAAGGGCGCCGGAGCTCTGCGAATGATTCGTTATATCCGCTGGGGACGAAAAAGCGACCCGCTTTACACCCGCATCGGATCATTAGACGCCGCGACTCTGGGACACGGCTTTATCATGGGATATTACACAAATCAGGCAAACTATGATTACCGGAAAATCGGCTTTGTTCTTGACATCGATTTTAACACCTTTGGCTTTGAGTCGGTCACAAGCAATCTCGGAAATCTTGAAATTCTCGGCGGCAGGTTCTACTATCGTCCCTTGCGTAAAACCGGACTCCCGATTATCAAGAACTTTGAAGTCGGCGCGACTTACATAAGCGATTTTAATCCGGATGATCGGAAGAGTACGCATGACGGAGTGAGCGAATGGGGCATGGATCTGGGTCTGCCTATCATCAAGACCAAATTTCTGAACACCGTGTTGTACGCCGACTACGCTAAAATCAATAATCACGGCTCCGGTAAGGCTTTCGGTATTTTAGCTTATGTCCCCAATGTCTTCGGATTGTTCGGGATTTACGCCAAACTGGAAAAGCGTTATTCGGGCGAGGGATTTTTACCTAATTACTTTAACAGTTTATACGAGCTGGAACGAAATTCCCTTTCGGCGGAATATTTTAATGTTAATGAACCCGGCGTTGCCGTGCTTACAAAGGCGCAGTACTTAAATTACGTGGGAAAAACAGAAGGCATTTTCGGAGAACTGGCGGGACAAATTCTCGGGAAAATCAAATTGGTCGGAAACTATCAACATAACAACGGACTCGGAAACAGCGGAATTCTGCATTTGGAAGCGCGTTCAACGGATCTGGTTCCGAATGTCCAGTTGAAATACACGTACGATAAAGTTGGAATCGGAACTTTTAAGGATGTCTTTACTCTGGATTACCGATCGGTGGCACAGGCTATTATCGGCTACAGAACGTTCAACTATTTTGTTGTTTCTATCGTTTACCGCTGGAATTTTATTTATGATGAAGAAAAGCAGGAATACAAACCGCAGGAGCGGTTTATGCCACAGGTAAGTTTTTCCATGCCATTTTAATTGTATTATGAATTTTAAACAGGTTATCGGTAATTGGATTTTTGAACCGGTGCTATCTTTTATAGCGCCGGTTGTTTGTCTTGTATGCGAGGAGCCTTTGTCTTCGGGCGCAAAAATCGTTTGCGAGGAATGCTATTGCAAAATTCCGAGGATCGACAAATCTTTTGTTAAAAAACTCAAAGAGGAAATCCCGAACCCGAATTTTGACGATTTGATAGTACGCTTTGAATTTGATCCTGTTTTTCAGAAACTGATTCATCTTTTAAAATACGAACGTTTCACCTCCATTGCGCGGTTGTTCGGACAGAGTCTCGCCGAATTTATTCCTCTGGAATTCGATTTGGTAACCGCCGTACCGTTGAATCCGGTGCGTCTCAAAGAACGCGGGTACAACCAAAGCGCGCTCATTGCCGAACATCTTTCCGAAATTACAAGAATTCCTTTTGACGATACCATTCTGCAGCGAATTCGAAACACACAAACGCAAACAAAACTTTCACGTGCTGAACGTCAGCAAAATGTGAAAGAAGCCTTTATCGTAACGGGTAAGGTAAAAGGAAAACGCATTCTGCTTATCGACGATGTCATCACAACAGGGAGTACGTTAAACGAATGCGCGCACGTCCTGAAAGCCGCCGGCAGCGACCGGATTACCATCGCAGCGATAGCGACGCCTGTGGATTTTTTACAATCGGACGCAACGGACAATTTAGCCTCTGCTCTGCCTTTTCAAATTTAGCCGATGAAATTCGGTAGTTGTTCTTTACCGCAGAGTCGCTGAGGGCGCGGAGGTTTTTTTTAATTTTTTGACCGCAGATTAACCTGATTATTCTGATTGCGCTGATCTTTTAGTTTTAAATTTGTGTTCCCTTTTAAAAGGTCTATAATTGTCATTTCGATTAACTTAGCGACGGAAATCTTTTGTTGAAGCTATGAGATTTCTCACTACGTTCTAAATAACGAACACTGTTTTTATAGTTGATTAATTTTATTGTATTATCTTTTTCTACGTGGAGTTGCTGAGGGCGCGGATGTTTTTCCTGATTCTTTGACCGCAGATTAACCTGATTACTCAGATTGCGCTGATTAAGTTAAGGTCTTTTTTGACTTTCAGTGCTTAAACAAGAAAATTTGCTTTCATTTCAACTCCGGTTATTAATTCAATTTTCCGTATTCTTCTTTGCGTCCGCAGAAGCGCTTTTGCTAATGTATCGGATATTAAAAAAGGTCTTTTCACAGAGCGTGAAAAGACCTTTTTTTT
>JAADIP010000066.1:0-3517 GCA_013151275.1 Calditrichota bacterium | reverse complement strand
AAACGGATGAAAGAGATTTATTTCATCAGAATCATCTTATGCATCTTTTGGAAAACAACAGCGCCGGTCTCGCTATCCGTTACATAAATACGATAGAAGTAAACGCCCGACGAAAACCCATTTCCGTTGAAACTGATCGAATAGTTTCCGGATGAGAGGTTTTTGTCAACCAGGGTTACCAATTCCTCGCCGAGAATGCTATAAACAGCCAGAGTTACATGACCCGGTTTTAGTATCGAAAATTCGATGGTGGTTTTCGGGTTAAACGGGTTCGGATAGTTCTGAGCAAGATCAAATTTTGTAACAACAGTGTTTTCGTTCTCGATTCCCGTGACCTTGGCGGTTACTTCCGCGGAAAGCTCGCCCTGATTGCCGGAAAAATCCACAGCCCGAACTTTATAATAGAATTCGCCGTTATCGAGATTCCGATCGACAAAACTCAGATCTGCGGTAGTTCCCAATTCCGTCGAAGCGTCAGCCACAAAGTTAGGCTCTGTGGAGCGGAAAACGCGGTAGTAATTGATATCGGGATCTTCCGGAGCTTCCCAGCTTAATTCAACATTGTTATTAGCCACCAGAGCGGCGAGGCTTACGGGAGCGTGCGGAATCAGGTTATCGACGGAATATCCTTCGGCGGGTTCGGATTCAATGATATTTCCGCCCTTTGTTTTAGCCAGAACCTTGAATTTCGTCAGAACCAGACCATCAGCCGTTGAGTCAAAAAGCGTAGGAACCACAAGCGCGTATCTGTGGCTGCCGTCTGCCGGATGCTGACCCACACCGGTCCAGGTGTCATCATATTCGTCGTAACGTTTTACGATATAAAGCTCAACAGGATCAACCGCCACGCCGTCGTCAGCGAACTTGTTCCAGATAATTTTGACCTGTTTACCCTGATCGTTGGGCACATCATCGATGGCAACAATCTGACCGTCAACCACGCTGTTTTCCAGAGCTTTGATGGTGGTTTTCAACAAAGCCACGGTAAAAGCGGGGTTGTGGATTCCATAGCTGCCGTCGTAATAAACCATTTCATAATTGAAGGCTGCTTTCAATTCGGTACGAGTCCAGGTTTCGTCAACATCATCATGGGGATCATAGGCTTCAACACTATCGGGGTGCGGTAACATTTGGGCTAATTTTTCCATCAAGCCGCGAACTTCCATTTGCAGACCTTCTTCCACCCCGTCTCCGTCATGATCGGCGTTACCGTTAAAATAGAATTTTTTCTCCGCAAAGGATGTTCCGACATCGCCGTGGCAATCCTGACAGATTTTTACATTGTCGTTTCCTTCCGGATCTTTAACATTAAATGTATGGGCGCCGACCAAAATTACGTTGCCATCTTCATCGGTTTTCGCCGGCGACATGTGGCAATCGACGCAGGTATTTTCAACTGCTTTTGCGTGAGGAGAAGAGGGCAATCTTTTGCCGAAAGTAATGGCGTTTACGCCGAGCAGCATATCCGCCTGCGGAGCATAGTGCGGTCCATAATACTTGTGCGGAGCATCGGAATAAGACTTTGCCTCACGACGGTTCTGATGACAATTCATACAAAGTTTTCCTAATCCTCCGTCTGTCACCTCCATTCCGTTGGAAAGCGTTACTTCAACCGTTCGAACCTGATGTTCATTTTCGTCGCTGTGCGGATCATGGCAGGTGGCGCAGGTAATGGGAATATAGGGTTGTTTCGTAATTTCTTCGCCTTCCGCATACTGGACAAACTGCCCTCCGTTATGGCAGCCGCGACAATCGGTGCGGTTGCCCCCAGGATAAGAGGGAACGTGCGCATGACCGGAAATATCCCATTGCTCGGGATAAACATGATGCGTACCCGAATCATGGCAATAGGCGCAATTAGCCGCATTTAACGATGCTACCATCCTGGAATCGCTGGTATCTCCGAAATGGTCGCTTCCGGGTCCGTGGCAGCTTTCACATTGAATACGCGACAACTTCATGCTGTTCGGATAAAATACAAACAACGAATCCCATACTCCGGGATAGAGCGAACTATCAGCCGAACCGTAAAAATCATATAAATCCGCACGACTCGGGAAGACAAAGGTCGTATCTTTGTCATAAATGGGTACATACTGCGTACGATCATCAAAACCGTTGTTGCTTGCCTTTGCGTCATTACCGGTGGTATGACATCTTATACAGTAGGAGGCATAATAGGGACTTAAGGTGCCCTTCATTCCTTCTTCAAAGATGCTGTAATGTCCGGTTAATTCCCACTCTGTTACTTTTTTACTGTGGCAAAGCCCGCATTTTCCGTCCTCGATTCCCATATACAAACCGGCGTGCACAGTCAAACTGGCTTTGTCTTCCCCGTCCGAAAACTCAATCACATAAACGCCTTCCAGATCGGGTTTAAAAGCAGCAAATTGCGTCGATTCGTCAAGATCAGCCTGAGCGATAAAATCAGCGGTCGAACCGTCGGGTTTTAGGGTAATGGTCCAGGTCGGAGCGGTAAGAGCCCCGTCTTTGCGCGTTCCTTTAAAGTACATCTTTGTCTCAACGCCTACATTCAGCAACCCGTTGTAAGAAGTATCAAATATCCCCAGAGAATCCCTCGCCACATCACGATCGGAAACACCATAAGGAACTACAACAACATTCTGGGATAAGAGAGCGGTTACAGAAAACAGGAGCGCTAAGACCCAAACATGTAATTTTTGATTCATACAACACCTCCTTTTTATGGGTGAATAGTTTCACTAAAGAGAAAAACAAACTATGTGAAAAAAAGATTTTCACCAAAGTATAGATAAATATCGGAACTATTGCAATTTAATTTAGCTGTTTTTAGAGATTATGAAAAAATTTTCATATTTATGAGTACAAAATCATGTAAAACGATCACTGTCTTTCTTTTTACCTTTATGTCGGCTTGCGATAACAGGATTTTCGTTTCATCATACTAACGATTTTTTTAAAGCCTTTACAAAACGTTGAGTAATCGCCCAGGGACGGGTAATCGCCGTTCCGACGACAACCGCGAAGGCTCCTAACTTTAAAGATTTAATCGCCTGCTCGGGAAACCAGATTCTGCCTTCGGCAATAACGGGAGTTCTCCCCTCCAGGCTTTTACTCAGATCGGCAATCAATTTAAAATCCGGTTCTTCGGGATTAAAACTTTTTTTAGTGTATTCGGTGTAGCCTGCAAGGGTCGTTCCGATAAGATCGAATCCGAGTTCGCTCGCTCTTAATCCTTCTTCAACGGCGGAAATATCAGCCATCAGCAAGGCGGAACTGTTTGCGCGGGCGTACGCCACAAGGTCTTCAAGGTCTTGTCCGGAAGGTCTTTGCCGATCTGTTGCATCCATGGCAACAATCGGGACTCCGGTACGCAGAAGCGCTTTTAATTCCCTTAACGTGGGAGTAATAAAAACTTCGCTGTTTTGATAGACCTTTTTATAGATACCGATAACGGGAACATCGAGCGCTTTGAGCATTGCCCGGATATTTTGCGGCAGATTTGCCCGAATTCCGACCGCGCCGCCCATCAGCG
>JAADIP010000110.1 GCA_013151275.1 Calditrichota bacterium | reverse complement strand
GAAAAAGTGATTTCGCAGCGTGATTGTTTTCCTGTTTTAATCCGATCTTTATCGCGCACCGGCATATAGTACTTAACGGGATTCCATTGCACATCGCCTATTTGCTGCAGAAAATTATTTCCGATGGGAAAGGTAATTTTACCGATCGATTGTTGTGCCATCCCGACCGATATCAGGAAAAACAATACAATTAACGCGCTGATTCCTGTTTTTCGGTCCATGCCGCACCTTCCTTTCGTCTTTATTTAATTAAATGCACATACCCGGAGACTAATAAAACTCAACGAAAAATAAAAACTAATTGAGACAATTCAAAATTTTTTACTATAAAAATTTATTTTATTGCATTTATATCGAAACTTATTCATTTTAAATCTTCATTACCGGCAAATAAGTAATGCGATTGATTGTCTTTTTTGCGCGGATTGTTCCGGTTCTTCGTTAGTTTTAATGCAGCCAGCCCAATTCAACTTTAATGAATTTAAGCAGGCAGAAAAATCCTTTTTCCCGATTTCTTTATTTAATCCTGTTTAAACGAAAGAAATAAATAAAGCCCCGGTGCAATTTATCAATCAAAAAGAAATCACCTTAGGTTCGATATCTTTCAATTCCGGCATTACCATTCCCGCGTCCGCGTTAATATAAGTGGGATCGCACAATACATACCGTTTACCCTGAAACAGAACCGACTTGCCGGGAATCTCCGAATGAAACAGAACCCCAGTTGCGATATGATTGGGATAATCGAGACCGATAACTTCCAGACCGAGCAAATTGCGAACCAGATAAGCGAATAAAATGGCGCGGTCTTCACAGTCGCTGCTCGGATAATAAATCGTTTCATCGGGCAGCATGTATTTTTCATGCCCGAATTGTTGATCGTCGGTTTTGTAATTGAAAGCGGTTTGCACAAAACGCAAAAGCAAATTGGCAGCCTCCAATTCGTTTTTCCCTTTAACCAGCGGTCTTAATTCATTGAGCAAAGAATAGCTTAAATAACCCGACGCAGGAGCGGTAAAATACAATTTAATTTCCGTTTGCGGATACTTTTTGAAAAATTTAACCACTTCTCCGTCATACTCCACCGGCACCGAATAGCTGGTTCCTTTAAATTTAAAGGTAAAAGATTTTTTGGCGGCGGTGCGCATAAGGTTTGGCAATTTATTAATCGACAGACTTACCCGTTTGTCGGCGTTTTTGTAATTTCCGCGATAGGTGAATACTTTTCCGCTGAGATCCAATTTATCGTCAAACGAAATGAAGTAGAATTTTTCTTTGTTGATCAGAACAAAAGGCTGCTCGTAAATCAAATTTTGCGTGGGTATCAGCAAGAACAAACGGTCGGTTTTAAAAGCAATTTTTGCGTTATAACCCAATTTATTCATCAAAAACCAGGTGTAAGCGGTGGCGGCGTTCCGATCGTTCGCCGTCAATGTGCGCGCCGTTTTATGCACCAGTTGCAGAAAACCCCAGCCGTTTAAATTTAAATCCTGTTTATACATTTTTAACTGTTTAATGAGCGCGTCTTGTTTAACGGCGGCAAAGGTCGTCCATACTTTGCTGATTTTTTCGTTGTTTATGGGCAGGGTTAAATTCAATTTTATTGTTTCGGAAAACGGAATTAATATCTGTTGACCGTAATAATCGATTTTCAACGGTTTTGGACCCGGAGTCGGCGCCGGTCGTTCTTTAATAACCGGTCTTGGTTTCGGGGGAGGAGGCGGCAGTTTCTCAATTTTTTTCGGCGGCGCTTTTGGTTTTGGTTTTTCTTCTTCTTTTGCTACGGGCATTTTTTTCGGTTTGGGCTTACTGTAAAACTTAACGCCCTGTTGTGTTAAAAAGGCTTCCCAGTCTTTTTTCAAAAATTCGCTGAATTCCCGATCTTCTTTTTCGACGAATTGTTTATATTGATCCTGATCTTTTTTCAACCACTTCTGGAATTCATCCTGTGCCTTTAGGGATTGGGCGTTAAAAAGAAGAGCTCCGAATCCCAAAACTATGATTAAGCGAAAATAACGCATAAAATTCTCCTAATAGTAAAATATCAACTATTGACGCATCATGTTTGCAGGAATGGTGGTGATTGTAATAATCCTTTCCGCGGCTTTAGATTTTCCTGCTTTTTTTCGGATAAATCCCCTGGTAGCGGCTAAAAACTGCGGCAAATCCTGAGCCAGCACTTCGTACTTTTCTCCTTCAATCTCAATAGTCTTTAAATCAAGAGGCGGAAATTTTTCCGTAGAAGCGAATATTTGCAAACGCTCCACTCCAAAAGGCGGCGCGCAGATAATTTCGTAATCTTTGCTGATTTCCACGGCTTTGTTTACCATGGCAGGATCTATGTAAAAATTCTCCACCAGCGGCGTACGCATTCCGTTGGCAAGATGATAAACGCAGCGCAGGTAACTGGGTTGGTTGACTCTGGCAAAAATCCGCAAACGTTCGCCCTGCCTGAAAAGCAGATCTTTGCCGCCGCGATTCGTCCAGACGCTTAGTTTCAAATTTCCATAGACCAGCCGGCTGTCGTCAAAATAGGCGTTTTCGGATTGTGCCGTAGAAAAATTGCCCGGCTTGTAATTTATCCGTAACGAATCGACTATGGCAAGGGGAATCTGCACGCGGGCGCTGCCGATCACTTTACCCTGCCGATCCTGAATTTGAGCGATGACGACCATCAGATCCGGGCGCAGCCAGTAGGTTCCGCTGATGAATAAATCGGAGTTTTTGCCAAACGCGTCTTTTGCCCGATCCGGTAAAAATTCCGGCAAAAGCGATTCCAATTCGCGGCGCACATATTCGGAAAAAGTGCTGCCAAATCCGGAGTCTTCGTATTCGAACGGAAAAATTTTATACGGCAATCCTGCGGGCATTTGTCTGGACAATTGGAAGCAAAGCAAACTCAACGCATCGCTAAAATTGTTTATTTTTCGTTGTGAAAGTTGGGTAATTTTTTTATCCAACTGGGCATGGGTCAGCGGAAGTTGAAGGGATTTATAATCGGAGCCGCCCAGAGCCGCGTAAACAACCATGCTTTGTTCGAGCTCGTTAAATATTTTTGAAGCGACCAGCAATTCGGAAAGCGCCTGTTTACGATCATCCGCTTGAAAAAGCTTATCGATTTGTTTAAGGCGTTGATTTAATTCATTCAATAAATTTTTACATTTATTAAAATAAATTTCTCCGGCGCGCGACCTATTTAAAACGGCGCGGGCAATTATCACCCGTGGCTGCCTTTCGATTTGATATTCCACGCCGTCGATTTCCATATCGGCGATAACTTTAATTTTGCTGCGCGTGTATTCATCAATTCCGGCTGCGCTCTCTGTCATACTGTTTTCAAATTCGGAGTGTATTTTTGCTTTTATCTGACTGGCTAAATCTGCCATGGCGCGTTTTTTCGCAATAATCAGAGCCTGATTCGGGTCATTGTTCTCGGCGTATCCCTCGCCTATTAAAAACTTGCTATTTTGAGCAATTAACGGGTTGTGCAGTCCGATGACGAATACGATTACGACCGTTGTCAGCAATTTGAAAAACCGCGTTTTCTTCATTACCGTATTCCTCAAAAAAAACAGTTTTCAATAAGAACTTTAACGAATCACACTGGCGCTATTGCTTTCGTCGTACATTTGATTGACCGGGACAACCTGCATGTTCTGATCGATGCGGAATACTTTCCACACATTCCCTTTTACGCCTCTGGGCACATCAAAACTTGCGGTAAGCCTACCGTCGGCGTAAACATCCACATGAGCCCGGCTGTAAGAAAGGTCGAGGCTTCCGCGGCGATTCCTTCCGCTGAAATTATGAACCGCGTAAGTATAAACACCCTTAGCGGGCTTGTAAATAGTCATTGTTTCGGGTCCATAAGAATTCTGGTCGTCAATATCCAGAAAATTTTTCCCGCCGATCAAAACCTTGTTGCGCCACCAAATATGAAAGTTTCCGCCGTCCGGTCGGGGTCCGGCTAAATGGGCGTCCAAATCGGGCGGAAACGCGCCCCAGGTTAAAACAATCCGATATTCGTTCACAACGGGCGTCAAAGCAAAATTCATGCTCACCGGTAATTCGGTTATTGTCATTTCAAATTCGTGTTTGGCTTCCAGATAGCCCTTTTTTGTAAACAATACGTCGTAAGAGCCGTAATCAACTTCATGAATAAAACTTCCGCTTTCATCGGTTCGTCCGAGAGCGACGGTTTCGCCGGTTCGTTTATTTTTGATGGAGACTCCGGCGTCAACCAACGGTTTGCCCGTAACCGCATCCACCAGTTCGACCTTATACAACCGTTTTTTCCGGAACATCTCATAAAATTTGTAAAAATTCCCATCGACTATGGCGCCCGCTCTGAAAACCAAACCCGGAACATTTTCTTTTAATTTAACCTGAAAAGTGCCGTGGTTAACGCGATCTTCTATCCACACCTCCACTTTTGCATTGGAGAGCATGTAATAATCTTCTTCCTCGGCAAATTCTTCGTCCATAAGATCATTAATTACCCAGATATTAAACAGGTAACCTTTGGAATTATTGATAATAAACTCCTGCGACCCGCCGGTTAAAGTGCGGTTGACCGTAACGTTTCCGTCGCTTGAAGGCTTGCTCAGGTTACCGCGAATAGCTTCAACTTTGCCGTCGTGATAATATTGTAAAATGGCTTCAGCCTCGCCGCTCATACTCATTTCATCCCATTTGACGGTTACTTTAAAATCGTAACCGTAGGTAAATGAAATAACACACATTAAGCTTAATAAAACTTTCCACATACCCTAACCCCTTCCTTATTAACGATTATCCGCCTCCTGGCTTGCGATTAAGCATAGGGGAAATAATATCCCGATTGGGGATTCGAACCAAAACGTAATACAATTTATTTTTAACATCAGGATATCGCTCTAAAATCTGAATGTTTTTTAAAAGATATTTTAAACGAATAAAAGAGATTTCTTCGATCATAGACGGATGATAAGTTGTTTCGTTCATCGAGAATTGTAATTTATAATAGCCCACCGCAAGATTATTCAAAATAGCAAAGATGGCTTGTTCTTCCGCCGTTTTCCAGGCGTCGTTCTCATTGCCGATGGAAGTGTACATTCCCACTCCGTAAGAGTATTGTTGATCCTGCCAGAATATTTTGTCAATCCATGAGGGCGGCGTTAACTCGTCCACGTTTACCCAGCCGCTGTTTACGGAAGCGGCGGAATCGAGCATGAAAGCGGAAATGTAATCCCCGGTTAAAATATTTGTCTGGAAAGAATCGATCGACACAAGTCTGCCATGAATCTTTTCAACGGAATCCGGAGAAAAATAATAGTAATAATTGGAATTTTTTAACCATTGCGATTGATCCGAAGCGTCAAAAATTTCCAGCGTTCCGTAAACGACGCATGATTTTAAAGCGCAATACATGTTTTCCGCGTCATAAACCGCGCTGTTCCCTCCGTAAGAATATCCCGTAATAACTTGGGGATATTTGGCGGGAAACAAGAACCATTCCGGATAACGCTCAATTGCGAACAGCTCAAAAGGGATCAAAAGTCCGGTTAATAACAAAATTTTCAGAAATTTCATAAGAGTTGTAATCACACTTTATGAGGTAAAGGGAAGACCTTTATCCGGTCTTCCCCAAAGCTGTTCAGAATTAGAAACCTTGATTCTGCTGTTTTTCGTAATTTTCCATCTCTTTTTTCAGTTCGTCATAAGCCTGACTTGCTCTGAAGCGTTCGTAGAGTTTGGGCTTTTTGGCTTTCATTTCATCCAAAATGGACATATTGACGGTGTTCGGTTCAATGGCAACAACCGCGGCGGCGGTGATTTGTCCGGTTTCTTTGTTGCGCATGTATTTTACCTTTTTAGTAATCGCGCCGCGAAGCAGCTGACTGGTCAAAGTTTTGGTAACCGTGGTAAAAGCTTCGTTGATCTCGGAATCGTTGGCGCTGCCTATTTCTTCCTGAAAGCTCTTTTTTAGCTTTTGTACCTTTAAATTAAAAATTTCAGCCAATTGTCCTTGTGCATCGGTAACAGCTTTTTTCTTTGCCAGATCCTGACGCGCAGAAGTACCCTGTCCCACAGCCGCAATTCCTCCGGCTTCGATTATCTGATTAGCCATGTCAGTTAAATCCTGAAAAGGATCTTCCATAACCTCCATGGCGCCCGGATCGGTGGCAGCGACTTTTTTGTTTGTACTTCCGCAAGACATAATTAGGGCGGTGGTTAGAAGCATTGCAAATGAATAATAAACAAAACGCTTCATGATATTCTCCTTTAATTGATTGAACCCGCTAATGATTTAAGTTAATTATGAATAAAAAACAGTTACTTTTCATTGATCTATATCAAAATTAAACCTTCAGGTCTATGAGATTCAAAAAGAATTAAGGTAATCCATCAATTGACGATAAAATTTAGTCTTTAAATTCTCCTTTACGGTTCTTAAAATTTTTGCCTTTGCCTCCCCTTCGGAAATAGCCGCGGTACGTTTATTCATATTAAATGTCTTTAGCGTAAAATTATTAACCCGATCAACCACATCAATTTTTAAATGCCAGTTTAAAGCCACAATTCCCGGTCGGTTGAGGTTGCTCTTTTCCGTTTGCAATTCATATTTAATAACGAAATCGGCGTTTTGCTCAACAATTTTAAATCCGATATTTCCGATGATTTCGCGCAAATAATCTCCGACCTCTTGGGGAGTATCGGAACCGGCGGCTAAACTTACAGAGATTTTTTCCCTGATCGAACGCAACGCCTGGTCAAGTTCGCTTTTTGAAACAGAAGGAGTCAGTACGTTTCCGCCGGTAAGCACTTTGTATTGCTCGTTGATTAAACGGTTTATCTCGAAAAGAGCAATGGATTTGTTAATATCGGACAATCGGTGTAATTTATTAGTTTCGTTCCGGGACTTTTGAAAATACTCAAGCATCAGCCGATCGTTTTCCTTAAAATCCTGTTCGTAAAGCGCCGAAGTTTCAACGCGGTCGAGATAAGCCAGGGCGTAATACATTCCGTCCTTTTCCGAAAAATAGACCTGATCGATTTTAACGTTTTTTAACTGCTGATCGCTCTTAATCCGCGTCCGGTTGTAAATTTCGGAAGACGTTGACAACTCCGATTTCTTTCCTTTGCTGCTTTCCAAAACGCTTTCGATCAGCGTTTCATCGACCCGGATGTCCGTTTTAAAAATTTTGGCGATTTGCGCGACGGCGTTTTTTTCCGCCGCTTCGCGCGTGTCTCCGCTTCCAACGCCCACCAGATATTGGCGTTCGGAATAGAATGAATAAGGATTATCAATCCATTGCGGACGTTCATCTCCCTTTTGTACTGTTTTCCCTTTTTGGGCATAAGTACAATTGGTAAATTGAACTAATAAAACAACCAAAACAAATTTCATCAAAAATTTCATTTTTCCGCTCCCGAACTTAAACTCACTGCAGTGTTGTAAAATGAACAAGATTTACACCGTCTTTTACGAAATAATCAGGAAAAGTTTTTGAATAAAGAATTGTCCCGTCCCCGGAGAGACCGGTAACGGCAATATCATGGGAACCCGGCGTAATTTCGTATTCGCCGATCAAACATTTATCGGGTATTGTTTTCCAGCAGCGAAGATCGGGTTGTTCGGTGGCGTCAACGGCAAGATCGACTCCGGCATCTATCAACGCTCCCAAAAGTCCGCCTGCTTTCAGTTTTTTTCGCAGCTTCTTTTTCCCTTTGGCTGCCAACAACCCTTTGGTTATTGTGCGAACCAATGTTTTTAAATAGATGATTTTTTGCTTGGTGCCGAATGTTTTAAGCGCCACCTTGCCCATGTCTTCTAACAGCTCCAGAGAGCCGACATATTTTCCGTCAATACGAACATCGATCCGATCAATATCCGATCTTCCGTTGACCATCACCGGAAAGGCAAATTTAAAATGATAACCTTCTTTAATGCCGGGAAAGGGAATTCTTGGCAAGGCGATGGGTTGCGACAGATCGCTTATTCCGATATAATCCTTGTAAGTGGTAATCATTCCTCCCACGGCGATTTTTTTAGGAGCTTTACCCACAAAGCCGAATACGTTCAGATAGATGCGATCGGGGTTACCGGGATTTTTTATGGGCGAAGGTTTGTCAAAATAGTACACATCCGATTGTGTCTCCCATGCCTGATTAAGTTTTTCCATTTCTATTCTTGCGTCGTCATAGCTTCTGTCCGCCCGGTAAATAATGTAACTTAGATAATGGGCGAGGACATCATCATAAAATTCCGAAGCCTGATATTGAATTTTAACTCCGGTGGTATCGGCTCTGTTATACGAATCGACCAATTTCCGGTATTTATCTTCCAATTCGCGTAATTTAATATTAACCCGTCTGATCTCGACAAAGGCGTCGTCGAACAGTCCCAATTGAATGTAGTTCATCGCCTTGAAAACATTGACGTAAATATTTTCATAAACTTCGCCGTAATAATCCAACACGTTGTCATTCAGCAGAAAAGACATTGCGGCATTGGAAACGCTTTTTGTAAACAGCTCTTCCATTGCCGTTTCGGCGCGATCAAAGTATTCGTTGCTCTTTTGATAATCGCCCTGATAAAAATGAATGATACCCATATCCAGATAATAAAGAACCCGGTCCTTTTTGCGATAAAGAGAAAGCTTTTTTGCCTGCTCGACTTTTTTAATGGCGCTTTGGTAGTTTTCCTGTTGCAGGTCGGCAACCACGGTATCAAAATATTTCGCATGCTTTATCGAAGAAGCGCAGGCAATAATAAAAAGACCCGCAATAAACACGTATAATAGTTTTTTAAACGATACCATCTTGATTAAAAACCTTAATAATACTTCAAATAATTTTAACGGTTATGGATCATTTTACCTGAATGATCAAATCCAAAGAAAAATTTAAACCCATTCCTTTCAGACATTGAAAGCAGTTAAAGAATTTTTGACAGTGGTTTTTTGTTGAAACGGGTTTTCAACATTATAATTGCGTTTTACCATTTATACTTACTTTGTTGTATAAATTTCTTGATCTCTTTCTGTCCGATCCACACTTTTGTATTGTTTTCGATGTCGATCAATTCCAGATTCACCTGATATTTTACGACCCGTTTACCTTCAAAAGAATCGGTGACAGATGTAATCACGCCTTGCAGCATAAAATCGGCGCCTAATTCATTAGCCAGTTCTTTCGCGCTTTCGGGAGAGGCAAAACTTTGTTGATCGAGACGTTCTCTGCGCAGGGCTTCTCTTTCGCGATCCGAGGCGACAAACTTTACCTGCCCGGAGTTAAGGAGTTCACGTTCGATATGTTTAATAAACATCGCCGTTTCGATATGTTCGCTGGTTCTGTTACGGATCAGTCCCACAATGACCACGGGTTTCCGACCTTTTTCATTGATAAAGTTTTCCAGCCACGGTCTTGAAAGCACATCACGAACCATGGATTCCGCTGTCAAACGGGCGTCGGTATCGTTCCAGTGTCCGCTCAAATCAATCGTTTCGTCCACCTGAACGCGCTTGACGGTTCTGGTAGGTCCGGCACAGGAAAATATGATAAAAAGAAGTGAAAGATAAAAGGAGATAATTGTAATACGTTTTGGAAAAATCTTCATAATTCCCTCCCGTTGCTTCATTCGGGAATGTGGTTACAGTATAAGACAATAATTTCAAAATATCAAAATATTTAATGTTCCCGATTAAAGTTAGTTAATAATACAAATAAACAGTTGTATTTTTCTGTGTCGATCATCAAATTTGCATAAAAACTGTTATTAAATATTACGATAATTCCTTTAAAAGTTTCGGTAATTTTAACAGCAAGTTTAGAAGTTTATTCCAGAATTCAAAAAAAGCCTCCCGGAATAAACAGGGAGGCTTTTGAAAAATTGATTTAACCCGGCAAGATTTTCTACTTGATAACCATCATTTTACGCATGGCTTTAAAAGCGCCCGCTTTTATCGAATAGAGATAAACTCCCGAGGCTAAATTTTTTGCATGAAAGCGAATGGTATTTTTGCCCGCAGGACGATAACCGGAATAAAGAGTACTTATTTTTTGACCCTTTACATCATACAGTTCGATGATTACTTTTTCAGCCTTTTGCAGTACAAAAGGAATGACCGTTTCGGGATTAAACGGATTGGGGTAGTTTTGACCGAGCCGATACGAAGTAACAAGGGATGTCTTTTCGTTAACGGCGCTTGGCGGTTCATTTTCCAGAAAACTATAGGTATCGTTCGGAACCAAATCGGTGTAAATGTCAACGTTTCCGGAGACGGGCCATTCAACGATTACGGAATCGATATTGTCCGCCGTGCCTAATCCGAAATGAAGAACCTGACTGTTCTGCGCCAGTCCTCCGGTCATACCGGAAACTTCCAGCATTTGTCTGGTAACGCCACCCTGTTCGGGGATATTAGCCACGATTTTAACCCGCGCTCCGATTGCTAATTTGTTCGTGTAGTTATCTCTTCCGGTCAGTTTGAATTTAACAAAATTATAGTTGTTCCCTTTATTCAGATACAGCAAGGGTTTCCCGATTCGCGTCACCACAAGATCGAGCGCGCCGTCTCCGTTAATATCAGCCGAAGCCACCGCTCTGCCTTCTCCCCTTCCGGAGCCGTCTCCCGGATCCAACTGTTCCACCACGCTCGTTATTGCGCTGAGAGTGTAATCGGGATAACCGGAATTGATGTACAATCGCGACAAATCGGTGGGATCCGCGCCGCGACTGGTGGTATAAAGATCCAAATCTCCGTCATTATCAAAATCGCCCCACACCGAACCCTGAGAATAGTACCAATCATTAAAAACATCTCCGGCTGACGCTCCCAAAAACTTGAACGAATCGTGAGAGGCAGTGCTGTAATTGACATAAAGAAAATTATTTCCCGCGGGACTATCGATTTGATTTGTTACAAACAGATCCATCTTCCAGTCATTGTTAAAATCGCCCCAACTGCAACCGCCGCTGGCAAACCGTATGCCTCCGGTAGTATCCTGAAAGACATTGCTTAAAACTTCGATAAAGCCGTTGCCGTTATCATTTTTCCACAAACGGTTTCTCGATCCGTTTCCGGCGAAACCCGAACAATTAAAGATATCGCTAAAACCGTCATTATTATAATCGCTCCAGCTAAAAGCCGCGGCAAATGTCTGGTAAGGAGTGCTGTCGCTGACGATCATTCCTACGTCGCTTACCGAATCTCTGTGAAATAATGATCCGTCAAGGTTGGTATAAAAGCTGTTCGGTACCAACTGATTATAGCCGAAATTCACTTTACCGTTATTGATGAATATGTCTAAAAGCCCGTCGTTATTGCGATCTCCCCAGCCAACAGCTCTGGAATCCAGAGAATCCGTAACAAGCGGTCCTGCCGAGCTGAGCACCTTTGTAAAAGTACCGTCGCCGTTGTTTAGATAAAGAGAGTTCGGCGGAACCGGCGTAATGGGATAGGCACCCGGTTTTGCGCTAGCCACATATAAATCGATATAACCGTCGTTGTTATAATCGCCCCACGAAGCTCCGACCGAAAGCTCCAGATCCGTTGTTAAACCGGCGCTTCCGTCGAAAACAAGCGATCCCGAATTATTTTTGAATAATAAATTTGTTATGGCTGTCCCGTCACTTGAATTACCGCGGGCGATAAAAACATCGTCAAACCCGTCGTTGTTGTAATCACCGATGGCTACTCCCAGGCACTCATAGTTTTCGTCGTACAGTATGATGGGGCTCTGGAAAGGATCGGTTTGTGCAAATATCAGCGCGCTATAGACAAAAAGTAATAAAATGCTGAATTTAAATTTTTTAAACGCCATAATCTTCGACCTCCTCAATACGTAACGGCTATTTTATTAAAAGAATTAGATATTATGGTAAAATTATTTTTCCGATAACCGTTTCAGTTTAAATCAATATAAAAAACAATGAGTTGTTATAAGTCACAGTTTTATTTTACCATCCAAAATTCTTTTTTACTTCAAAAGAATCATTTTGCGCATCTTTTCGAACGAACCGGCTTTCATTTTATAAAAATAAATTCCGCTTGCCAGATTTTGAGCATTGAAGTTCAGCTTATAATATCCGGCTGGCTGCACCCCGTCGATCAGGGTCATTATTCTTTGCCCTTGCGTATTGTAAATTTTGATTTGCACGTGTTCCGCTTTTGCCAACTGATAGCTGATTGTTGTTCGGGGGTTGAACGGATTCGGGAAGTTGGGTTTTAAGTCGAATTTTTTGGGAATCGGTTGATCATTTTCACCCGCCAGACTCGGATTTTCGACATGAATGGTAGTGGTATCCTGATCGCTTGCGCCGCTGTCATCGGTCAAAGTTGTGTAAAGATAAAACGTTCCCGTGGGACCGAGCGAACAAATTTCAAGTGTATCGGTCGTGTCGGAGTAAGAATAGCTGATGGCTAAAGTATCGTCCACGGAAAAACTCCATGAGAGCAGCGAATCCGGCGTATCAATATCCTGAGCGTACTGCGCCATTCCAAGGCTTGTGCAATCCCCGACATTTAAGAACAGGTCGCTGGGAAGCCCCACGATTTGAGGAGGATCGTTTACGGGATTAACGGTAATTCGTACTGTTGCGGTATCAAGTCCGCCGCGGTTATCGTTTAATTGGTAACGGAAGCTGTCGGCGCCAAAAAAATCGGCGTCCGGCGAATAAACAAGCGTATCTCCGTTTTGGGTAAGCGAACCGTTTTGAGGATTCACGATCACGGAGAACAAAAGATTGTCGCCGTCGGGATCCGAATCGTTTGTCAGAACGGCAATTTTCACGGAATCGTCTTCGTTAACGGTTGCGGTGTCGGCTACGGCTATCGGGGCGTGATTTATGATCAAGTCCAAAGAGCCTCTGGCGCTCACCCTTCCTGCTCCCATTTTGCCGATATATTTACTTGTTAATCTTGAATCGATATTGTCCGCTCCCTGATACAGAAAATCTTCCACCTGTACTGCGGTAAGCGAAGTATCATAAGACCAGATTAAAGCGGCAACGCTGGCTGTGATAGGGGTGGACATGGAAGTTCCGCTTAACGAGACATATCCGCCGTTTTTATCGGTGCTTAAAATATTGTCGCCGGGAGCGGAGATATCCACCCATGTTCCGTAACTGGTAAAGCTGGCTGCATCGTCGCCGGAATTGGTGGCGGCAACCGAAACAATGTCATCGCGGCTGTTAAGGTAGTTTTGCGATTCGTTTCCGTCGTTACCCGCGGCGACAAAGATTAATCGTATTTTGGGATCATTTTGTCCGGGAGTGGTCGTTCCGTAAAGGAAGGTGTTTACGGCGTCCACAAGAGCGGAATTTTCGGAAGAGCCCCAACTGCACGTGGCTATTTTTGCCCCGTTTTCAGCCGCGTAAATAAACGCCTGAGCCGCAAAATCCATGGAAACGCGTCCCGAAGGAAAATCGCTCCAACCAATCCGAAGCGACATTATTTTAGCGCCGTTGCCCAAGCCCTGAGCGTCTTCTCCCCAACCGCCGGCAGCAGAACAGACTCCTCTGCCGTTGTTGTTGATTGCGCCCACATTACCCGCGCAGTGGGTTCCGTGACCTTCATGATCGCTGGGATTGTTATCCGCCACGTCATAGTCGTCGCCCAGATTTACAAGCTGCGGATTTCCGGTGACAAAATCCCATCCTACCCAGTCGTCGTTGTATCCGTTTCCGTCTTCGTCAACATTAACATCCGTATTCGACAATTCATCGGTATTAATCCAAATATTACCGGCAATCGAATAACGATCGGTCTCGTCGGCTAATGTTCCGGCTAAATCTTTGTGCCACCACTCCACGCCGGTATCCATTACCGCCACAATAATCGAAGAATTTCCGGTCTGCAGATCCCATGCTTCATAAGCATCGATATCCGCGTCGTTGGATTGATTTATATGCCATTGATCGCCGACTCGGGGATCATCCGGTGTTTTGTAGATTTCGTGAATGGCTATGGGTTCGGCGACAATAACGTCGGAAAGAGCGGAATATTTTTTGCTTACTTCCACAGGATCGATTGAATCTTTGAAAGAAATCAATAACCATTGCTGCAAATCTTTATTGCGGTTGTTCAAAAACGATTCGGAGAGCTTGAAGTATTTTTTGACAACAGACGTCTGATAGGCATTATTCAGTTTGTCTATTCCCGCAATGCCGGTAAGTCCGTTCCGAAAAAGATTCTCATCTATTTTTTGAAACGAATTTTCTTCCACTTTTACGGCAATAATGTTCTTTTTATACCCCACAAAAGAACTTGCCGATAAGTTATTCATGAACATGAATAAGACAATCAGGAGAAACGGTAAACGAAAAGACATAAAGACCCTTTCTGCGTTTTGATTAAAACTGATAAGATGTTTCGCGTAAAAATATTTTTTAAAATACGCTCATTATCATTTTGGTTATTTGATCTTGAACACATTTTATTAAACAGGGATTTTAAAATTCAGGACAAACGGGCGGTCACCATTATAGGTTAAGGGTTAAGGGTTATGGGTTATGGGTTATGGGTTATGGGTTATGGGTTATGGGTTATGGGTTAAGCGTTAAGAGGCTTCACCGGTCATCGTAATGCGTAATGCGTAATGCGTAATGCGTAATGCGTAATGCGTAATGCGTAATGCGTAATGCGTAATGCGTAATGCGTA
>JAADIP010000042.1 GCA_013151275.1 Calditrichota bacterium | reverse complement strand
GTGGTCATCCCGTCCGGTTGATCCAAAATTAAGGCGTTAACCTTTCCTTTTTCGTCAAAGGAAAAACGGATGCTTAATAATGAGTACTCTTTCAGCACAAACTCATTTCCGAGATCGGGAAGCAGCGTATATCGGGGTTGCCCGGGAACAATGAGTTTAAGAACATTGCCGACCAGATCGATGCTGATAGTGCGCCCGGCAAGATCATAATCTCCGATAAATTGTTTTAAATATTCCGGATCGAACATCTTTGAATCCGGTTTTTTAGTAAAGACAATGTTTTTCACGCTTGGTTCAAAAGGAACTTCCACGGCGGAGACATTGCCTTTTAAATCTGTTCTGAATTGCAGTTTCATATTTTCGAAGGCGTCATCCTCTCCCTTCAGAGCGTTAAATACTTCGTAGTGCCAGTGTTCCAGAGGAGTTTTGATATCGTTAAAGGTGAATTCCAGATGATCTTTTACCTTTCGCACCGAAAGCAAACCGTAGCCCGGATGTTCATAGTCGCCGGCATATTCTTCAAGGCGATGCGCAGGTTTTGTGCCTTTTTTGCGGGCGATTTTTTTGGTCTTTTTGGATTCCTTTTCCGCTTCTTTTCCTTTTTTTCGCCTCTCCAATCCTTCCTGATTCCAGTCGATGGGTTTAAGGTTAAAAATACGATCGGCGGCGTGACGGGTGAGTATTTCGGGCAAAGGCGTTCCTTCTTTATTTGCCAGAACGACCATACCGATTCCGTCGTTCGGAAAAAAAGTGACAAACGCCGTAAAGCCGTCGATGTTGCCGCCGTGATGAATCCGTTTGTGCCCGCGGTAATTATCCACAAACCAGCCCAGGGCGTAATCCGGTTGAGAAATCTCGGGACGCTTTACCGTTGCGCCGGTGGTCATATAGGGCGTGTGAATATCAGCCAGAGTGGAGGCGTTGATTATCTGTTTATTGTTGAACCTGCCCTTATTCAGATGCACAATAAGCCAATGGCTCATATCTTCCGCATTCGAATTAATGGACCCGGCTGGTCCGATAAGATCGATCTGACGAAAGGAAATCTGTTTTAACTTATCGTCTTCTTCTTTGTAAGGCAATGCGAAATCGCTGGTTTTCTGAGATTCGAGTACGGAAAAATTACTGTGCGACATTTCCAGCGGATCGAAAACGAGCCGCTTTACCGTCTCTTCCCAGGTCTGATTGGTCAAACACTCAACCAGATAACCGGCGGTAAGAAACATTAAATTGTTGTATTGATATTTTGCTCTCAGGTCTGCGTTCGGTTCCAGATAACGCAGTCTTCTTACAATTTCTTTACGGGAAAACTTATGATTATTGTACCACAACAGATCGTGGCGGGGCAAGCCCGATCGGTGCGTCACCAGATCGCGCGGGGTGATTTTCTGAGAGGCGAAAAGATCATAAAGTCTGAAATCCGGGATATAGTTTCTTACCGGTTTATCCCATTCGAATTTGCCTTCGTCAACCAATACGCCAAGGACAAACGTTGTAAATGCTTTAGTGCTTGAACCTATGGCAAACAACGTTTTCGCGGTAACCGGAAGTTTTTTCTTAACGTCGCGGAATCCGAATCCCTTTTTAAAAATAACTTCATCGCCGCTGACAACGGCAATGGCAACGCCGGGCACGTTCCACTCTTCAATCGCCTTGGACACAAAGTCGTCAAATCCGTCCAATGCCTTTTGTACCCGGGCTGAGGGCGTTTCCGTTCGTTTAATCTGAAAAGGGAAACTCTGACCGGACTGAGTGAATTGCCCGCTAATCTGCCGACCGTCGTCGGAAATCTTTCCTTTAAAAAAGGGATTCCCCGGCACGCCGGTCATTTTAAATGTCACCTCTTTTCCGGATACGACGATCTCGGCAAGCGGTAAATCCTTTGCGCCCTGCAGGGGAATGGAAATATCGCCGACGATTGATTTGTCATTGGCTGCGGAAAAGTCGATATCAATATCAAGAGGCGAACCCGGCAGTTCGATTTTACCTTCCCAGTGACCGAAAACGGTTTGACCGTCTTTTGCCGATAAAAAGGATAATCCGAAAAAAATCACAAAAAGTAAAACGGCTGATTTTGAGAAACGAAATCGTAATAACTTTTTCACGTTAATTTCTCCTTATTGTTTAAAATTTGAGTTCTGCAAAATTTAAACTTACATCCCTAAAGATTCCTGCGTAACACCGCCGAAGCAGGAATCACGTAACCGCAAATGTCCGGCAAAATAATAAGTATTTCGGGCGAATAATTCGTTCGCCCTTATAAAGTCGGACGTCCTGATTTCTGATATGAAATCATTTTACCGAAGCAGAGTTGAAGGAGTGTCCGATTTTTTCAAATTCCGGAGCAGGAGCCATGAAGCGATCAGGCAGGCAACGGCAAAAAATGACCACAACGGTATCAAAGCCGAGGCGCCGGGAATATCCGCCTTAGCCGCGTAAACAGACATGGCGATTAACGCCAGAGCATAGACCGCTCCTTTAACGTTTAAAATAACGCTTAGTACATATCCCCAGGGTTTGCGTTTCCAAAGCCAGATCGCGCCGAGTACCAGAAAGGGAGTCAGCAGCGTTAAGTCCAAAGCGAATACCACGCTGGTGGGATGGTTCGATTCGATGATCACCTGCGGCAATTTACCGGTAATCGCAAAAGCTATCGACTGAGCGATCCACAGCCCGCCGATGCCGAACGCCCAGAAAAACATGTAAGCGCTTATCCATTTGACGGGCGTTTTTTCGCGGAATTTTCGACCCGTTTCGTTGACGTTCAAATTAGCCAGTGCGAAAATAAGAGCGAAAAGAGAAAGGGCAAACAGCGCCGCGTAGATCAGAAAAAAGCGGTTAAACGCCGCCCCGAACAGATAAAAGGCGTAATTGTAAAGAGCATAGTCCAACATTCCAAACCAGACCAGTTGCGCCCGCAGAGAACCGCGCTTCCCAAGGATCATTGCAGTCACAAGAACGGGAACAGCCACAAAAAGCGTCACCAGATCGTTGCCGTACCATTGCGACCTCGCCCAGAGATTATCCCTGTACAACCCGTCAATCAAAAGTCCGCCCGCCGAAGCGATAACCGACAAAACGGCTACAAAGACCGAAAGGATAAAAGCGGATCCGAATTTAGTTTGTGCCATTGATTTCCCCTTTAACCCTGTTAATAAAACCTGCGGGATTAATCACCGGACCGGCGGATGTCCGGACGGCTGTTTGAATCAGCAGCTCCTTTATCCTTTCGGGAGTTATTTTTGGATTCACCTGAAAAGCCAGAGCAGCCAATCCTGCGATGTAGGGAGCAGCCCAGCTTCTGCCCCCTTCTCTTTCGTAGGTATAGACGTTCACGCCTTCATAGCCGGCAACGGTTTTATTGCCTGTCGGAATCCTTAACTCATCCTTTTGGGAACAGTACCTGCCGGGTCGGTAACTTTCGGGCAAATCGGGGTCTTTACCTTCAATTAAATTCAATGTCCCGAATCTCATGAAACTCGTATCGCACGTCACGACAAAAATACCTTTCTCATTCGCTTCTTTAAGCACGTTCAACCATTCCCGGTATCTTCTTTTGCCCGCGAACCTGCCGTCGGAGATACTCACCACGCGAATCCTTTCGTCTTCCGGCAAGGAACGGTTTAACTCAAAAATACGGCGGAAGGCGCGGATATAACCCGTATTATCTTTTTCCCACATGGGCACGGCAAAATAAGAAAGAGTCGCTCCTGGCGCCACGCCGATGTCTTTTCCCACGGCAACGGATGAAACAGGCGAGCCGTGCATCTGAGGCGGAAATCCGGCAAGACCGGTCGCGTCATAGCGGATAAGACGCGAAACGTATTCCGCGTGCCCAAGGAGCAAAGGCTGATCCAGAACGGCTATTCCGACGCCCTTTCCGGTAATCCCTTCCGCGTGCAAAGAGCGGATGCCCAAACCGGGATTCTTTCCTTCCTTCAGCAATTGTCGGGGATTAAACCCGGCGGGAAGCTTATCGGGAGGGGGCCATTCGGTATTCGAATTAAACGGCATGGCTGCCAACAGGTCGGCTTCATTTTTTAAATCCAGATTTTTTAACGAAACGCTTTGAAAGCCCCAAAAACGGTCCAGTTTTTTAAGATCGCGGTTGCTTCTCAATACCAGCTTTTTATCGCGACCGATATCTACGGCTTTATCCTTTATTTTCAGGTGCAAAAGCGTAAACAGCGCGTCTTTGTCAATCCGTTGCTTTCCGAAAATAATTTTAACGTCAGGATAAACGTATTCAAGAATATCCAAACCGCCGTCTCTTTTAACGCTTTCTTTTTGAGGCTTGCCCAATAACCGTTTGATTTCGTACGGTTCGGTCAGCTTGTATTGAATTTCTCCGGATTGCGCCGCCTTCTTCAATTTGAGCAATAATTCGCTGTTTTGATTTGATTTTAATACCTGCCCAAAAAGAAGGGCGTTAATCGGAAACAAAATCAGAAATAAAATAAACGGTATGCTCTTCTTGTTTGTCATTGAAATTTCCCTGCATATTCGATTCGTTATTTTGATTTACTCAAATGGATCCAATATGAAAATAAAACTTTTATGAATTGACTCCCTGATTCAACAAATCAGGCGATTTTACCTCTGTGAATTACGGCTGTAAGAACCGCTTTTTTTCTTTACGGGAAATTTTTTAATATGATTCATTTTTTTTGAAATTGAATTCAACGCACAAAATTCCGACTGCCTCCGCGCAGCTTCTCAACTATTCGGAAATGTTCTACGCCGCGCGGAACCGCTTAGTCTTTTTTGTCCTTCTCAAGCCGATATCTGCGGCGTTTATTATTTACATCTTCTGTTAAATGCGTATTCCGCTTCCGCTTCAATCGCCTTATCCGGAATGTCGGGAAAGCCGGGAACGTTCGCTTTAAACCAGTTCATCAGATTTTTTTTGTAGTCAAAGTAATTTTCTTTTGTCAGATTGACGAACTGCCCCGTAATATCCGTTTCTGCGCTCTTATTTTGCAGGTTAAATACACTTACGCCGCTATCGCACGAATAATCCAAATTCTCTAAACCGATGGTTCGAATAGTTTTATTACCGAGGGTTTTAAAATGAATGCGCCTGTTTTCGATATCATAAACAACGCTCCACTGCGTTCGTGTCGGCGAACCAACTGCGGATAGTATTTCAAAACCATAATCGACCGGATTTTCGATTTTCATTTTTTTGAATCGATCTATCTTTGAAGCGGCTATGGCAATGATGTCCGGGATATTTTCCCATTTTTCCGGAACGGGTTTTTGTCCTCCGAATCCTTCATAATCTTCCGCCGCTTTTTTTGACTGTCCGTAGCTCATGTTACTGCAAACCGAAATTGTTGCATCTTTTCCCCGATAAACGACGAACCTGCCGTTTAAAAATTCCGCAACGCCCATATTGCCTGCGCTGTCACAAATCAAATAATGCACGGGAATGGCGACAGGGACAATTTGAATTTTTTTGCTGTTTTCGATTACTTCCGCCAACGAAGCAGACTTGTCGAGCTGATATTGTATCCACTCGAACTGATTAAGTATCGGTTTATCGTCCTGCCTGGGATATTCGCTTTCGGGCAGCGCCATTTGCGCAATCACCAATCCCTTTTCGTTCATTCCGCCCATGGGCGCGTCAATCCCGACCTGATTAAAGGTGATACTTCCGTATTCGGAAATCCATTTTGCCGGTTCGCACGCAGAAACCGCAATTGCCCGTTTCTCAACTCCTCTTTTATTAATAACGATAAAGCCGGAGCCCAGATCAAAATCGTAATTCCTGCCAAAAATCAAATTTGTCGAATCCCGCATCACAAAAGTCGTACAGGCGTCGGCGAGATCAATTGTCACAAAACTTATCAGAATAAGGATTAAAATCTTTTTCATCTAATCTCCGTTTTTACATCACGCTTCATTTTAGCATTGAATATTTTGGTAAAAAGTTCGTCTTTAAGTCGCGGCTTTAATGTCATCTGTTTTTTTGAGTAATTATCGAATTATAGTCCGCTTTAACGATTTCCCTGATTCCGTCGATGTAGGGCGTCGGTTTAAAATCAAAACGTTTTTCAAATTTCGAGCTGTCAAAAACATAATCCCTGTCGTATTGATACATCATCTCAACCGTCTCTCTCATAACGGGCACGAACAATCCGACAATTCTCACAAGAAATTTCGACACTACCTGATATTTGGGTTTTACGCCCATTTCTTCGGCGATTGCCTCTATCCATTCTTTACCGGTAAACGGATCCGGCGCTGTGGGTAAATGCCAGACCTCGTTGTATGCGTCTTCGGTATTTCCCAGCAGCGCGGTTGCAACTCCGGCATCGGGAGTGTAAGTAAAGGAATGCTTGAAATTGACCGAACCCAGCCACATCGCCTTTTTCCCTTTGCTCAGGGGATTAAAAACCGTTTCCGTAAGCACGCTGGTATTTTTGATTCCCGGACCGTAAAAGTCAGCCGACCGCGCGATCAAAGCCGTTAGTTCGCCTTTTCTTACCGCGTCCATAATCATATCGGCTACTTCAGCCCGGATTTTGCCCTTTTTGCTCGGCGGGTTCACCGGTGTTTCTTCGGTCATCCCGTTCAAATGATCGGGGTCGTACATATAGATATTATCGAAGAAAACCAGTTTGCAGCCGTATTCCGCACAAGCCTTAATTACATGGCTCATAAGTTTCAGCCAGCTCTTCTTCCACACCTTTGCGCTGTAAGGAAACCCAACCGTAACGTAAACCACGGACGAGCCTTGAACGGCTTTCCGAACATCGGCTTCGTTTAACAGGTCTGCCGACATAAGTTCGTCTGTGGGATTGACCTTTTTGGGGTTACGGCTTACCAATCTGATTTCATCGGTAAACTTTTTAAGCGCTTTTGCCAGCTCCGTTCCGATGGCTCCGCCCGAGCCCAATATTGTTTGCATATTCTTTCCCCCCTTAATCATCGTTAATGGTGTGATTATGAGCGGCGTCGGGCGCTTTTGCCGCCGTTCTGTCAATTTGAAGAAACTCTATCGGAGCGCCGTTGTCTTCAATAAACGCCACAAGCACTCCCGGCGCCGGACTGTTGGGCGGAATAATCACATTCTTTCCTTTTATGGCGTCTTCCAGATCGTCAACCTCAAACGCCACGTGAGGAATCGTTTTGACGATCTCCGGATAGGGAGCGTCCTCCTCGAATCTGATCCACTCCACTCCGTACGGATTTTCCCCGAAACCGCTGACGTACATCTTTAAATGCTTCAGATGTATTTCATCTTTCAGCTTTTTGTCGGTGGGTATCCCGATGTGATGGTATTTCATGTTTTACTCCGATCCTTTTTCCGAACGCCGGAAATTTATTTGGTCCGTTTTGTAACCGATTAAATGGGCTGTTATTCCTGCAAGATTTTTTTCCGGTCAATTTTGGTCAATAGCTAAAATTATTTCAATAAATATAGATAAGCGGTGCGTATCAGAACAGTCATCTTACATCTAATCCGCCATCAAAATGTAGTTGGCGTAGGAATTAATACTCACCAAAAGAATAATAATATTGGGAATTGTCCCGAATTTGGCGTCGCGCCAGAAAATAACAACCAGCATCTGCGAAATCAGGACGGCGATTATGCCCAACTCCCACCAATAATTATTTTTAAGGGCAAAGAGCAAAGCGGTGGCAATAAGCAGTAGAAAAGCCACCAGCCACAATACTCCGAACGGCTTTGAAACGGGTTGTGTCAGCTCTTTTATTTCGGACAATTCAAAAGCTTTGACAAACCCTAACAAATGGATTAGTCCGTGAAACGCAATTATAATTACAAACACAATCTTCATCTTTTATTCCTCTTTAAAATTTTTCCCGGCATTGCTAATTTTTTTATTATATCGGAATGTAATGTAATTATTGTTCTTCAGTCAACTCATGGTCACCGACATAATCTTATTTTCTTCCTGTGCAAACTTTAATATTAAACCAGCCGGAGCAGTGCCGTTTGTTCGGCTCTAACGGGATCGGGGGGCGTCCCGCTGGCTGAGCGATAAGCACATTATCCTCTTTGGATATGGCTATTTTTAAATGGATTGCCCCGGCTGGCGCAGTCGGAATTACGAATAATTCCCGCAAAAATATTTTATCTTTTCATAATTTTAAATTTAACGGCTGCAGGACAAGCCCGAATTTAACAAAACTCTGTCCGCCGATGCCTTCAGCCCGGTGATACGCATCTTCATAAATTTGACTGCCCCGGTATAAGTCCAGATAAACGCCTATTCTGTAACCCCGACTAAGTTGAATCGGGTAAAAAGAAACGCCCAAAGTAGGACCATAATCCCAGCCGGTGAATTTGTAATCGGGGAGGCTGCCATAATCGGTAATTGATTTGGAAAAGGTGTATCCGACGGAGAATCCTGCCTTCAGAACAAACCGCGGAAAGTTCCGGCTGTTCCTGAAGAATCCCAGGTTATACGTAACCGGCACCCTCAATTGATAAAATCGGAACGTTCTTTTTCCGTTAACAGAAAAAGAGGGCATATCATATTCCACGGCTTGATCAAAACCTATGTAATCCAATCCTGTTTCGAGCCTGTGCCCGTTGATATTCATTTCATAATGAATACCGGCATTGTAAGATTTGTTCGTTGCTCCGGTGATAGCGTCAATATCGGAACTGCCGGAAATCCCGGACATTGACGTATTTTCCACAAGCCCGCCGGCTGAAACTCCGGCAAGAACAGAAACGGTTGAAGCATCGGTATCTATTACCAGAGAATTTTTTGTGCTGCCGCAGCTTATTATTACAAAAAACGGAATAATCAAAGATAAGTATTTGCGCGTCATTTAAAGACTCCTTTTAATACAGGGAAGGAACATTATATTCAATGTCCGTGACTTCCAGCCGGATGTAGGAGAAATCGCCGGATTCCAAAAGCCAAACGCCCTCGCCTTTAACAGGGATTCGGATGCCGTTGAGCTCTCCGTGTTCCGTAATAGGTGTTGACCATTTTTTGAAAACAAAGGCGTTGTCTTCGTACATGGCTCGTTCTGCGATCATATTGGTGACTTTACCCTCTTCATCGAAATAGAAGATCGCCGAGGCGGTTACTCCCTGATAACTCATGGTCGCTTTAGCCGAGTTGTCGTCAACGGGCTCCCACTTGATGTAATCATTTAATGCGGCGGACGGAAACCACATCATTTCGTTTAAATAGCGCACCATGGCGCCCTGATCAATCTCGTCTCCCGTTTCATCGACAACAGAGAATAAGCCCAGGAGCTTTACCTGCATTTTGCCTTTTCCCTCAGCGTATTTGTCTCTTACTTTTAAAGGAACTAAGGGCGCCATCCTGACGGTTGCAGACCAGATAAAAGCCGGCGGATCGGTTGTGTAATATTCTCTGGCATCAAACGGCATCCACTTTTTGTCCGGACCTGTTCTGAAAAATCCCTTTTGTTTTAACCGGACAACCCGGATTCTTTCCTTCCCGATGATATTCGAATATTTCAGCCAGCGCCGTACGGGTTCGGGTAGTCCCGCTATGTCTTCCGACTTAATAACTTCTTTGGACACTGCGGCATTCTGAAAAATTTCGTTTACTTCTTTTTTGACTAATCGATTCATTGAAGAACAACCTCCTGTAATGAGGATTGAAAAAAACAAAACCAAAACAAATGCAAAAACTGAGATATTTTTTCGTTCCATTCCTCCCCTCCCTATTAAAAATTTTGATTTATTTGACCATTATCTTTTTAAGCGCCTGACTCAACATTTCTATATCTGCGTCAGACAGATTCTCGAACAAGCCGAGAATGTATTCCTTATCCCGGTCGGCTCTATTCTCCCAGAATCGATGGCTTTTCTCGGTGACCTCGAGTCTGAGAATCCGACTGTCTTTTTCATCCTTTTTGATTTTTACAAAACCGCGTTTTTCCAGCTTTAAGGCGATCTGCTTTACGTTTTGTCTTGATGTGCCCATGGCTTTCGCTGCCTGACCGAGCGTCGGGGGAGAATCAAAGAATTTTACAATGACAGTCAGCAATAACCATTGCTTTGTAGTTAAATTGTCTTCAGCCAGATACTGATCGCCTTTATGTTGCCATTTATGTGCAATCAGGAAAATGCTTCCGAAAATAAATTTCATCTTTTCCAATATCGCTTCTTCTCTCATTTTTTATCTCTCCGTCATTTATGTAATGTATTACGTATTAAAAAGGTAATATGTTACATAAAAAACTAAGATTCAACTATATTTTTGTAAAAGTTTGGAAGCCGGGATTTAATTGTTTAGGATTGGGCGGGAAAAACAGAGGGACGAGGGGTGATGGGCAAGATTAAAGATTAAAGGAAAAAGATTAAAGGAGAAAGGGTAAATTAAAAGATTGTCAGAAAGCAGTGAAGCGTAATGAGTAACGAGAAGTAGAAGTTTAGTTGTTTAGTTGTTTAGAAGTTTAGGGAATTAATTGCACTTACATTCAGAGATTGCGTGGTTTGATTAAAGCCCCCCATTGCCTTCGGCGTTCGAAGGGGAGAAATTAAAAGGGGTGATCTTCAACGTAGAATAAAGGGAAAAATGGGTGATGATTGACGAGTGACAAGGATGTAATGCGTGATTAGTTACAAAGTAAATAGACAGGCTCCCTTCGACATGCTCAGGGAACGGAGAGTGACCAGCAACCGGTTCCGCTTAACCATTAACCCTTACACGCTTAACGCTTAACTAAATCATGACAAAGTGTAATTAAGGGAATTCCACCCGTCACAGGGATTTCAACAATTCCAGGGGATCAAAATTCTTCTGCAGCTCCGTTAGTTCATCTTTTATTTTATTCAGCCGTTCGTAAAGCGACTGATCGTAAATTTGTTCGATCAAAGGGAAAATCTGCGTCCGGTCGAGATTCAGTTCCATGCCCCCTAACATGGTATAAACGCCGTAGGGCCAACCGAATTTAAGTTCTTTTAATTCGCCGCGATAGGGCAGAAAAATTTCGCCGACCCGCAATTCTTTTAATCGCCTGCCGTTGCCTTCCTGCTCCGAATGAAAGGGGATCACAATCGACGGCTTTCCCGAAACAAGAATTTCCATGGTTGAGCCGTAGCCGCCGTGGTGAATAACCAGATCGCTCTTGCGGATTGCCGAGATGCCGTCAACCCAATCGGTAAACAAAACATTTGCCGACCGACCGTTAAAGGTTTTTGCCGGAATTGTGCCCGCTGTGGAGACGAGCACCTTAAAATCCGTACGATCAAACAGCTTTAGAACGGCTTCGAAAAACCGTTGTTCGCTAAAACGGTTGGCGCCTCCGCCGGTGGTGACGTAAATTTTAGGCACTTCATTTTGTTCGTCAAAGAAAGGGATTTTCTGAACCACATCAGAAATTTCGCTCAACGCTCCCGAAAAAACGATATTTTTTTGCTTTCCGTCAACCGGTTCCATGGAAGGCGACGAAGGAATTAAATAGAGATCACCGCGCAGCAAATCTTCCGTTTTTTGAACATCGGTCACAGCCAAAGAATCCAATAGAACCCGGAACGGCTGCAGAGCGTCGGGGTGAATCAGGCGCGGCGGCTGCTTTAACCACCAGAAGAATTTGGGATCGGGCGGGAATCCAGCCAGTCTGGTAATTTGAACAACCGGGATATTTAGTTTTTTACCCAGCAAAAAGGTCAGAAAATGCGTATCCCCGATCAACACATCCGGCTTAAAACGTTCGGCAATTTTTTCCAACTGCCTGAACCGGCGCCGAACGATTCTCTGAGAGAGATATTCGTCTCTGGGAATCTGGTAAGCAAGACCGTCAAAAACCAGAAACACCGGAGGCTTGGACGGAGAATCCACCATCTCTATTTTCGGCAGATGCGGTTTTTTTAACTGTAATTTAAGATATTTTTCTTTTCGGGTGTTTAACAAATAGGTCGGAATTCCGGAATCGATGCCGGCTTTAAAGTGTTTATTTTCCAGCACCAGCGCCGCATTAACGCCGGACGCCTGCAATTTTTTAGACAAATAGATGCACCGCGAGACGTGTCCCCGTCCGCCGCCGTGATCACTGGGAATTAGCAACACGCGTTTCATCGGATTCTGTTTACTCCTTTTCTAAAATCTCAATCGTTCCGCTCTGTCCGTTAATACGAATACTTTGTCCGTCTTTTAATCGACCGGTCGCGTCTTTAACGGCGGCTACCATGGGAATCCCGAATTCACGGGCAATAATCGCCCCGTGCGACAATGCTCCGCCGATTTCGGTAATAATTCCGCCCGCCAAAGCCATTAGCGGAGTCCAACCGGGATTGGTCGCTCTGGTAACCAGAATTTCACCCTTTTGCAAGGCGCCGCTCCGCTCCGCCTGCAGGATGACGCGAACCCTGCCTTCCGCCACCCCCGCGCTGCAGGGAATTCCCGACAAACTTCCTTCGGGCGCTTCTTCTTCCGTTAAAGGAATCCACCGATCGCCCGTCTGTTTCAGGCGGTCGGGATGTTTGACGAGCATTTGCCGCGAACGTTCCTCTTTTCGCTCCGCCGCTTGTTTCAACAACCCGGATTTCAGTCCGTCATTCTTTACCAGTTGGTCGATCTCATCGAGCCTCAGGTAAAAAATCGCCTGCGGATCATCAAAATAGCGTTTATTGAGTTCAACCGCATTTTGTTTTAACCGGTCAAATCCCATGATCAGACATTGTTTTAAAATTTCGCGTTCAAAGCTAAAATATTCTGCCTTTTTAAGCAAATATCCGAACAAAAATTTTTGCGGAATTTTTAATGAATCAATAGCCTGCCTGCGCAGCTTCCGACGCTCTTTTTCCATAGATTTCAGGCGTCTCGCAAAATCGAACTCCGGCTCGCTTTTTTTCACATACGCTTGCAGCGATCGAAAAATATAGGAACGGTCTTCCCGCCATCTCGGATAAATGATCTCGAATTCGTGTAAAGCGCCGTGACCGTACTCCTCAAAAAAAAGATCAATCCCCTCTTTCAACGGCTCGCCCTGCGGAAGACCGGCAACCCAGCGGGCAATCTCGTCTGGAGACTGATTCAAAAATTTTTCCCGATACCTGGGATTCTGCCTGATCCATTTCGCCAATACCCACAACGAGCGGGTCGAGCGCGTGCTTTCCACTTCGCCGATTCCCTGCAGCAGTTTACTGGCATCGATATCGGGAACCTTCAGATTTTCCCTGCACATCTTATCAAGAATCTGATAAAAAATTTCGGCAAAAATCGTGGTTGCAATGTGCAAATTCATCAAACGCTGAAGATCAGCCAAAATTCCCTTAATATCGGCAAGAAGTCGTTTGGAATCCGCGCCGCTTAAATCGACCTTTTTACGCTTGAATACTTTTCGTTTTTGAATTCGATTTATCCGCCGCGGCAGAATTTGCAGAAACAAACTCAGGCGCAACAACAGATAGCCGAGTTTAAACGCATTTTTCAAAAGGCGGAACGGATTGCGCTCTCCTTTTCCCAGATAGGTGCTCAAATAAAAAGCCTGCAAAACCCGGCGAAACGCCATTTGGTTGAAATAAACCTTGCCCTCGTACAGAGTAAAAAGCTCCCGTTGTCCGAGTTTTAAGCCCACGTTCCTGAGAAAATACCGATAGGCGCCGTTGGACATCGGTTTTAAAACGCTCCAGCTAAACGGCGTAACCACATCGGGGATTACCTCGCCCACGTTTTCGTTTGTCCAGATTACGACGTCTTTAAGCGTGGTTATGGGACGGAATTGAAGGAAAAAATAGCGACCGTCGCCAAACGCCCATTCCACATCAACGGGTTCGGCTACAATCCGCTCAAGCCGCAAAAGTTCGCCGATAAATTCATCAATCCCGGGGAGCTTCTTTTTACCCGTCACATCGATCGGCTTCCCCGCTTCCGCTTTCTCTCTTTTAACAACCAGCTCTTCCGGGGTTACCCTGCCATCGACCAACTTATCGCCGATTCCCGCCACGTACTCGATAAGCAGTTCGTCCTTTTCGGGAAAAGCCGGATTCTGCGAAAAAGCCACACCTGCAAACTGCGCGTTAACCATCCGCTGCAGAATAACGCCCATCTCAAAAGCGGGCAAAGGCAGGCGGTTCTTTTGGCAATAATCCCAAACGGCGTCCGAAAACAACGACGCCCACACCTTGCGAACGGCATGAGCAATGGCGGACGCTTCAAGCGGAACGTTGAGTTCGCTGTGATACTGCCCGGCAAACGAATGTCCGGCGCGGTCTTCGTTCACCGCCGAAGAACGCACGGCAAGAGCTTCGATTCCTCCGGTTTTCCAGCTTTGCGCCAGATTAGCCAAAGCGTTCTCAAAATCGGAACCGAGCGGGTGAGTCACGATTTTTTGCCGAATTTGCGCCAGTTCGGTTTTAAGATTCAAACCTTCTTCCGCCGATTTTACCCTGTGGATAAGCCGCTCTATCTCCCCGTGAATTTTGCATTCTTTCAGGAACGCGCGGCAAACCTTAACGGGAATGAACGCCGATTCGGGCACCAGAAAGCCCTTGCGCATCAAAAAAGAAATATTGGCAGCCTTTTGACCGACCTGTTTTAAGGATACTCTTTCGGAGGCGTCGATTATGAATCTACTCATTCAGTATCATTTCTTCCCCGAATATTTCCACCTGTTTGCCGCCGCCGGTTTTACCCCACCAGCGATGACGACGATATTTGCCGTTTGTTAAAATATTTCTGAATACTTTCATCGGATTGTTTTCCAGACTAACCGCCGCTAAAACTTCGCGAATTTTACCAGCCCAGCCTAAATACGATCGGAAAGAGGGAACCAAAAAACGCAGATCGTCAATTTGGACGGTCTTCGTGAAATCCACCTTCAGGTTTCCGATGGGACTTTTAATTTCGATTCTCTTGGAATTCAGTTCAATATTCGCTTTTGTCGTGTATTCCTGCTTTGAAGGCAAGGACTTTACCAAAACATTGAATTCCTTTCCCTTAAGCAAAATAATCTTTCCCACAATCCATAATTCGTCGTTAAAATAAATTTTCATCCAGATCCATGATTTTAATTCTTTTTTCAGATTAACGTTGCCGCGGTTGGCATCGTGATAGCCCTTGCCCGAAATGGTTATTTCTTTCCATTTGTTTTCACTTTCATCAAGATAACGGAACACGCCCTCCGCCCGCGCCTGAGGCATGTACAGATGCCAGGAAAAGGATTGTTGATCATTTACATCCGTGAATAAATCCAGTTCCTGAATACGATCGTCTTTAGCCTGATTGATCATTTTCAGTTTAAGTTCATAGCGCCGTGTTTGGGCATCGATTTTCACCAGATTTTTACTTCGGCTGAACAAGAGTTTCGGATCTTTGGGATGTACGATTTTTTTTCTTCCCTGCTCAAATTCAAATTGATTAAGCGGTATGGCGAAATACTTGTGAAAAAACGGCTGATTTTCGCGATACACGAACAAATCAAAAATACTGACTTCAAATTGAGACATGAAGGGCAAGGTATGAAAGCTTAAGACAAAATCAAAACCGTCTTGCTGGTGCACATCAAAATAGAACCATTCAAAAAGGTGGGATGGAATCATTGCCGCTACCTTTAGTGTTATTTAAAATGTACTTTTCCTAAGAATTTTTATTTGAAGGGACGGATATCCCGGAGCGGATTTGAATCCGATGCAGCCAATACCATCCGATTAGGGCGCCGACAGCGTAATGCGGAATATCGCTCCAGACGAACGTTGTGCCAAGGATGACCTTTCCCAAATAATACGAGCGCAACGTCTGAAGAAAAGGCGGATGCCATAACTGAGCGAACTCCAGCAGGCAGGTAACCGTAAACACCCACCACGCAATTTTTTTAATCGATACGGAAGGGAACAGCCAATAAACCGCCAAACACCAGAAAATCACATACAGCACGCCGCCCAGGGAATCATTAACCCAATGGGCGCCGGCTCCGTTGTAAGCCTTGGTTAAAAATCCCAGAGGCGTAATCAAAAAGAGTGAAACAGCCGTCAGAAAACGAGCGCTTTTCATTTATTTAAGCAACGTCATTTTACCCGTGTGTTGATAACGGGATGTTTTTATTTGATAGAAATAAATTCCCGCGCTTTTAATTACCCCCTGCTCGTCGCGCCCGTCCCATTGAAAGCGATGATAGCCCGGCTTAACTTCGCCCTGCCACAAGTTCCGGATGCGCCGCCCGTGAAGGTCGTAAATCGTAATCCGGACGTATTCTTGTTCGGCAATTTTAAAACGAATGTTTGTAACCGGGTTGAACGGATTCGGATAATTGGGAAACCATTGCGTCTCGCGGGGAATCAGAGAATCGCCTATGCGAACGGCAACGGGTTTATGGAATTGTCTGCTTCCGTCCAGATTTACCGATTGCAGCCGGTACCAGACATATTCCTTTTGCGGAGCAAAGACATCCTCAAAAGAGTAGTGATTATAGGTAGAAGAGTTTCCCTGCCCGGGGATCAATTGCTTATTAATCTGAACGAATTTATCCTGCGAAGGGAGAACGCTGTCTGCGGATTCGGCGCGGAAAATATTGAATCCTAAATTATCGATTTCGCTTTCCGTAGTCCACGTAATCCGGACGGAATTAGACAGAAGATTTACATTGAAAGCGGAAAGGCTCACGGGCAGAGAATAATCTCCGTTCTGGGCAAAGACCATCACGCGATAGACTGTGGGCGTTTCGTTGGCGTACAATTTTAAAGTGTGGCTGCCGCCGGTCAAAGTGTCTTTAATGAGCACGGTTTTCACGTCGCCGAACAGAGTATTTCCCACAAACCCATAGTCTCCTCCCCAACCGAAGTTCGTGTTGTCGAGTTCAATCCGCAGCTCGTCGTCGTCCGTGCTGTCGATGTAAGCGTTTTGATGATTCCAGCCGGGTTCTTCGTCCGCGCTGGCGCTAACATAAATACCTACCGGACCCGCGTCGCAGCTAAAGGTTAATTCCTTCCAAAGATAATTACTGCTGCCGGAAGGGGCGGTTTCGTTCAGCGTTTGATCTAACACCAGCGTACCCTCCTGCGCGGAAAGCACGTTAACATCGTACAGAATGGGAGTAGTCTGACTGTAAAGCTCAATCGTATGGCTGCCGGAAGAAAGCGACGGGGTAAACACAAGCGTTTTGGGCAGTCCGTCATCCACATCCCCGTTCCAGCTATTGACATTATCGTACCCGTAATCCGATCCGTCGATTATGATTTTCAAATCGTCATCGCCGTCGTAGCCGTCATAGCTTTCCGCTTTAGCCGTCACAATCACAAACGTATTTCCCACATTCGTATCAAAAGAATAACTCTTCCACAATCCGTCGCTAAGCCCGTCGTCTATTTCGCTTTCGTAAGAACGCAATCTCAAAAAGTCATCGGATACGGTAGGAGTAATCTGGTAGCTCGGATCGTACCCGTCCTTACGGATTTCAATAAAATCGACTACAAAACTGCTGGTATCGATCCAACCGTTGTAAAAAACCTCAACGGTATCGTTCCCGGAAACGGCATTGGTGGTGTAATGATAAACCAGATTATCGTTCCAGGCATGGAATGAATAATCATCATTAATAATGGTTCCGTCGGGGAAATTAGCTGGGACCTTACGCTGAACCAGAACTCCGTCCACATAATGTTCGTAAAAGCCGTCAACCGTCGAGCCGCTGTAGCGGCGGATTTTGTAGGTGTGCCATAACTGATTATTCGCGGAGACATCGGTGCCAAAACGATAGGCGGGGTCGATCCCGTCCATGGTTAAGGCGCGCCAATAGGTTTCGCTTGCAGCCCAGGACGAATCGGGATGTGCGGTTTGTTCGAAAAACCAGACAGCCTGATTGTAAACAATGGGCACTTTTTCCGATTTCCAGAATCCCCAACCGCGGCTTCCCACGGGCAAAGTATTTAACGTTTTGACCCGAACAACCGCTTCCATAAGCATATTTTTACTGTAAATGGGTCGATTATTAGCCGTTGCAATACCGATATTTTCCATTCCGTCGCCGGTAGCGTCCAGTCTTCCTCCGGTGCCGCCGTTCAGAGGATTCATCAAATCCGCCTTCATATACCCGTTTAAAATCGACAATTGATGATTGGAGCCGGAACTGGGCGTAATGGTATTGGTCCACCAGCTCTTTAAAGTCGATCCGGCAAAATCATCCCGTTGAATATCGGGGACTATGTAAGTTTGGCTAAAAGAAATCGCAACCAACAAAGTTTGAAATAGTATTATCTTTCGCCACATAATGTCCGTTCCAATGTCATTAAATTATCTCTCTTATTTTATTGCATTTTAATTATTTTTCTTACGAGAAGACGATTATTCGCCTTTAATCTGCAAAAATAGAGTCCCGAAGCCGTGGGTCTTCCGCGGGCATCTTTTCCGTCCCAGACAACCGAATATTTACCCGCCGCGTATTTTTTATTAACCAATTCTTTTACGGAACGCCCCATGATATCAAAAATTTCCAGTCGGACGGTTGCCTGTTCGGGGATTGCAAAAGGGATTACGGTGGAAGGATTAAACGGGTTCGGATAGTTGGCGCCCAGGGAATAGTCCTTAATAATCGAAGTTTTTTGTTCGACGGAGCTTGCCGTCGGCTTGTTCTCCGCATAAACGATAACGTTGTACACCGTAGGCGTTTCGTTGGCGTACAATTTAAGGGTATGATTTCCTGCTTGGACATTCTGCATAATCAAAATGGTTTTGCTGTCTCCGAACAATGTATTTCCCATAAAAGCGCTGTCCGTTCCCCAGCCGTAATCGATATCGTCAAGCATTATTCGTAATTCGTCATCGTCCGTGCTGTCAATATCGGGCAGCACTCCGTACGGATCGGGATAATTTCGATAATTCCATCCCGGTTCCTCGTCCGCGTTTCCGCTGATGTAAATTGCAATCTGCCCCGAATCGCAATCGAAATTGAATGTTTTCCATAAATAATCCACACTGCCCACGGGCGCGCTTTCATTCAACGTTTGATTGACGACAACCTCACCGTTGGGCGATTCCAGAACCGTGGCATCGTAGAGGATCGGCGTGACCTCGCTGTAAAAACTCAATTGATGCGTGCCCGGCGCAAGAACAGTGTCAATAATAATCGTCTTCGGCTGTCCCTGATCAACGTCTCCGTTCCAACTGCGCGGAGAATCAAAACCGAAATCCGTACTATCCAGCACAATCTTCAAGTCGTCGTCGTCATCATATCCGTCCAATTCTTCCGCTTTTCCCGTGGCTAAAATCAGGCAGGGACCTCCCCCCACCGTAAACTCGTAAGGACCCTTCCAGAGTCCGTTCTGAACTCCGTTATCGATTTCGTTAATCACTTCGCGCAGGCGAACAGCGCCCTGGGGCGCGACGGAATGCCCGTATTTATAAAGACCTTTTTTAATTTCGACATAATCCACAACATAAGAGCTTGTCCCGATCCAGCCGTTGTAATAAACCTCCACAGTATCGTTCCCGCTGTTGGCGTTTGTCGTATGATAATAAACCAGATTGTCATTCCAGCAATCAAAGCCGTAATCCTCGTTTAAAATCCCGCCCAGATCCGTGGTATCCGCATAAACCACCGGCGTGGGATCATCATCCACATAAAGTTCATAGTATTGTTTTGCGAAACGGACAACACGATAGGTGTGCCATTGCTGATCGCTGAAAGTCAATTCGGCTCGTTTTTCATATTGCAGTCCGCGGGTTATCCTTGCTCTCCACCAACTTTCCGTGGACGCCCACGGATAAACCGAATCCGCAGTTTGTTCAATAAACCATGTCGCCTGATTAATAGTAATCGGAACGCTTTCCGAACGCCAAAGTCCCCACCCTCTGCTGCCCGGCGGAAGATCGTTTAAAGTACGAACCCGAATAATCATTTCTATCGTGTCATTCTTATCATAAACATGCATTAAATACGCCGTACTAAAACCGATATTCTCCATCCCGTACTCATCTTCCAAAAATTGACCGCCTTCGCCTCCGTCCAAAGGATTGATGAGATTCCCAATAAAATATCCGTTATTTACAGCCCAGGTGTGATTCGTGCCGGAAACATTAACCGACCACCAGGTCTTAAGATTCTTAAAATCGTCCCGCTGCAAATCGGGAATAATATAAGTTTGCGCGTGTAAAAAAGAAATTAAACCGATAAAAAATACGATTTTCCGCATAATCAACTTCTAACTTTCAAAAGTTTAACCAAAATTTGAAACACAAAACTTTGACGGATAATTTCAACCGAATACAACTGCCTTATTAAAATCTGCACCAACAGCAATACAATAAACGGCAGATATTCAATTGTAAGAATAACATTCAAAGCAAGCGGCAACGCCACAGAGGGATAGGCGTGATGCAAAAACTGGACAAGATTTTTGGCAGACGGATCAAAAGGATTACTGTTCCGCTCCTGTTTATCGTACGAGGCTTTAAAATAATGCAGGGCTAAACTTAAAAAATACACGGAAATCGTAATCAAAAGAAAAACCAGTAAAATCCGGTTGGTTATTAAGACATTTAAATACAACTGAACAAGAATAACAGCTAAAAGAATCCTTTCCACATGCAGCGACAAGCGAAACAACTTCCGAACCCTGGCGTACCCTTTGCTAACGGCAAACGTTTTTGTGCCGGTCTGCCGATCCTTTCGATAATCTTCCAACTGATGATTGAGATCCGAAGAGAATCCCCTGAAAAGCACATAAAGCGCAAGAATCGCCGCGTTCCAGCCGTTCCAGAATTCGAACACGGAAAAAAGAATCAAAATAGGAATCAACCGCTGAGCCATTACAACGAATAAAATTCCCACCGTGCCGCGCTCTTTTAAACGAATCGGCGGCAAACTGTAAAATGTCGCTATCAAAAACCAGCTTCCGGCTAAAATCAAAAAATACGGTTTACTCCAAAAATACAGACTGCTTAAAACACTCAGGACTAAAATTATGGCAATCACTCCAAGAGCTTTCGTTTGAGCGTCATTTTCAAAGGTGTTGGGTTTCCGATGTTTTTTGTCCAATTCAATATCAGAATAATCGTTAATTAAATAACCGTACGTGGTGGCAAAAATACTAAATACCATAAAGATTAAACTTTCGGCAACAAAAACGGAATCATTTCTGTTCAGCAGCAGGGCTATGTAAAAAATGACGAAGATATTTTCAAAAACCGAATTAAACCGCAATACAGCCCAGTTGCGCCAGCCGATGTATTTGGAAACCCATTCGATCATGGATTCTTCTCTCATTAAAAATTAAACGTTTTTCAAAAGCAACTTTTATAAATATGGTGAAATCCGCCGCAAATAAAATGTTTTAGGTCACGAAGATCCTTTTAAATTTTATTGTTCGTGATTTCCGATCGCCTTAATCTGTTTGAAGCAGCAAAACCCGATGAATCCGAGGGGTTCCCTTAACCCGGATAGTGATTTGATGTTCGCCCGGCTCTACCGTTTTGTTCAGAAAAGCGCTGCGGTTTTCGCCAAAAATCTTATTTCCGCAAAAATCAAATCGACCGTTCTCATTAATCGCCTTCCCGTCAAAACGGATCACCAAATCGTCATCCGAATCTTCAAGCGAATCAACGGGAATAATCTGATTAAATCGAGGAGATTCTTTTAAACTTGCCGCAAGATAAAAAAGAATCTTCTTTGTCTTGACGTTCGTCCATTTCCACCGCAATTCATTATTAACCGGTTTATCGAACGATTCATTTATCAACGGCTTACCGTCTCCGGCGTCGATCACTAAAACGTCGTACAGCAGGGGCGTCGTTCGTCCTTTGATTACTAAGCTATGCTCTCCGATTTCCATGGTTTTTTCGATAAAAACGGATTTGGTTTTTCCTTTTAAGCGGCTTCCGTCAAAACTTAAAACAGGAGATCCCGATTCTCCGTCGAGATAAATTTTCAGTTGATCGGGTTCGTCAAACCCGTCGTAACTCTCAGCCCGTACCGTCGCTAAAATGTAAACCTTTTTCCGGGGGACTTTGAACTTAACTTTGTCAATAAGATATTCTCCTTTACCGTGGAAGATTTTATTCCATTGCCGGTAAAAAAGAACTTTGGGATTTGAGATTTTAACCTGCCGCGCGCCTTGCCTTTTGGTTTCAATCTGAACATAGTCGGCAACGACGGCGCTTTCTCCCTTCCACCCGCTGCGCATGATTCCCGACCGTTTGGAATAAATCTGATTATCCACCCATAAATGAAACGACAGCCTGTCCCGCGGAACGAGACCGGGCGTTTCAAAATAGAGCTTGTCATCGATTAAATAGCGCGTTGTGTTTTTTTGAAGATCGCGTTCAATTCGATACACATGCCATTTCTGCGGATCAGGTTTCCATGGTTTTACCGATCGGCGATTTCCGTCAAGCGTTCCTACCAACTGCCAGAAAAGCGAAGGGTCGGTCGGAGCTTGTTGTTCCATAAACCAGGCGAGGCTGTTCAGGGCAAATTGTTTACTGCTCTTCCAGAACCCCCATCCGCGGCTTCCGGGCTTCATGGCGTTCAGAATTTTGATTCTGGCTTCCACGGCTAAATAGGCGTACTTTTTACCGTAAATATTCTGGAATTCCGAAATTCCGACATTGCATTCTCTTTTGCCGTCGGGATTGCGTAATTTTAAAAGCAGATACCCATCGCCGTTGGTAATTGCCCGAAGATCATCTGCCGCGCTGCCGTCACGGTGATAACTCCACCAACCGTGCACCTGATTAAAATCGTCTCTTTTTATTTCGGGAATCAGATCCTGCCCCGGTACGGAGCGGACAAGATTGAAAAGTATAACAGGGATTACAAAAAGCGCTCTTAAAATGAAAACAGACCCGAATGTTTTTATTCTGAGTCTGTTGGCAAAAGATGTAATATCGGTCAATATAATTATTCTCTTTACTCCCGAAAACACGGAATAATATTTTGTTTGTTTTTAACTTAACAACCTCGCCGCTTTCCGGTTCTCTTTCAGTAGGCGGCGAAAGTCAGTATTTTAACAACTAAATTCTTGAAAGGATTAAGGGTGTAAGCGTTAAGGGTTAAGCGGAACCGGTTGCTGGTCACTCTCCGCTCCCTGAGCCTGTCGAAGGAAGACTGTCTATTTACTAACTCTCCGCTCCCTGAGCCTGTCGAAGGGAGCCTATCTTCATCACTCATTATGCATCACGACTTTGTCAATCAATCGATTAACACGCATTTTTTTCTTTATTCTGCGTTGAAGATCCCCCCTTCGAATACCGAAGACAAGGAGGGTATTTGATAAAGCAACGCAGTATCTGAATTTCACAATGTTACTAATCAATCAGGTTTTGTTTTGAATTTTTGTCATTTGAATTTGTTTCGGATTTATTATTTTCTTCTATATCCCAATCTTCACTCGTTACTCGTTACTTGTCACTTTGTCACTCATCACTCATCACGTCTTTCCGCTAACCAATAACTATTAACAACTTTTCTCCCGTATGGCACCAGCTTGTCCGGGATATGTTTTAATCCTTTTAATTAATTTCAGCAGATTAACGCACACGCTCAATGAGATACTGACTGAATTCTTTTAAACCGTCCGCCTTGTTTCCGAACATTTCCAGGGCTTTTTCCGCTTTTTGATGGTATTCTTTCAGATATTTTTTCGCTTCTTCGATACCCACCAATTTGACGAAGTTCATTTTATCGTGTTCGACGGTTTTACCGACTATTTTTTCTTCGCCCATAACATCCAGAATATCATCAACAATCTGGAAGGCAAAGCCGATATCATCGGAAAAGTTCTTGATTGCTTTGGTGCCCTGTTCGTCGGCGTGTCCGATAATGGCGGCGACTCTTCCGGCAGCAGAGAACAGAGCCGCGGTCTTTTTTTGATTAATGAATTCGATAATCTCAAAATTCACATGTTTGTCCTTAATTTTCAGATCCACAAACTGACCGGCTGCCAATCCGTTAAATCCGAACGAAGAACTTAGCACGCCGCCGACTTTCAACCGTTCGTCACAAGTTAATTTCCCGTCATTCAAAATCAGTTGCATTCCTTCCGAAATCAATCCGATACTTGCCAGCAAAGCCACATCCTGCCCGAAGACGACATGGTTTGCCGGTTTGCCGCGCCGCAGTTGGGAATCATCCATATAGGGCAGATCATCCATAATCAACGAGGCGGCGTGAATCAATTCAATAGCGCAAGCCGAGTTGATCAACTTTTCCTCCGGCACATCAAACAGGTCGCCCGTCAAAAAAACAAAAATGGCGCGGATGCGCTTTCCGCCCGCAGCGGAGTAGGCGGCTGACTTGTAAAGCGCTTCAATTAAAGGATTATCGTTTTGTAACCGTTTATCAATCTCCTCATCAATTAGTCTTTTAATTTTTTGCATTCTTTCTTTCATGGGACAACTCCTCACTTACTCGCAAAAGGATGAATTCATGGTTTTTTATTTTTTTTGTCTGCTCATGCTTTAAAAATCTTGGCAAGGAATCTAAATTTAAATTCCACGGTCGTTTTAATTGATCATTTCTTTCAATTAAAATATAATCAACTTGTTTTTCTTGCAAATATAAATCAAGCGAATCTAACGGCGCATAAGGTAAAACGCAATATTTCAAACCGCTAAAAAAAGCAGCCTGAGGAACCACGGCGGAAATCTTGTTATTTGGCTTTAATTCGCGCTTTAACCATTGCCCCGCCTGAAAATAATAATCTTTGGAAGAGGTCGTCTTCCAATTTTGGGCATAACCCGGAAAACAGGCGAACAAAGTAAACAGCGCCAACAACAGACCCGCGAGATTCTCTTTTTCGGAGATGCGCAGATATTTTTTGGAATATCTTATTATATTTAAAAAGCCCCTCGCCATAAGAGGAGTTAAAATTATGGCGACGATAAAGAAGAACCGCTGTTCAACGGTGGCAAAAATCACTACCCCGGTCGGAAGCAAAAAAAGAATCGAATAAACGAATAAGTTTCTGTGCTTTCTGCGGCGTAATCCCACTAAGCCAACAATCAGAAACATCCAGAACAGGTAAGGCATTGCCAATCCCGCGGCAAACTTTTTAATTGACAACTGTGTATTCTTAGCGGCATATCTCAACAAAAGGATTATCGATCGGGTAAAACCGGGATTATCGTTCCTGTTATTTTTCAGCATTCGGATCATTTGCGGATCTTTATTAAAAAGAGCATTTGTTGCCAACTCTTTTCGATCCGGAGCCAACGAATAACGCAAACGATTGAGATGTCGTTTGAAATCCGTCTTTTTTCCCGTCTTTAAATCCTGAGTCAAAAAATATCGTGAAAGGGTTCCGTGTGTGCGCACAAAATTTATTTTCGGCGAAATTGTCCAATACCCCAATTTACTGTGGGTGTAAGAGGAATAGACTAAAATCACCGTCGAGACAATCAACACATAGCCGGCAATGTGTGAAAAGGGCTTACGCCACAAAAGGAGTATCAGAACGATCATCCCAAAATACAAAAGAGCTTCGGGTCTTGTTAAAAATGCTCCGCCAGTGGCAAGCGCCGCCCACAATAGTCTTTGCCGATTTTTCTTTTGCAGATATAACCAGACCAGCGCAAACATCAGGAACAGCAGCAATAAAAACAGAGCTTCCGAAGCCACCTGAGACGAAACGCTGACCATTGCCGGATTAACGGCGATTAAAAAAGAAGCCGCTGCGGCAAGCCTTTTGTTTTCGCTTATTCTTAAGGCAAATTCAAAAACCGCCCATATCAGGAGCAACCCGAAAATCATCGAAGCGATTTTGCCGGAGAGCTCCGGAGAAAAAATCAGAGTAAACACACCGAGCGTTAAAGGATAAAGAGGCGGTTGAATTATATCCGGAAATTGACCTGCACCGCTGACATACTGTCCGTCATGGAAAATATGGTATCCCAATAAGGCGTACTGCGTGCCGTCCGGCGAGATGTAATGATTCCCGAAAATAAAAAACAATCTTAGTATTATGCCGACGGCAAGCGAGGCAAGCAGTAAAAAACGGGGTTGTTTAAAAATCATATTTCAAAAAGTACTTTAACTTTTGTTACTTTGTTATTAGTTAAGGGTTAAGGGTTAAGGGTTAAGCGGAACCGGTTGCTGGTCACTCTCTGCTCCCTGAGCCAGTCGAAGGAAGACTGTCTATTTACTAACTCTCCGCTCCCTGAGCCTGTCGAAGGGAGCCTATCTCATTACTTGTAACGCATTTTTTTCTTTATTCTGCGTTGAAGATCCCCCCCTTTAATCCCCCCTTCAAAAGAGCGCCGAAGGCAAGGGGGGTCTTAATAATCAAACCGCACAGTATCTGAATTTTAGAATATTCCTCGTTAACAAAGTTTTGTTTTGAATTTCTGTCATTTGGTCATTCGGCTTTGTTTCGGATTTACGATTTTCCTCTTCAATCTACTTTGTCACTTTGTAACTTTGTTACTATGTCACTTGTTGCTCACCACGCTTACGAATGCGCTTCGATGTGCTTGGTGGTTAACGAGATGTCCCAGATAAACGGATTTTTATCGCGTAAATAAAAATCGAGCAAACCGAAAAAGCGGGCGGTCGCTTCGATTAAAATAAGGAACATCATGTAAATAATTTCCTTTATTGTCCAGCGTTGCGATTTTACCACATACTTGATTATTCGCGACGTGTTTAAAGTGGTTACCCGATAGCCGATCAGCGCCTGCAAATGGCGATGTCCGCTGGCGATTCTTCTTCTTTGTTTAAAAAAATCGCGGATGGTTTCGGGACCCTTATTATAGACAATCGCTTTGGGAGCATAAGCAAGTTTTAAGCCCGCTTTGGAAATAATGGCTTCAATGGCTGCTTCATCCACCGCCGTGTATTTGGGAATGCGCGAAACGATATTCCGAAAGGCAACCATCTCTCCGCATTTTGGCGAATCCGAGGCGATTTCATGGTGTAATTCCCAAAGCTTGTGCACGCAAAATCCCACAAAACGGTTGCGTTTGTTAACCGGAATCGGATGAGCGCCGACCATTCCTATTTCTCCGTTTTTAAACGGTCTCACAAGATGTTCCACCGTCTCTTCGCCGGGGATTGTGTCGGCGCTTTCGATAATAACGATATCGCCTTTGGCGTCTTTTAAAAATTCGTTAATGGCGCTGGCTTTACCCATGCGTTTGGCTTGTTTTATTAATTTGATCCGCGAATCGTATCGGGCGAATTCCTCCACAATCTGATCCGTTTTGTCGGTTGATCCGGACGAAATCACCAAAATTTCATCGATCGAGCCGCTGCTCAATTTCTGCTTTTGCAACGCCCTTAAACATTTACCGATGATCTTCTCTTCATTATAAGCCATCACGCCTATGCTGATGCCGTAATGATCCTTAACCGCAAAGCGACCTTCATGCTTCAGTTCTGGCGGATTTACAAACTCGTCGTATTCATCGACAAACCGTTCGTATTCGCGTTTTAGATAAACCAGGTGGCGGAAAATTTCCCAGAGGGGAGCGCGAAATTTAAAAACATATCTAAAGGTCTTGTGCCGTGTGTGCTTGCTTACCTTTGAAACCGCGTCCGGAGTACCTTTGTAAATAAAAGGAATCTCTTTAACCCGAAAATGATTCTGGTAAGCCAAGTGCAATAGTTGAATCTGAATAATATAGGCTTCGGTGTATAATTCGTCCAGATTGATGGACTCCAGAAAAGTTTTTCGGTAACAACGGTATCCCGAGGTGAAATCCCATATCGGTTTTACCAGCACGTAAGAAACAAACATATTGGCTAATTTACTTATTAAAAGTTTGCGGAATCGCCAGCCTTCCACCCGCACGCCGTCGATGTAACGGCTTCCGATCACCAGGTCGTATCGCTCCGATTTTTCGAGAAATTCTTTAATGTATCGCGGAGAATGTGAAAGATCGCCGTCCATCGTCAAAACCGGATCGTACCCGTGTTCAATTGCGTATTTAAAACCCAACTTTAAGGCGTTCCCGAATTTTCCCTGTTCTTTCTGCGTAATCAGCCTTATTTGCGGATGTTGCTTACTCATTTCTTCCACAATTTTCCCGGTGCCGTCTTCCGATTGGGCATCCACAACCAGCACATCCACCTGCGGATAGTTATCAACAATCTCTTTCAACAGTTGACCGATATTCTTCGCCTCATTCCACGTGGGAATGATCACTAAAGCGCGTTGTTTACTCATCGATATTATTCCATGCTCCCAAAAGGAATCCCCAAGCCCAGGGGATCAACCCGATTGCCAAAATTAACACAGCCATCGGGTGCTTTATTAATAATTCCGGTTTCCACTTTTTAAAAATCTTAATCGTCCTCCAGAATTTTACAATCGGTAAAATCGGAACGCCCATTAGCGCTAACCAGCGGTTTCGCGCTAAAAACGCGCCATCCAAGGGTAAAATTCGCAATAACTGCGAAGTAACCTCACCAACGCGTTTTTGATGTTGTAAAAAGGAACGAAAACCGGTTCGGTGATTATGGTACACCCGCGCCGCAGGATTAAAGAAAATGGTGCCGCCGTTTTCTCTCAATCGATAGTTGAATTCCAGATCTTCCTGCGGATAAAAAGACGGGTTGAATTTCCCGAAGCGCTCGAAAACTTTTCTTTTGTAGGAAATATTGCATGTGGGAATATGCTCCACTTCTCTCGGCGGATATTCGGGCAAAAATTCTCTGAATTCCGCCATATAGCCCGCCCAGGCTACTTCCGCATCGGGTTCGTTACCGTTTGCTATCGAGCCGCCGATCCCCTCATAGTGATAGGATTCGTGAATGGATACCAGTTGATCCAGCCAATCCGAAGCCGCTTCACAATCCGAATCGATAAAACAAATGATTTCTCCGCGACTCTTTTCGATACCGTAATTTCTGGCTGTTCCGGGATCCGTCTTTTGCTCGAAATGATAAAAATCGATTTCCGGAAACCGCTCTTTCACAATTTGAGGCGTGCCGTCCTCGGAGCTGTCAACGAGAATGATCTCATAGTCTCCTTCATAGGTTTGTGATTTTAAGGAAAGCAAACAGCGGGCAATCGTCTTTTCCGAATTATATGAAGGAATTATTACAGAGACCATCTTACTCCTTGGTAAAAATTAAATATCGATGATGCGCCCACAACTGCCTGATGGGGAAAGGAGCCTTCTCCAAAAATCCGAATTTCAGAACCTCTTCTTTTAATTTCGGGCGTTCTCCGGAAAAATAATCAAGAATGCTCATACCTCTGCCGGAATCATTCTTTTTATTTCCGAAACGTTTAATTAAAAAACTCAGTTTCAATCTGTCAAACAAAACCTCTTTTTTCAAGGGGAAATCGGGCCACGGGGGAATATCAAAATATCCCTTTTCCTTTAATTTCCAGTCCGAAGCGTCCAATTTTTTAATGATTCGTTTTTCCTTTAAATTGGCGAAATTCAAATCGGGTTTTGCGCTTCCCGGCAAACGGAGGCGTATCTGATAGCCCAAACCGAATCGATTGGGAATACTGATAAAAATAACCTTGCGCGCAATGCGGGCGAACTCCGTTAAAAAACAATCCAAATCGTTCACAAACCATAGTCCGGCAAAATTCCAGCAGAGATCAAAGCTTTGATCTTTGAAGGGGAGTTTATCAAATTTATTCAGGGCTAAAAAACCTGCTTTCAGATTTAATCGCTCCCAGACCTTTTTGGACAACTTTAACCTTTCAACAACGTTGTCAACAACAACGGTTTGAATCTTTTCGCCGCCCCACCACAGGCTGTTTATTCCGCTCACTCCCGTCATTCCGAAAGAAGGCGCTTCCAAAACGCTTTCGATTTTGTATTCTTCTTTAAGTCTTTGAAAAAAATCGTGCAACAAAAACCGCTCGTAGGTCGTACCCAAACCTTCGTCAGGATTCTCAAAATATTCAGCCCACGTGTCAATAATCGGAAAGAAAAAATTCGCTTTATTTTTCATCCGCGTTCTCTCCCGCAAGATTTAAATATTCCGTTATTCGGGTCAACGTATTGACGGGTTCGTAATTCAGATCATTAATCGTCGGTCGGATATCGTAATACCAGCTTTTGCCGATCAGCAGCAGGCTTGTCTTTAAATCAACGCGACCCAGCAGAGAGAAGACCATTGAACCAGCCGCGAAAACGAATTCCGGCAGGCGGTAATAGCGTCCTTGCGCGCGCTTCACTATTAAATCGGACAATTGATGCAATTCCACGGGTTCCGAGTCCGCCACAATGTAGGTGCGGTCGTTGAATCGGTCTTCTTTTAAAATCTGCACGATCAACCTGACCAGAGCCCTGACATCCAGAAGATGGATGAAAAGTTCTTTCCTCGGCAGAAAAAGTTTACCCTGCTTGATGAGTCCGACCAGTCTGGGCACAAACCCGTCGTCGCCTTCTCCGTAGGTAATGGTGGGGCGTAAAATAAGTTTTTTCAAAACGTCCCGCGGCGCATTGTTAACGATTTTTTCCGCTTCCCACTTGCTTTGATGGTACTCGCCGTCGGGCGCAACAGGGTCATCCCGTTTTGCAGGCAATTGTTGAGGAATGGTTCCCGACACACCCACAGTGCTCAGGTATAAAAATCGCGGTATTGCCCGCCTTAATGAAAAGTCAACGAGCGTTCGGGTTCCTTCGGTATTTATTCGATAGTACTCTTGTTTTCGCGCTTTTCCCGCTCCGCGAATCGCAGCCGCGTGGATGATAACGTCAATTTTGCTTTTGATTGAATTTAGAATTTTTGTTTCGTTAAAAGAACCTTCGATAACGATCAAACGGTCCGATTTGGCAAGAGACTCGATTTTTTGTTCCGCTCCCTCGCGAACAGGCGCGAAAACGGTATGTCCTTCATCAAGTAAACCTTTTAACAAATGCCTTCCGATAAAGCCGCTGGCGCCTGTCAGTAAAACCTGTTTCTGCTCTCCTATGCTCATGGTATTCCGTTCCGGATCAAAATTTTACTTTTTATTATTTGGGTGAATACAGGTCGCGCATTTCCTTTAACTGCACATAGTGAACATGGTGGCGGTGATTCAGGTATGTAAAATAATCATTAAGCTGTTTTAAGTAGTGATCTACATCTTCTTTAGTCGAACAATATTTGGAACCGCCCGGCATTAATTCATTGGAATGAAACATCATATTCAAAAAGCTGACGCCGGAACGGATAAAATGTTCGCTCAGTTGAATCATTTGTTCCAATGTTGCATAAGAAGGTCGCAGCCAGTAAAGGTCCACATCGAATACTTTTTTTAACAAACGACGTATTCCGACATTGGGCAAATCGATATAGCTTTTTGCCAGCCACTTCGGAACATTCCTGTTAAACCCCACAGTAACCGGCACTTCCAGAATTTTCGATTTACCTTTTTGCGTTATATTCTCATAATCAAGGGGATAGGGTTCTATTGACTTCAAATAACCGAAATGGGGTTCGTATTCTTGTTTTCTTTTTCTGAAGGGAACCACGCTTGAATCTACCCAAACGCCCAGTTCTTCCAACACCGGAACGCTTGTACTGTTAAATCCGTACTTTCCGGCGCGATAACTCAAGGGCTTTTGTCCGGTCTGCTGAGCGATAGTTTCCATGAGCAAAGACAATTTTTTTAACTGTAATTCCGGCGGCAGATTCGAAGGAAAGGTATTAGCCGCGGTGCGTTCTTCTTCGTAAGGGGGATTTACCCAGGGATGCAAATGCAATCCGATTTCGGCGTTATGATTATCCTGGAAATCCCGCAATACCTTCATTGCCCCGTCATCGGCTGCAACCGGGTAATCAATAAGATATGTAGCCTTCACGCCATGTTTATCAAAAATTTCCTGTAACCGAGGTAAAAATCGGATATTTTCGACGGTGTACTGTGAATGGTCGTTATAATCGGTTCCCCATTCCCGTTCTTCTTCGGTATCAATGGTGACTAAGAAATGAATCATTGTTTTTCTCTGTTAAGTTAGTAAAGGATAAATTAAGTTTTATTCGAATGTACTTTTTGTTCTGCGGCGGTTATGTATAAGAGTTAAGGGTATAAGGGTTAAGGGTGCTTCTCCGGCTACTGGTCGCTTGTCTCTGGTTGCTGGTCACTCTCCGCTCCCTGAGCCTGTCGAAGGGAGCCTGTCTATTTCTTTGTCACTCATCACGCGTTACGCATTACGCATCACGATCTTGTCACTCATCACGTCTTTGTCAATCAGTCGATTAGCACGCATTTTTTTCTCTATTCTGTATTGAAGATCCCCCCTTTTTCAAGTGGGGAACGCCGAAGGCAAAGGAGGGTCTTTAATCAAAACGTACAATATCTGAATTTCAGAATATTCCTCGTTAACAAAGTTTTGTTTTAAATTTTTGTCATTCGGTCATTTTAATTTGTTTCGGATTTCGATATTCTAATTTCGGATTTATAATTTTCTTCTTCAGCCCACTCGTCACTCGTTACTTGTCACTCTGTCACTTTATTACTTTGTTACTTTGTCACTTTGTCACTCATCACGCATCACGCATTACGCATTACGACCTTTTTACTCGTCACTTTGTCACTTTATTTCCCTCAATCTGTCTTCAGCTTTAAACCCTGCGGTTTGGCGGGCGGTTGATCGTCTCTCGAGCCGGACGAAATGCTGAACGTTTGTGAACCGCTTAAATCACTTTCAAAATAGAGCACACCCTCCGTCGGATTTTCAGCCACGCCTTTGTAATCCCATTTTTGAATGTCTTGTTCCGATCTGCCGATTTTGGTTTTAATTTGCCCGTTTGCTATTTCTTTAATCTGATAAACCATGTTCGGAATCAGACCGGTAATAACGTGAACGGTTTTACCGTCGCCGTTGATATTGTAGGTTACCACGCCCTTGTTTAAACTGTCTTCATTAAAGAAGAGAACCACATAATTCGGACGGTCGGCTGCTTCTTTTTGAATAAAAACACCCTGCATGGCTTTGCCGCTGCGGATTGCGGTTACCGGAACCATTTGATTTACTTTATTGGCATCAGCCATCTGGAAAACGTGTAAAAAGCGTTGATCGGAATTAAACTCAACGGGTTTTACCGAAACCTGCCAGCGATGTGATTTGATAGCCAGACGATGTTGCCGTTTTAAAACATCATTATTAAAATCAGCCACCCTTGTAACTTCCACTCTCGCCTGCTCAGGAACAAGGGTTTTGGCAAACAGAACTCCGTGAGCGCCCGCTCCGCCCACGTAATCGCCTTTACCCATATCGCCGTCACGCTCGCCGCCAAGTCCGTTAAATTCTTTGATAATGATATTACTGCCGATGTAAGCCGTACCGATTCGATCGCCCGATCCCGAACCGGTGGTCATATCCTGATCGGAATCGTAATTAAATGCTTCCGGTTTCCAGGGCACATGGTACACCCATTCGGCTTTGTCGGGCGCCGAGGTGCGGTCGAATACCACTAAAAAATCCGAATCTGTCTGCGGATTTTCACCGGGAAGCCAAACGTATTCTCTGACATGGGCGACTCCGTCTTTAAACATGCGGCTGCGATTCACACGAACATGGTAGTAGTCTTCGTCTCTTCTGGTGATTTGTTCAATGCCGCCCCAATCGAAATCTCCTTCGCCTTTCGATGCTTTTTCCAATTCATCGGGAGAATCCATGGATTGGTGGCTAAGTGTGTGGTCGCCCTCGAAATATACCACATTGTTTTTCCGCGCGCCCGGGTAGCTGTCTAAGTTTCCGTAGTTGCGATGCGCCACATTGCGGGTATTGAGTAACTCGCCGAATTTAGCCAAAGCAAAGCCGGGCGTATCATCCGCTCCGCCGTGACCGTCAAAACGGAAATGACCGTCCATTACCATGAACACGCCGTCCGCCGGATTGTCAAAACCGGTTCTGGCAATAAAAACTCCAAGATTTCGGCTCCACAATGATTCCGGCAATTTCATCTGTTGAGGCGTCACCTCCGCAACCGAACGATGTAATCCTAAAAATCCCCATAAATAATGATGCTTATAATTAAACCATTTAACGTCATACGTTTCGATCAAATGACGCACCAGACCAGCCTGATCGCTTAAACCAGCCTGATTCAGAATTCTCGGTAACACGTACATCTGTTCGCGCATGGAGCGATGCTCAAACGAAGGATCGCTCGTCTCGGCGATACCGGTGCGGACGTAAGAATAGTGTTCATTAAAATATTTGTGCGGATCGAGCGCGTAGTACATGAATTTGGGATAATTGGCAATAGCGTTGCCGTCAACGGTGGAAGGGTTTGAAATGTAGTCCTCGCCCGTCGCGGTAAACCAGGCATCAATGTTCAAAAAGTGGGTGCGCGGGTGCCAACTCGAATAGCCAATCCATTCGCTCCAGCCTCCGTCGTTTCCTGCGACAAAATTATGGGCGTCCAGATACCCGTAATTCAACATTTCCTGGGCAAAGGAGTCTAACGATTGATCGGCTTCGGCGTCGATCAAACCGTCTCCCCAAAATGCCAGCCCGATGTACCAGGCGTAGCATCCTTCAAAATATTTGCTGCTGAACATTTGTTCCGGCTTAAAAAGGGGATCGCTTAAACTTTGTGAGAAAACTTTATGGGTTACCGGACGTTCGAGCACCATGTCCGCAATTTGTTTTCTTTGCTCGGAGGTCATAAAATTGTACGTCCAGTCGTAAGTCAGCGCAGCCACATAAGACAAATTATCGCCGGCTTTTAACCTGCGAATCAAACTGTTGATCGCTCGTTCGGCATATTTATCGAGAGAAATGGGATACGATATTCCGGGCACGTTTCCGATAGCGGCAATAAACGCCTGATGCACCATCACTGCGCGCAAGGGATCGTGCCCCGCTTCGGACAAAATATTGTAAGAATCATTGTCGTTCATTTCCGCAGCCCAATTTACGTAATCCTGATATTCGGTCTTGTATTTCTCGGACAATACCGTGCGCCAGTAAGGAATCGTCTCCAACGTGATGTGCATTCTGGGATGCTGCCGCTTTGCCAACGGCGAGTCGGGTTTGGGAGTAAAGCCCATCGCCAAAGCAATAATTAAGACTAAAAATGTATAAATTTGTGACAATTTTCGTATTTTGATTATCATAATAATCTTTAACCCTTTAATTTCAAACACTTTTTAAAATTCGGACATAGTTACGTGCAAATCAAATGCCATTTCAAATTTTTTTAAAGCGTTCGATCAATTGTTCTGCGATTTCCGCCGTTTTACGCGCGTTCCGCATCCAGGTAAATTTTTCGACAACATCGCGACGAGCATTTTTCCCCAGACTTTTGCGCAAATCGGCGTCGCGAATTAAGAGAAGTAATTTTTCTTTTAGCGAAGCCGAATCATCGGGTCGGAACAAAAGAGCGTTGTGACCGTCTTTCAGAATGTCGCGGATATTTTCCATGTCCGGCGCCAAAATGGCTTTTTCCATTGCCATGTATTCCAGAATTTTCATGGGCGAAGAATAAGGAGTGGCATGGGGACTAATCGCAATATCCATCATCGCAATGTAACGCTGAATTTCCTTATGCGGGATTCTGCCCAGAAAGCGGATCCATTCCTCATTGCCGTTTCGCTTGTTGTATTCCGTCAATTCGTTGTAACTGGGACCGTCCCCGATAAAAATCATCGAGGCATTAATTTTTTGCAGATTTATTTCTTCCAAAATATTGATCAGCTTATTGATATTGTGCCACTTTCTTAAAATGCCGACAAACCCTATCACAACCCGATCCGTCAATCTCAATTGTTCCCGAAGCCGGGAATCGTCAATATCGGGATTAAAGCGCTCGGGATCCGTACCGTTGGGTAAAACCGTGATCTTTTTTTCGGGAACTCCGTAATCCGTCAGAATTTTTTTTAACGGAGTGGAAACCACAATAACATGCGACGCCGCCCGGAATATTTTTTCTTCGCCCATTCTTGAAAGCCAGGGGAAGTACAGCTTTTCCCATTGCCGCTTTTGAATGGAATAGGGCGAATTAACCTCCAGAAGCAAAGGAAGCTTGTTTCGTTTGGCAGCCCACAAAGCGGAAAAACTGAGATGCGCATAACGATCGTAAATAATTTCCGGCTGAAATTCGTCGATTGCTTTTTGCAGCATGCGCACGCCTTTTAAATTGTAAGCTACTTCGGCTAATTCATAGACCGGTCCCGGAATTTTATTGCGAATGCGATCCCAGCGCGATTCCTTTGCTTTTTGAGATTTGCGAAATTGCGTTTGTTCGCCCACCAAAGACACAACCTTAACCTGATGTCCCAACTCCCGCAGGCAGTTAACAATCGATTGAATATGAATGCCTTCCGCCCCGTCGCCCAATGTTCTGTGATGATAGAGTATCCTCATTGCCCGAGTATCCTTATTTCATCGACGATCGTGTCTTTAATATCGGGATGGACGATGTTGTTTACAACTTCGTCATAATTTTCGAGAACATATTGAATTTTTTCGACCATATCGTCAACATTTCTGTTTTCGTACGTAATCGTGCCCGGCGGACGACTGCCGTTATTGCAGGCAACGACCGGAACATCAAGAGAAAGCGCTTCTAAAACGGAAGAGGCAATGCCGTCTTTAAACGGCGTGCGTAAATAAAGCTTTGAGCGGGTCATAATAGTCAGGAACGAGTCGTGATCCTGATCGCCCGCCAAAAGAACATTCTTCTCAATATCTAATTTTTTAATCAATTCCCGAATGTCTTCCGACCCCATTTCGGAACCCATAATGATTAAACCGAATTCAGGATACTTTTTCACCAAACGGGCGACCGCGTGAATCATGTCTTCAATAAAAAATTCCGGTCTGAAGAACACGTAACTGCAAATCACCGGATCGTGTTCCTTAAAAAACGTCTCCGCTTCGGGTTTTAGTTCCGCCTTTTCGAAATTAAGATATTGCTTGCTGAAGGCTTGAATGGGAACGATCTTATTCGGGTTAATTCCGTATCCGGCAATATTCTTTTTCACTGCTTCGTTATTGCAAATAATAGTACGCGGTAAAGTAAAAATCAATTTGTACAACGGTGTCAGCAAGGGCGCCTGACTCTGAGGAAAATACTTTTGCACGGGTCCGGCGTGAAAGGTAATAACCGGTCGCCGGAATGTTAAAACGGAAATCAGCAATGCCAGCGTCGTTAAAACAAAACCCTTCGGGGAATCCCCGTTCAGATGCATGTGGATTAAATAACCCTTTAACCGATATTTAAATACTTTTTTAACGTAATCCAGTGCGCCGAAAACCGGGATGAAGTCGCGTCCCGTTAAAAAGCGACCCTTACCGACATTGAGCACTTCGCAAATATGCCCTCTTTTTTGCATTTCCTGTTTTAAAAAATAAATACGCATTCCCCAACCGGCTCGCGGCGGCGGATAAGACGAAATCTCCAGAACCTTAATCTGTTTGTCACTCACTCACCTTCTCCTGTTCTGATTTAGTAAACTCCGCGAAAGGTAATTTTTCATCGGAAATTAAGCCCAATGTTATTTCTCTTCTTTAAAATATTCGCCCGAGCGCATAAAACAAAGCATACGCACCTGGGGTTCGGTTTTTTCCAGTTTCAATAAGACAGGATCGTTTTTTATTAATGATAAACTGTACTTATTCTTTTTATCGGTCAGAATAAATCCGTTGTCAATTTTGGTTATTTGCCAGGAATTTTCTTTTTGCCCCGGTAAAAACAGCGTGCAGACAGTGAGCGGTAACTTGGCTTTTGTCTGCAGACGCAATAGCGGAGCGGGTCTGCGGGCGCGATAGGTCGGTGAAATCCAGCCGTCCGCAGGCGATTTACCTCCCTGCACAATGTCGTCGTTCCAGGTTAAATCCGAATCGTCGCAAAACAACATTCTTAGCGTGGATTTTTCGCCCTTTGCCAAAAAATCAAGATCCGGCTCCCCGTTGCTCAGAATAACCTGTTCATTGAAATGGAAATTCCATTCAAAATTGTGAATAACCGGAGATTTGGCAAAGAGGACATCCAAAACAATCCAGAACATTTGGTCAACAAAGGCAAAATAACGACGATGCACCGGAGAGCCGTTAAGACGCGCGTATCCGTAATGCTGGGCGCAAACCCCGGCATACCAGTCTTGTTGAACGGCTTTTAACTTCTCAAAATCCGGGGCGAAACTCCATTTTAAAATCCCCGTCTGTTTTGCCTGTGACTGCCCGTTGATAACCACCGTGTTGTGCGCGGCTGTGCTTCGAAAATAGGCGTGCCAATCATATTCGCCGCGATAGTTCGAAAAACCCGCATCTATTAACATCGACTCCCCGAAGGGTGCGATTTCGACCGACAACAGATCGGCGTGTCCGTGCGCAGCCGAGGGCGTTTCGTCTTTAAAAACTCCGGCAGCCAGAGGACCGGCGTCCATAAACGAAAAATGATCGTTTACTCCGAACCCGCTGCGAAAAACATAGTAGCCGGTATCGTTAAAAAAAACGACTTTTTTTTGCGGAGGCTGCGCCTTTAATTTTACGAATTGCTCCCGCTCTTTTTCGGAAAGCATCCAAAAAGCGTCTTCCCGCAGTTTTTGAGCCGCGTATTTCATGTCCGGGCGATTGAACCACACTGCGCCAAAACACTGATAAGAGCGAAAATTCCAGTTTGTGGGATTTGTAAAATAAATTGAACGGGCGTCGTCAATATCGCCGATGTAAGGCAATGTGCCGTCGGGACGCGTCATAAACATGGCAAATTCCAAAGCCTTTTCCGTCCGCCGCAAAATTCTTTCCGACGGCGTGTTTCCGTTATGTTTTAAAAATGAAATTGTTAATAAATAAAAGCCCAAAGTAAAATGGTGGTAAAAAGCAGCTTGCTCCACGCTGCCGCCGTCCTCATGGAATTGCTTTTCCGCCTGATCCTCCAAAACGGTCAGAGCTTTTTGCGCCCATAAAGAAGCGCCTTTAAATCCCGGGAAAAGATAGCCGACGGCAAACAGGGCAGCCGTCTCGCCGATTAAATGATTGTACGGACTGAAATAAAGGGAAAGATGATTGTTGAGATATTTTCCGCTCAAATAAAGCAATTTCAGAATGATCCGCAGAACTTCGGCGTCCTGCTTTTTGGCGCTTAAATAAAAATACAAAATCCAGATCAATGACATAGCCCGCACGCCGACTTCCAACGCCGAAGCCCAGGCGATTCCGGTTTGATAAGGATTTTTTTCGTACCAATCCCTGAGCAAATTTTCCAACTTAGACCTGTATTTTTCTTCTCCGCTTAAATAATAGGCTTTGGCAAGTTCAATCACAAACTGAAGGCGATTCACTTCCCAGACGTGTTTTACATCCCCCGGATTCTCATTGGTAAAAATATCGATATCCCGATAAAATCCTTGCGGAAAAGGCTTTAAAGAAAGCGGATCGCTTTGCCAAGGGATGGGGTCCGGTAATTGAAATTCCGCGCCCAAAAAGGCAAAACGATTTTCACAAAAAGCATCCGCGCGTTTTAGACCGACCTCATATTCTTCTTTAAATTCCGTTAAATAACGTCTCTTTTTTGCTTCATCCAAAGGCTCCGCCGTCCGGCGCATGAAGGTTTGATTTTTCAACAAGTCCCAAATTCCCTCTCCTTTGAACAATTCTAAAGATCCACGAAATTGCGGCGCAAAAAAATCGAAATCGGCTTGATAGACCTTTTCCAGAAAGGCGGGATGCTCCTCCTTTTCTTTTATCAAATACAGTTGTTCTTTGGCGCGAAAAACAATTTCATTAAAAGACAGACGGCTAATCTTTTTTATCTTTTGCTTTAAACTCATTGCTCAATAAACTCTTTTAAAGATTTCCAGACGATCCAACGGTTGTAAAGATTTTCAAAAAAATTGTGTTCCCAGTAGCGGGAGCTTTTATTTAAATGATTGATCATGTGAATAATGTAATAGACCTTAAACAACGGCTTTTCGGTCGCGTCCTTCAACCCATACCCCTCAAGAAACGACGTCTTTAACTTGTGCACAAATCGTTTGCTAAAAGTCGGCTTATTCTCCAGCAGAGCCAATTGATGGTAAAAACGAGCCACGTCTTTGAATTTTGAACCGACTTCCTTCTTATTGAAATCCAGCACCGTTACGGAATTATTGAAAATTAACACATTTGAAAGACTGAGATCGGAATGCAGGTAGCAATGTTTCAAATCATCTTTTCGGGCGGACTGCCATTGTTCGTTGACAAAGGCGATAACTTTTTCCCGTAATTTTTCATCGAAAGAAACCTTGGGATTTTTTACGAGGCGTTCCAACCGGATCGTAATATATTCGAGTAATTTTTCCAAAGTCAGTTCTTCGTAATCCTCTTCAATAGCCAGCGATTGAAAGTAATTTAACCACTGCCCCGCCAGTTTAACGTTAAAAAGTAATTTTTGTCGAATACTCAAAGAAGGGAAAAATTGTCCGTACCTGTTTATTAAGCGGCTCAAATTTGCGCCCTTGCTTTCTTCCGTAATAAGAACGGAATGTTCGGAGCTATAATAAACGGGTTTAATCACCTTGAATTTTTCATGGTGTTTAAAACGATTGTACCAATATTGAGTGGTTTTAAAATCTCTTTCGATTACTCCCGGGTCTTTTGCGGTATTGTTTGTTTTTTTATAATATTTCGCATAATAGACGCGGTTTTTTTGGTTGTCAAAAAAAATCCGGATTTTATAAACAACTGAAAATGGTCTTATCAAAATGTTTTCAATGACGTATTCGCGCATCGCTAAATCGGCGTTAATCGCAAAATCTTCGACGACCTCGTTCATAAATTGTGAGTGATTAAATTTTGTTTTAAAGAATACCATTTTAAAAATTGCTTCTTATTCCATGTTTTATTTTAATTTCGACCGTAAAATCAGATGTCACTTTCTTTTTTTAAAACTTCCCGAAACATAGGCTTTAAACACCGCTAAGGTCATCAGATTGCTGATGTTTATTCGTTTTAAAAGGAACAGATTCGCGTCGTTGTAGTTTGTGCCCGAAACCTGCGTAACCGCTGCTTTGTATTTCAAATCGGATAATATTCTGAAATGGCTTGTTTTAAAATCCGACAATTGCCCGTTGGGATAGGCGAAAAAAGAGCACTCTTTACAAGTATGCGATTCGATCTCCTCCTTGGAGTGTTTTAATTCGTACCTTACCTCCTGATCCCGGATCATACTTAACAGCGTGTGTCTGTGGGTATGCGAGCCGACAGCCATTCCGTTTTCAGCCAAGCTTATTACTTCTTGCCAGGTCATAAACGCATACCTGTCGGGTTCCGCTTCAACCGGAGGAGGAAGATTATTAATTTGCTCTTTCAACTGCGACAATACATTTTCAGCCGTGAAAAAAGAAGACTCTTTAAGTCGCCTCCGCAGCGTCATGGAAGCCTGAATCCGTTCGCCTACCGATCCCAAATCAAATTCCAGTTCTTCTCCTTCGAAAGTCACTTTTACCCTTTTCTTCGCGCTTTTCATTAAAAGATAGGTAATCCAATCCGTCCACAAGCAATCATTGGAATCAATCAAACCGGTGGTGACAAAAAAACACGCAGTTAACCGATGCTTTTTTAAAACGGGAAGAGCGTAAGCATAATTATTATGATACCCGTCATCGAAGGTAATCACGATATAATGACCCTCGAGATTATTATTTTCAATTTTTTCCACCGCTTCTTCCAGCGAAATAACCTTAAAGTTCTTTTTCAGAAAATCCAGTTGTCGATTAAAAGCGCTTTCCGCCACACAATTTCGGTATTCAAAACTCTTTACGGGAGAATCGTCGGGCACAACCGAATGATAGGTAAGTATGGTTACGGAAGGCTTTTTTAATAAACGAACAAATTTATTGAATCTGGATTTATCAAGGAATTGAAAATAGAACGACTTAATCTTTGAACGCATTAAACAAAGTCCTTTTTAACGTTTACAAAGCTTACATGCATTTTGCGTTAATTTAAACCTTCAGTGAATGATACTATTCTTTAAGACCGGAATTAGTTTCCGCTTTTTTTTCGAACATTGTCAGATAAAGATTCTGGTAATTTTCAACCATTTTTCGTAAGGCGAATTTTTCGCGGGCGGTCTTCAGAGCGTTTTGAGCAAGCTTCTTTGCTTTTTGAGGATTTTCCATCAGCCCGATTAAAGCGTGCACCAATTCATCAACCGAATCGGAAGCGAACAGAATTCCGTCAAAGTTATGTGTAATCAATTCCGGATTTCCGCCCACATTGCTCGCAACTACCGGAAGTCCCGTTGCCATGGCTTCCTGAATTACATTGGAACAACCTTCGCTTAATGAAGGCAGCACAAAAATATCAAAGGAATTCAGAAAACCGGGAATATCGCTCTGAAAGCCCAAAAAATCCACAAAGTCCGACACCTTCAATTTTTTAGCCAGAGATTCCAATTCCGCCCGAAGCGAAAATTTCGGCGTATCCCCGACGATGGCGAAGCGAACGGGGTACCCTTTTTCTTTTAGGCGTTTTAATGCCAAAATCATTAACCGATGATTTTTCACCTTCATGGGTCTTCCGACCGTGCCGATAATAATATCGCTATCCGATACATTAAGTTTTCGGCGATAGTAGTCGCGTTTTTCCGCATCCGGAGAAAACCGTTTTACATCCACTCCGTTCAGTATGGTATAAATTTTTTCCCGTTTAATTCCTATCTGGCGGCTTATATCGTCAGCCAATAAAGCGGAAACCGACAAAACCTGATCTGTCAATGAGAAGAAAAGACGTTGAACGATTCTGCGTTTGAAATCACGATGAAACGTTCCGTGCTCCCCGTGTAAAACAACCGGAACGCGCGCTATTTTTGCTGCTAATATTCCTTCGACAAGAGTTCCCCACGAATGGGTGTGAACGATATCCACCCGTTCTTCCCGAAAAATCTTTTTCAGTTTTTTGATTAAAGAGAAATCGTTGCCTTCCCCCTTTTTCAATTCGATCAATTTTGTTTTGTTTTGATCGAGCTTTAATGTGTCAAACGCCCTGTCCAACACAATGAGAATGGAAGAAAATTTTGATTCGTCGAGCGCATTGACCAGTTTGACGATTCCCACTTCTTTTCCGGCGGGAGACAAAAAATTTACCAGATGGACGATTGTTAATTTTTTAGATGTCATCTAAATAATTCTCGAATTGTTTGATGTAATATTTGTAATTGAACTGATTGATATAATCGGTATCCGGATCAAAGCGCACGGAGTTATTTAATAATTTCAGAATTGCATCCTTAATGGCGGCAACGTCCTTTGAAGGCGTAAACAATCCCATTTTGCCCTGTTTTATAACCTGATGCGTGGCGCTGTTTTCCTCCGCGATGGCTAAAATGGGTTTCTTTGTATAAATATATTCGAATAATTTGGCTGGAATTTGAAGATCGGTCTCCGGCTGGATCAGCAAAAGCACATCGGCTTGTAGCATAATGGCAATACTTCGATCAAAACTCAAGTGAGAGGTGAAGCGAACATAATCCCGAATCCCGAGCTCTTCTATTTTGCGGAATATGAATTTTACTTCTTTTACCACGCTGCCGATAAATTCGATTTGAAGCGTATCGGGACTTATTAATCCCTGCTCGTGAAGTTCTTTAACGGCAATTAATAACGGCTGCGGATTCCGGCGTTTGTATAACGTACCGAGATGAACAAAGCGTTTTGCCTTTTCGTTTTTCTTTTTTTTATCTTGCCGGTCGCCTTTCACAACAAAGTCTTCGGGATCGAATCCGTTGTAAAACACTTTGAACTTTTCCGGATTCTGTTTTTTATACAAATTCACATACTCGTCGCGCATTTTTTCGGTTACAAAAAAGATCAGATCCGCGCTCCGGACAACTAAATTTTCCAATACACGTTCCAGAGCGTATCGCACGGGATTGCCCCTGTCCCAGCGGGAAATTGCCCAGGGATCGCGGAAATCCAGCACTAATTTTTTATGGGTCAGTTTTTTTAAGATTAAGGCAATAATAAAAACCGAATGCGGGGGCGCCGTGGTGAAGATGATATCTATATTCCGGACACGGATTAAACGCACTCCCTCAACAATGGCGTGGGGCAGCCATCCGATATGTTTATCGGGAAATTCAAAAAAGAAAAAAGTAAAATTGCGGATTTTGTCCGTTAATCTGTTAACAATATTCGGCTTATTATCGGTCTTACTTTTGGGCGATGATTGCTTATGCGAATAAGGTTCGGCTGAATTATTTTTTACGCTTCTTTTATTGCTACGCTTAAACCATTGTTTGATAATCGTAAAATATTTTGTGAAATCCGATTTATCCGTTCTGTAAACCTTAACCGATGCGGGAATTTTATGGTAATTGCCCATTAATTTACCCAATTCCGCATCGTAATATTTGGTTTTTAAGGTTAAAACGGAAAAACAAAACCGCTTTTGATCGATATATTTGAGAATCTTTGAAACTCTTTTCGTGCCCACCGACGGGTTGGGAGGAAAATTTATCGTTAAAAGTAAAATGTTTTTGGGATCAGCCATCATCGGACTCTCCGGCAATCTCTTCAGCCATTTCCTCCTCTTGCAGGGCATAGATTTCTTCTTTTTGAATATTACGCAAAGAAACGGCAAAAGCGCCAAACCAGTAAACAACTTCGGCATAGAGGCGGTTATGAAAAGATCCGGCTGTTAAAATTCCGATAAGCCCCATTTGAATTGCCATGGCATCCACATAGTAGCGATAACCGGGCGACTTTGCGCGTTCTTTACGTATTCGCCCTAAAATGAGAAATACATGGATTAAAAACCCGTTAAACAGGATGAAACCTATAAAGCCCCATTCGACCAGCGCCAGAAGAAAGGTATTGTGCACGGTCTTAACGCCTTTTTCTTCCATGACTTCAACCAGCTCAGGGACATAATCGGGGGCTAATATCTGATAGCCGTCTCCTCCGACGCCTAACGGGTAGTCTGCCCACATTTTAATAGCCCCGCGCCACAAATAAATGCGACTCATGGCTGAGCCTTCCTGCTGATAACTGTCGATTGTTTTTTGCCTTTGCCAGAACTGCTCGTTTCCCAGCATAAGAACCAGAATTATGCCGCCGATAATCCCCAGCAACACCCGCCATCGGTAATTTGCCTTTAATCCAGATTAATCCCAAAAAACCGAGCACAATAACGGCAATAAAGCTGCCGCGGGAATTTGCCAATATGATCAGATTGACCAGGAAAGGAAGAGACAAAAGACATACAATTTTTTCCCAATTACGCCCGATTAAAAAATACAATCCGAAAAACGGCAGCATGGACGCAACATGGGCGGAAATGGCGTTTTCTTCGGTGGAATTCGGAGCGATAACCCCAAGATTTCGATTCGAGCCCCGTTCGTAAGCGATTCTCCCGAAATTGGCGACTCCCAGCAGCATAACCCAGATCACAAACCGGAAATGCTTGGTTTCTCTGAGAATGAGCATCATTAAAAAGACCTGAATGGTGAATGGTAAGTTTGTAAAAAATTTCCGCTTTTCTGAAACTTCTGTGCGCGTCAATCGCATAAAAGGCGCTTACAAAGTACATCCATATCGTTAATGCAACCAGCCACCAGATCAATTTATAACTCGCGCCGCGTAACGGTTTTAATTTTTTGTAATTAATTATCAGACTGATCAGCGTAACAACCGAAACTAATAACGACCAGCGCAAATCGGGCAAACCGCTTCCCCACCACATATACGGCGGATGATTGTGCCATTCGAAAATATAGGTGGCTACGCCGAAATACGGATGTCTGAAAGTCAGAATTAAACCCGTAAAATAGATAAGTAAAAAAATTATGGCGCTTACAGGCATGGCTCAGGCACTCACTAATTGTAAACTGGCAAAAGGAAAAACCGCGACCCTGGCTTTTTGCGGCAATAAATTTTCCAGATATTTCATCAACAAATCTTTCTCCCTGAAAAAAGCGTATTCTTCGGAATACAGTTGAAAAAACTGATCTTCGGTTAAATTGGGCGAATAAAAGGCGAAATGCCTGTCCTTTAAAAAACGTAACGGTCTGGGCGACCGATACAATAGCCCTCCGGGACCGAACAAACCATGATATCCCATGCCTTCCGAACAGGCGGATGTTAATACCACCACGCCGCCTTCTTTAACAAGATTATTTCCGGCTGATTTCAAAGGAATAAAACCGTTTTCCGCCTGAAGTAATTCCGTATCTTTAGGAAAGGCGTTTAAAATAACAAGATCATAGGGCGAATTATTTTTCAAATCAATCCGGTATTGTTCCCTGGCTTTTATTGCCGCTTTCCGATGCGCTTCGATATAATCCCCGCAATAGATATCGGCAATTGTTCGGTCTCCGTTAAGCACAACCCCCACAAAATAATCGATGCCCACTTCTCTAATCAACGATTCTATAACGTTACGGAAACGATTGTGTTCAACATCGCCCAGTTTCCCCATAAATCCCATTAAAACCGATTTGTGCGTTTTACTGATTATTTCCATATCGGAAATACCCGGAATCAGCATCTTGGCTCCGCCGCTGAATCCGGCAAAACTATGGGGCGTTAATCCGCTAATCACAATTTTAAAATCCGCCTTTAAAAAATGACGATTCAATTTTAATTCTGTTTTGCCCCACTGCTCTCCGGTAGGCACCGTATCTTCCGGCTTATGATTGACGCAGGTGTAATTTTCCTGAATTTCTCTGCCTAATTTTTTTGCCATCTCTTCGTCGGTTAACGGTCGATGCGCGCCGAGACCGATTAAGATCGTTACGGCGGAACGGCTGATTCCGCAGGAATTCAATTCGTTCAATATTATCCGCAATAAATCCCCAAGGTAAACGGGACGCGTCAAGTCGTCAACGACAATCACCACAGAGTCCGGCTTTTTTTGCGTGATTTGGTCGGTAAGATTCCGCAACCTCTCTCTCATCTGCTGTTCCGGAAGGGGCTGACGATCGCGCAGTTTAAACACATCCACCTGCCATTCGTCGGATACTTTCAGAACCTCCTGCGTATCGTAATACCAGGCGCCCCAGGGCAAACTAATCGACTTCATTTGCCGCTTACTCCTTCCGCGGGTTTTTTGGTTTTGAGAATCATTCCGGTAAATTCTTTTAGTAAATTGCTATATGCCGGAAAACGAAATATTAAATGAGCCAATAAAAAGGCAATCACCGAAGAAGACGCCAAAATGAAAAACATGGGAATACTGGTGAGTTTAAAATAAGGAGTAAAAATTCTGATCGAAAGGAACGAGAGACCGATCTGAAACAAGCTGTAAATAAACGGAGCTTTTTGAGTCTGCCAGAAATCCTTCATTGTAAAGGGCAGTTTTTTTACGATAACTCTTAAAATCAAAACTCCGTAAACAACGCTGGAAACCACAACCGCCATAGCCACGCCGTTAATTCCGTAGGAAATGGAAGCGTAAATCATTCCGGTCAATAAAATAAGATAAACCGCTTGCGCCTTTATCCTGGCGTTAATAAAATCCATTGCGAAAATTACGGGAAAGAACGCGGTTATGATGGTGTTAAACAATCCGGAAACGCTCATAATTTGCAGCGGCACAATCGTTTGCTCCCACTTGGGTCCGTACAAATTGTAAACCACCGAAGGCGCAAGAAAGATTAATCCGATTAAAATAGGATAGGCTATCAGCGAAGTGTAATTCAATACCTGTTTAAGATTTTTAGCGACGCGCTCTTCGTCCTCTTTAATCCGAGAAAATGCGGAGAATAAGGCTTCGTTCATTGACCTTCCGATTTGACGACGGGTCATATCCATCAGGTTGAACGCGCGTTCATAGTATCCCAATGCCGTCATTCCCAAAAACCGGCTTATTAAAAGATAGTCGATGTTGTTAATAAAATAATTCAGATATTGTACAAAAGAGACCCGCATCCCATAAGAATACAAACGTTTAAAAATAGAGAATTTAAAATAGATTTGCGGCGTCCAGCGCGAATAGATCATAATAAGCACTAAATTAATAACAACGGCAATAATTTCGCCGCCGATCAAACTCCAGACCCCGAAGTTTAGAATAGCCAAAGTAATGGCAATAATGTTATTGGAAACAGACCTGACCGAGCGCGAAATGGAGATCGCCTTAAAATTCAAATCGCGCTTTAACAGGCTTTCGGCTACCATAATAAATGTATTTAAAACAAACGCGGTCGAAATAACCCTTACCAAATTGACCACCCGATCGTTATGAACAAAGGCGGCAAAATAAGGAGCTCCGAAAAACAAAATCACGAAAACCGTTAAATTGATAACCAGGCTGGCGGTAAAAACCGTGTTCACTTCCGATTTATCGATTTCCTTCTTCTGAATAAGAACAGTGGAAAAACCGAAATTTGTCAGCCTCCGTCCGAAACGGATGACAATTAAACTCACGCCGTACAGCCCGAAATCTTCGGGAAAAAGAATCCGAGCCAAAACAATGGAGGTTAATAAACGGGAAGTTTTGGAAAAAACGATATTAAAAATATTCCACAAAACCGCAACTTTTGTACGTTCTTTTAAATCTTTAGCCATCGATTCCTTTGGTTGTGTAAATTTTTGAATTCAAAATAAACTGATACAATTTTTAAACAAACGAATACCTGCTTATCATTAAGTAATCAGACGCGAGGTTTAACCGTAAATTTATATTTTTCGCATCCTTCATCGGCTTTTATTATAAATTTTCCGAAGATTCTGTAAATTTTAACTTTTCCGATGTTGACATAGCCCATTCTGTAAACGGATTTTAATGAGGCAAAATTATTTGTCGCAACATAGGATATTAAGCCTTTATAGCCTTCTTTTGTAAAAGCTTCCAGAGCCTTAGCCATCCCGATGGCGTGTAAACGCTGACCGCGGTAAGAGGGGTTAGTGTAACCTTTGAACATATAAACCCACCGGTCGTCAAAATACAAATCCAGTTCCGGATTAATTGCCGTGGGTTTGGTGGAATACCAACCGTAGCTTGCAAGCGTTTCGCCGTCAAGAATGGCAAAACAACGATCGCCTTTGGGCAATACACGGTTCAAAAAGGTTTCGCTCATTTCCGTTTGAGGGTCTTTTCCATACCGACGCAACTGCTGTTCGTTTAAAAAAGTATGCGTGTAAGCATCATTTCCTTTTAAGTATTTCGGATTCAAAGTTTCCATGGTAACTATCATGCCCTGCAACTGCCGATAAAATATTATCTTGTTAATGGCGCTGTATCTCAGGGCATGAATAACTCCCCGATAACCGAACCCTTTTTTAATACGTTTTAAATCTTCAAGTTTCAATGTCTTCCCTCCGCCTGTTAATTAACATAAATTAGGTTTTGGAATTAATGTAATTAACAATAGCATTTATACTGTCAAAGTTTTCGGGATATAAATCGTCATCTTCAACTTTAATCCCGAATTTTTCTTCAATAAAATTGATCAAATCCAACATCTTCACCGAATCGATAATCCCTAACTCCAAAAGAGAATCATCGTAATCGAGCTGTGCGAATTCGTCTTTCAGCGATTCATCGTATAAAAAAGCCACTATTTCTTTGTACATGTCCATATAAACACCTCCGTTTAAATATTAAGCGTCGCGGTCGCCAACCGTCATGTACCAGTTGGCTCCGTTTAATACCAATCTGGAAAGTTCCGGTTGCTTTTCTTCATTTCCGTAAGCAATGACCGACGAAGTGGCATCCTGCCTTGCTTTAAATCCCAAATTCCGCATAACGGGGATCAGGGGATTCTGTTCCTGCAGAATAAACGACAGTGTTTCGCCCGCCTGCTTTCGGTAAACTTCTTTAATAAAAATCAAAAACAATTGTTCTGCGTACTTTTTATAATCATCGATCAAAATATCCGCTAAGTTAATAACATTATTTTTAATTAAATAAAAGATGCTGCCGCGCAGCTTATTTCCTTCGTAAAAATCAAATTGATTGTACTTAAAGTTCGGATGATCGGCGAATTTCCATTGAAGATATTTGCGGCTGCGCGTGCCGATAACTTTAAATTGTTGTTTCATTTTTTCAAATATCCGGTCAAGATCGGCATGACATTGAACTTTTTCCCTTATTTCGCCGCGGAACAAAGAGCTGCGTTTCAGCAAAAACCGGCTTTTTAAATATGCGTTAAAGGGAATAGCCGCGAGCTTTGCCGGGATGTCGAAGGAAATTTTTTCGCTTAAGTACCGATCCGCTTTTAAAGGAAGAGCGTAACGTACCATCTGGCTGATTTTTTTGTGTCCCACCCTGAAATGAATTAATTCCATTCGCTTATTAGGGTGGGCATAAAGAAAAGGAACTTCCCCGCTGTCAACGGCGCGTTTTGCCTCGCGGCGTAATTGTAACGCAACTCCTAAAGTGCGATACTTTTTATCGATCGAAAAATCTCCGCAATTCCACGCCAAATATTCCTGTCCCTCAACATAAACCGGACGGGGAAAAGCGCCGGTAAAACCAACCGGAATGTTTTTTTGCCCGTCCCATATTATCCAGGCTTTTGCCCTGCCAAAGGGATTGTTCAGGTAAATCCAGTCAATCCGTTTTTGGTAATCGGTATCGTCGCGCGTCCTGTTTCTTTCCAGTATGGAAATCATTATTTCTCTGTCCCGATCGGGATCGGCTTCTTTAACAATGTAGCCCATAGTTACTCCTGACGAATGGTCTTCCAGGTGGTGTAGGTTTTGCCTCTGAAAACATCAATAATACCCTGCAGCGATGCCAGATTCACCATGTCAAAATAATAAGGAAGATTTATTAAAAAATTGGCGTTTTTGCCTTTCCTGTCCATATAGTATCCCCACAAGGCGACGGAATGGAATAAAATCTGAAGAATCATTGTGAACAAAAAAAAGCTACCCGACGTCACCAAAAGCAGATTACTTACAAAGGCAAGAAGGCAAAAAAGTCCGCCCAACCAGCGCAATAATTTATGGCTTAAAATCTGCCAGGCGTACAAACCCGTTTTAAAGGGATTTAACACCCGGGCGTTCTTCCACAATCCGCGCCAACTTCGGTTAACAATACGCCGCTTTCGCCAGTATTCTTTCATAAACGAAGAAGATGTCTCTTCGTAGCATACCGCTTTCGGATTAAAGACTCCTCGATAACCCTGCAAAATAATTTGAATGGGATTTACAAAATCGTTGATATCATCCTGGTTCAGCGGTTTAAACAGTTCCCTCCGGATAGCGTAAATAGCGCCGTCGCCCCCGACAACGGAGCCGATGGTCGATTCGTTTATTTTCATCTTTATTTCAAACGACCAGTAAGTATTCTCCTGAATACCGGCAGAACTTGTCTGATCTTTGTAATAGCGGGCATGCCCAACCACGTAACCGACCTTGGGATCGATAAAGTATTTAACAAGCTCCCGTAAAGCGTGTTTATCATAAATTGAATTGGCGTCGGAGAAAACCACGATTTCGCTGTCAATTTTGTTCATGACGGAAGTTATCCCGTAGGTCTTGCCGCGCCTTTCTCCGAGACGGTGTAAATGAACCCGCTCGTTTCCGAACTCTTTCACCAGGCGATCAGTGTCGTCGGTGGAAGCGTCGGATACCACCCAAATTTGCAGTTTATCCCGCGGATAATCCAAGTCCAGCGAATTTTTGATTTTTTCCACGATTACCGTCTGTTCGTTAAAAGCCGAAATAATGAGCGTTACCGTGGGAAAATACAACACGTCCTGAGCGACTTTTTGCGGAAACAAAAACTTCAAAACAAACAAAATGAGCGGATAGCCCAGGTAAATGTAGATGATTAAACCGATACTTATCCAAAAAATAATTTCGATCATTCTATTTTGCTAATTGGTTAAATTGTTCACTGATAAAGCTGAGCTGCTTTTCATCCAGATCCTGATGAATGGGCAGTTCCAGAATTAAATCGCGTAATTCCCGCACTTCCGGAAACCGCTCCGCAGGTATGTCGGGATGCGAATGACGCCAAAAACGGGCACAATCCACCCCGCGTGAAGTCAGTTCCCGAAACACGACCTCCCGGTTTTTAACTTTGACCGGGAAAAACCAGGGCACCGCCTGTTCCGGCAATTCAGAGAAAAGATGAAATTTTTCCGGAATATGTTCATGCATAAATTGATAATTCTTCCGCCGCCGCTCACAAATTTCTTCGACGGAAACACGATCGATTAAATAATATGAAATCCGCGACATGCCCCAATCTGCCCTCGAAACATCGAATTGAGAATCGAGCACGGGCACTCTTTCAACCTCCATTTTGTCGGCAATATTTCCGAAACTGCTTTTAATCTTTTGCAATTTTCTGCCAAACCCGTCAAATTTCAAATCCATCCAGGTGAATACCAAACCGGCGGTGCGGCTTAAGGTGGAAACCAGTTGCGGCGCTTTGACGGCAACCGTAAAATTTAATTCGGGATTGTTTATGCACAGTCCCCCGCCGTTAGGTATCGGCAAAGTTTTGTAAAAGCAAAAAATCGAAACATCGCCGAAACTACCCAAAGGTTGATCTCTGAATCCGGAAAATAAACCGAGGGCGTTATCTTCGATCAGAATTAAATTGTACTTTTTTTTCAGTTCCGCAATCTTTTCCGGATTTTGAGGCATCCCCACATAATGAATAAAATAAAGAACCTTTATGCCCGTTTGTCGAATTTTTTTCTCCAAATCATCGAAATCGATATTTGTGTCGCTCAGTATTTTGTAATATTCCAATTCAACCCCGGCAGCCAACAACGCCCTAATTTCGTTGCCGTGATTATAAGCGGGAAAAAGCATCCTGCCCATTCCCTTGTTTTTCAGATACTCCCCAAGATGATAAATTCCGTTTCGGGCAAAGTAAAAATACATTAACCGGGGATGGTTAAAAGGAAAAACCGTTTTAAAGACTTTTCGCGGGAACCGAACCCAATAATGAGGATATATGGATTGCAGAGAAGGAATAAAAGGCATTATCGTTCCCCAATCTGCTTTTTAAGATCGTGCAAAAATTTTATCTTTTTTAAAGCTGGGATAACATGATTCTTTATCGAGCGCAGATACTTTGCTTTTGCCGTTGAACTGTAAATGTAAAGGGTGTATTGATCCGTAAATTGATCAGCCCATTCCAGTTTCCAGGGCATGGACGGTCCCAAAAAATCGAACGACTTAAATCCGTTTTCAAAAACATATTGCAACAAATGAAAGGTCATAATTTGTCCGGGAGAATAACGGGACACCGACTCATCGTAAGCCACTTTTAACAAATAAAACGTTTGATTGTAAAACACAGAAAAATTAAAACCGACCATTTTGTCGCCGAAGAACAAAGTGCCCACATGCAGCATTTTGCGTTTGGAAAAATTTTCCGCGATTTCCAGATAAAATTGTTTCGCCTCTTCCGAATAGATAACCGCCGATCCCTTTTTACCCTTCCAGCCGCTGGCTTCCAGCCGGAAGCCGTCTAAAATAACCGATTGCATTTCATCCGAATTTCCGTCGAATATCCGGTATTCAATTTTGCCGAATTCTTTTTCCGCGTTACGCATCCGCCTTCGCAAATTGCGCCGGAAATGCCCTCTGCGGCTGTCAAAATAACTTTCCCAGTCGCCCGAAATTTCAAGACGCGGCGGCTTTTTTTGTTCTTCCAGACTAAAATGAATTTGTTTTTGGTCGAGGCTCTTTAGCAATTTTTCATCGACGGGAAATTCACGAAATTTCAGGTAATCAAATTGTTTATCCGAAACCACCGAATCAAGCCAATAATTAACCGCTTCTTCTCTTATCTTCGAATCGATAATCAGATCTGTTCTGAAGGAATGAGAATTAGCCGAAAATTTCAATACTTTGAATTTAATTCCCGCCTGCCGCTCTTCTCCGGGGTACAAAGGAATAATGCCCTTAAGTTCGTCCTGCGGATTTGTTATGATAAAAAATTTTAATTTATTATTACGAATAAAATGCTTGCACCAAATTCTGATCCAATGGTAATCAAGAAAAGGAACAGGGTGCCTTGATTTTGACAATAAGCTCTGCCAGTCTTTCTCCAGCCCTATAAGATCATTTAACGAATCGATTTCTTTAATTTTAAAGTCCATGTACAAATTTTTCGTTTCTATTAAAACGTTATTCAAAAATTATCTCGACTTACAATCAGACTTTTTTCATTTTATATGCGATTGCTATCTCTTCTCTAAGGAATATTCTTCACTATTTTTGGTCCGACTGCTTTTGTAAACCACAAGGGCAGTTTTTGCCAGATTTTTATCGCCAAAGCAAATTTGGGATTTTCTTTATTGATTTCCGGCAGTTCCTCGCCCGGCTCAAGAGCGTAATACCAATAAAGTTGAGTCTCGTCTCCGCCCCATTGTTTTTTAAATCTGTGGGTTCCTCCGTCCCTTGTGCCCCGCCCGAAATCGAATACTTTATAGCCTTCTTTAACGGCAAACCTCAAAACTTCCCAATAAAGCAGCATATTGGGACTGAAGCGGTTATACGCTTTTAAGGAAGACGCCCAGGGAATTTCCAGCGTTTTTTTATAGCCCATCAAAAAAGCCGCGGCTACCGGTTTGCTCTCTTTTGTGTAAACAACGATTATACGTGTTTGGTCGGGTAAAAGATCTAAAATAATTTCAAAAAAACTTTTACCGTAAACCGGCGTTCCGAGATCCCGCATATTTCGGCAGAAAATGTAATAGAAATCATTCAACAATTCTTTGTGCCCGCTTTTGCCGTACATCCCTTCTTTGGTAGGGCGACGTATCTGGCTGCGCAGTTTGGCTTTGAAACTTTTAAGCAGCTCGTCTTCCGAATCGGGTAAAGGCAGCAGAAAAGTTACTTTATTTGTTCGCACGGGAAAAGGGAAAGCTTCCGCCTGATCATAACGGATTTCCACCGCTTCCGATCGAGTCGATTTTCGCAGCCGTTCAATCTCATCCAGAATCAGTTTTTTGGCTTTGTCGCCGCTCCATATTGGTCCGCCGTAATTAACATAGGGCAGCGAAATCAACTGTTTGCCCGCCAGATAGGTGTGAAAATGCACCAGCGGCAGAATCCCGACAATCCTTCCGTCGTCTATCACAAACCGATAATGCGTTTTTTTGCCAAACGCCCTTTCAATAATTTCTTTCCAGACGGTTTTATGGTAAATACGACCGCGGGGATGCGCATCGACATAGGAATCCCATTGAAAATAATAATGACGATCTAATGAAAATATTTGCATGAATTAAACTATCCGTTTAACCATTATAAAAGAGGGATTTGATATTTCATCAAATCCCTTCATTCTATTAAAAAATCGGTCGGTAAAATTTTTAATTTATCAATAATTGTAATATGAATAACGATACTTTTTCTGTTCCAGTTCTTCCTTGGCAAAATTCAGGACTATTCCGATAATATGGGCTCTCAAATCCTGATATTCATCGATTTTCGATTTAAGATGATCGATATTGGATTTACCGGCGCGCACAACCAACAGACCGCCGTCCACATAGCGGGAAACAATCACCGCATCCGACGCCACTGCAATGGGGGGCGTATCAATAATCAAAAAGCCAAACCGATGACTAAGGAATTCGATCAGTTCCTGCGCCCGCGAGCTGCCCAACAATTCGGACGGATTGGGGATGGGCACGCCGCTGCTGATCAAAAACAAATTGGGGATATGCGTTGTCTGAATTATTTTGCGAACATTCTCATCGGTTATATCCGCGTTGCTGTAAAGAAAATCGGAAAAGCCGGGTTTCTTTTTACAGGCGAACGTATTATGCAGCACGCCGCGCCGTAAATCTCCGTCTATCAAAACGGTCGGCAACTTTTGTTGAGCAAAGGTAATCGCCAAATTTCCGGCGTTGAGCGATTTTCCCTCATCCGGATTTAAGGAAGTAACTAAAATCGATTTAAGTTTTTTATCGACATTAAACAACAACTGGGTTCGTAAACTGCGATACGCCTCGCCCACCGGCGTCGGGGAATAGTCGGCTGTGACTAATTTCGGATCTACCCGAACCGGCTCGTCAAATTTTACATCGACAATTTCTTTTTCGGTTTTAATTACCGGAATTTTACCGAGAACTCTGATCGGAATTACCCGTTCCAATTCTTCGGCGGTGCGCACGGTTTTATCGAAAAAGTCTAAAACCAAAACAATGACAACACTTCCGCCGAGTCCCACCACCAAACCGATTAACAAGACCTTAAGATATGTTTTGAATTTGCTTATTCTTAACGGAACAATCGCTTTGTCCAGAACAACCACATCGCCTACTTCAACGGCATCCGCAATTCTTGCCTGATTATAGCGTACGAGCAGCGAAGAATAAATTTCATCGGAGACGGATCTTCTGCGCTCCAATTCGGCTAATTTCATCTCTTTGGAGGGTAAACGCCGGATTCTTCTTGTATTCTCCGCGATTTTCATATTCAAATCATTTATCTGAGAATTAATCTGATCGAGCAGGTTCTGAGCGGTCATTAAAACCTTTTTTTCAAGCTCCGACAGCTTTTTGTTGTTTTCTTTAACATAAGGATGCGAGGCGGAATACGAAGCAAGCAAGCGGGTGCGCTCTGTAGTAAGAGTTGTAAATTCCGACGAAAGCGCGGAAGCCGTGGGCGAACCTTGTGAAGTTAAAAATGAGATGATTTCATTCAGTATGGAATATCGATCCTCATTGGAGCTGGCTTTCAAACGCGCGATCAGTCTCTCCAATTCATTCTTAAGATTCGCGATTTGGGATTTGCGCGCCTCATAAGTGGAAATACCGGTTATGATTCCCGAAGCGTCAGGGGTTAACCCGACCCAGGGATTTCTTTCCCTGAAGTGTTTTAATTCCTGCGCGGCTTTATCCAATTCGACTTTTGCGGTTTGTAACTGCTCTTCAAGAACGCTTAATACTTCACGTGTTTGATATTTTTTCAGATTTAGATTTTCCTGCACAAATTCTTTAATAATCGTATTGAGCGTTCTGGCGATCAGGTAGCGGTCTTCGCCTTTCAATGTTATTGCCAGCAAGGTTTTGGCTCTGTTTTTGAACTGATAACCCAAAGCCCTTAATAAACTTTCAATAGTCCGGGCTCTTGACCTGACAGTATAGATTAATTTATCGTGAGTGTCCCAGTAATCTTCTTTCAACACCAGACCAACGCCCCCGTATTCCACAACGCCGTTTTGGGGGTAATCAATTTCCAGCACCTTTTTATCTTCAATGGAACGGTCCTGACTTGTATAAAATAATTGTAATTTATTGCCCTGTTTTTTTAGTTCGAATTTGCCCTTCAAATAATCGGGCTGCAGATACACGCTGTCCACCGCATCATACCGATCCACGCCGCTAAATCTGACGACAAGACTCAGCTTATCCACGATTTGCCCTAAAAATTTGCGGCTCATCAAAATACCAAGTTTGCTCTCAAATTCGGGTCTTCCGCGCGTATCAATTTCACTAAGAGCGCGGGTATCCTGAAATTGTAACAAAGCCTGCGTCACATAAACCGGTCGCGGGCTCAGTTTTAAAGCAACAGCCATGGCGAACAAAGCCCCCAAAACAAACAGGGACAGCATCAACCATTTTTTTCTCTTAAAAAGCTTGATATAATGATGCCAATCCATCTTTGAATCGGTTACATTTAATTCTGTTGACTTTTTTTTGTCTTGCATCGTTTTCTATCCCTTAAATTGAATTATCTTCTACGTAAAATTAATATGTCTCGTTGATAGGTATTATAGATTGCCCATATTGTAGTGGCGAAAGTCAGGATGGGCATCACGTCCCTTACTTTATCCCAGAAATTTTTTCTGGTGGGCGAAGGCGTCCATAAAATATCGCCCGATTTAAAGCCCATTCTTTTCAGAGAAATTCCTCTTTCAAAAAAACTCACCAAATTGCTGGACTGCTCTTTTTCTCTTCGTTCCCAGCGCAAATTGTAAATACCGTCTTCCATTAAAGTGCCGCCCGCAAGGTAGATAACATCCCAAAGCGAGCTGTTAATATCCACATAATACAAGCCGGGTCGTACAAATCCGCCCAACAAGCTCACACGAACCAGGGGTTTAACATAAATATTGGGAAAGCGCAAATAGCTTTCGTAATTTGTTTTCAGGAAAAAAATCAAGTCTTCCACCGTCATTTTCGAAACCCGGACTTTCCCCACGATCGGCAGCTCCACATACCCCCGGTCGTCGATGGCAAAGGTGCCGTTTAAAAAAGAGGTCGTATCGGGAAAAGTGGAAATAAGAAGTCCGTCTCCCGGAGTAAAAGGAAATTCCGACCAATCCGGATCGCTCAACGGAGTTGCAACAGAATCCTGAGCCTTTACAGAACCAAACATTAAAGCCGTAAAAAGCAGCATCAAAGGAACGGCTAAAGAACGGTGTACATTTTTTGTCATACTGTTAACCCACTTTTAACATGATCTATAAAAACGATATCGTTTTGCTTTGGTATCTAAATCGAGATCTTTAAGCAACCTGTATAATTTGAAAATTCCGACTTTTGTCCGCCCGAAATGTTCGTGTCTTAAAATTTTCCGGATACCGAAAATTCCGATCAACGGATTTTGAGCCACCACTCGTTTTACTTTTTCAGGCAGGGGCAATTCCGCCAATTTCACTTCGGTTTTAATCACCTGAGGCGTAAATTCGTGCACGGTATCTTTCCCGAAATCAGTGGAAGTAAACTTGGATTTCGGTTTGTTTTTCACTTTATCGTTAGCATTCTGCGGTACGGCTTCGGTGATTTCTTCCAATTCAACTTCTTCCACCGACTCTTCAATTTCCTCAATCGGTTCTTCCACAGGATGTTCCGTGGTTTTGGACTCTTCAATTTCTTCGATAACAAGGTCGATTTCTTCCTGTTCTTTTTTGAAGGATGCCGCAGCTGCTTCGACCGTGGGATAGTCTTCCAGAATATGATAGAATTCTAACATTTGGTACACTTCGTAAATATCCGGATTCATATTGGCAAGCTTAATATCTCCTCCCTTGTCACGAAAACGCTTAATCTCGCCGACAAACACGCCCCAACCGGCGCTGCTCATATAGTAAACTTTGCTGAAATCGACAATAACTCTGTAACATCCGCTTTCAATAATGTTATCAAAAAGTTTCTCCAACTGGTAGCTGTTTGATTGGTCAACGTGACCACCTAATTCAACAACCATTATTTCGCCGCTTTGATCTGCAAATTTTGAATCGATTTGTAATTTTTCCATAAATTCACCTTTTAATTATGGCTCCGCCACGTCAATTACAGGAAATTGATATTTGCCTGTAATTCACTAAAAATTAAACAACCATTCTTATTACTTGGAAATTTCATTGAATCCAAGATTCCAAAAAGATTAATGTTATATCCAACACGAAAAGTGTTTAAAATCAACTTTAAAATCGTCCTATTTTTGAAAAAAATTAATTTTTTATTTTAAATTTACTGCCCTTCACCTCGCAAAACAACCAGTACGGTTTTTAATAGTATTTTCAAATTCAATCGCCAGGAATTTTTATTTTCAATATATTCGATATCCTTTTTTATTTTTTCCTTTACATCTTCAATAGTTTCATCATAACCCACCGTTACCTGCGCCAGCCCGGTAATTCCGGGTTTGGTTTTGAGCCTTGCCATGTAAAAGGGAATTTTCTTTTTAAACTGATGGGCAAAAAACGGGCGTTCGGGACGGGGACCGATAAAACTCATATCGCCTTTTAAAACATTCAGTAATTGCGGTAATTCATCGATTCGGGTTTTTCTTAAGAATCTGCCGATTTTTGTAATTCTGGGATCTTCTTTCGAAGCCCATACCGGACCGCTGCGTTTTTCGGCGTCCTGAACCATAGACCTGAATTTGTAAACGGGAAAAATTTTTCCGTTTATGCCCAATCTTTGTTGAGAATAAAGCACAGGTCCCGGCGACTCCAATTTTATGGCAATCGCCACTATTATAAATAACGGAAAAAGAAGAATCAATAAGGTCAAAGAAATAAAAACATCAAATACCCTTCTGAAGCCGATATCCCGCGGGGTGAGCACATCTTTAATTACGTGCCGGATCACATGATCGTAACTCGATTCGTACGTATCGGATACGATCGTGTAATCAACTTGATTCTGAGCACATAATTCAACAATCTGCGGCAGATAAAGCTTTTCGCCGGGAGAGAGGACAATGAGAACGTCGGCAATATTGTATTTTTTAATGCATTCCGAAAAATTCTCAAGATCGCCGAGGACGGGAACATTTTTGTAATGACGACGCCGGTCGTTTCCCGCGGGACGAATAAAGCCGCGTACGTTGTAGCCTATGGCGGGAGTATCGATTATGCGATCGTACAAAGATACGGCTTCGATATTCCATCCGACAATCAACGTATTTTTCTGAGGGGTCGTCTGCATTCTTTTTCTCTTGATTAAACTAAATTAATTAAATACTTTAAAGTTTACCAATTTTCAGATTTTATACTGTGTTAGAAATCAAAATTGTTTTCCGTCAGTTAAATTTTACTCTTCCCCGTCATTTAAGTTCTAAGTTTAACGATAACCGTTAACGTCCTTGTATATTAATCGGAAAGAATAGGATTTATTTAATGAATATTATCACTTTTTTAAGAAATAATAGGAATTGAAGGCAAATAACCTGTTTTTTGAATCATGTTTTTCGGAAAAAGGAAGGGTAAAGGTCGGGTAGAACCGACATTTACCCGACCCGATAAAAATAGAATGATCAGACTTTCATAATTTCTTCTTCTTTGGTCTTCATCATTTCATCGATCTTTTTCACATGTTCATTCGTAATTTCCTGTACTTCGTCAAGATAAATACTCAATTCATCTTCGCTGATTTCGTGATTTTTCTCTAATTTTTTCAGATGGTCATTGGCGTCGCGGCGGACGTTTCGTACCGCGATCCGCGCTTCTTCAGCGAATCTATGAACCAATTTCGCCAGATCTTTCCGACGTTCCTCGCTTAGCTGCGGGATGGGAATGCGAATCACGTTGCCGTCGTTGCCGGGATTGAGCCCCAAATCGGCTTTTAAGATTTCTTTCTCGATTTCGGCTAACATCTTTTTTTCCCAGGGTTGAACGACCAACAATCTCGGTTCGGGAGCCGTAATTGTGGCGGCTTGATTTAAAGGGACTTTTTGTCCGTAATAATCAACCTTCACGCCGTCCAATATAGCCGGCGTCGCTCTGCCGGTTCTGATTTTGACAAGCTCATCATGGAAAGCGTTAATCGCACCGTCCATGCGTCTTTTTGCATCTTTAATTATTTCTTTTGCTTCCATAGAATTACCCCTGCACTTTGGTCCCTACCGGTTCCCCGAAAACAATTTTATTTAAATTTCCTGGCATGTTGAAATTAAATACTATGATCGGCAACTGATTTTCCATAGCCAGAGTTATCGCAGTTGTATCCATAACTTTCAAGCCGCGTCTTACGATTTCCATATAGCTTAAATTATCAAATTTAATCGCATCTTCAACTTTTTCCGGGTCTGCGTTATAAACGCCATCTACGCGGGTGCCTTTTAATAGCACATCCGCTTTAATTTCAATGGCGCGTAAAACTCCCGCGGTATCGGTCGTAAAATAGGGATTGCCCGTTCCCCCCGCAAGAATAATCACCCGACCTTCTTTCAGATGCTCCACTGCGCGATCGTTGGAATAGGGCTCAACAAAAGATCCGATGTTTACAGCCGAAAGCACACAAGCGGGAATTTGATTCTGTTCAAAAACGCTGCGTAAGGCGAGGGCATTGATTACCGTAGCCAGCATTCCCATGCGGTCGGCGTCAACCCTGTCAATATTGACCTTGTGGGACGACAACCCCCTGAAAATGTTTCCGCCGCCGATTACAATGGCGACCTGAACGCCGAGATCGTGAATTTTTTTGACTTCGGAGGCAAAATACTCCAATTGAGAAGCGGTGATACCGAAGGCGATATCACCGGCAAGAGATTCTCCACTAAGTTTAAGCAATACCCGTTTATATTTGATTTGTGGAGATTCGGACATACTTACTCCCCGATACGAAAACGAGCAAAACGTTTAATGGTAATATTTTCGCCGACTTTGGCGATGGTCTCCACCAGAAGTTCCTTGACTGTTTTGTCCGGATCCTTTACATAAGGCTGCTCCAATAAGCAAACCTCGGAATAATACTTTTCCAGACGTCCTTCGACAATTTTATCCACGATGTGCTCGGGTTTACCCGAACTCAACGCCTGTTCTTTGAAAATCTCTTTTTCTTTGCGGATAAACTCGGAATCCAGATCTTCTCTTTTTATGGCTAAGGGATTACTGGCTGCTATATGCATTGCCACGTTTTTGGCGAAATTCTGGAAATCTTCGGTTTTGGCTACAAAATCGGTCTCGCAGTTAATTTCAACCAAAACGCCTAATTTGCTTCCCGGGTGAATGTAAGCGGTGACCACGCCTTCGTTGGCTTCGCGCTCCGCCCGTTTCGCGGCTTTGGCAATTCCCTTTTTTCTTAAAAGTTCAACGGCTTTATCAAAATCGCCTTCTGCCTCTTGCAGAGCCTTTTTACAATCCATCATTCCCGCGCCTGTTTTATCGCGCAGTTCTTTAACCATCGATGCAGTAATATCTGCCATTACTCAGACTCCTTTTCCACTTTTTTCTCATCCTTTTTTGGGCGGGCAGCTTCTTTGGCGGGTTTGGTTTCCCGTTTCTTTTCGTCTTTCCTTGCCGCCTCATCCAATGCTTTTTTCTCGTTTAATTTTTGCCGCGCTTCAATTATGGCGTCGGCAATTTTACTGGTAATAAGGCTAATACTCTTTGCCGCGTCATCGTTTGCCGGAATAGGAAAATCAATCACCGTGGGATCTACATTGGTATCGACCATGGCAATAATGGGAATATTCATTTTCCGCGCTTCATTCACGGCAATATGCTCTTTATTGGTGTCAACGATAAACACCAAACCGGGCAGCCGCTTCATTTCAAGAATACCGGCAAGAACCCGATGCAACTTCTCTTTTTCACGCTCAACCATCAAACGTTCTTTTTTGGAGATTTTTTCATAAGTACCGTCGGTGCTCATTTTCTCCAAATTTTTATAATGCTTGATGGATTTTTTAATGGTCGCAAAGTTGGTTAACATACCGCCTAACCAGCGATGCGTTACATAAAACATTCCGCAACGCTCGGCTTCCGATACGATGATGTCTTTTGCCTGCGGTTTAGTGCCGACAAACAAAACTTCGTATCCTTCGCTCACAACTTCGTGAACCATCTTAACGGCGCGATCCAGAGCTTGCTGTGTTTTTTTAAGATCGATAATATGAATCCCGTTTTTGGTCATGAAAATGTAAGGCTTCATTTTGGGATTCCAACGGCGAGTAAGGTGTCCGAAATGAACACCGGCGGCTAACAACTGTTCCAGTGAAACTGCTGGCATAAAAACTCCTTTAATTTTTGGGTTAAACCTCCACCAACCTATAACACTTCCCAATCCGCTTAAAAAGCAGACACCCGGGGAGGAAACGGCTGATGTGTGTTTTTACAACAAAAAAGCCAGATTGACCTCTGGCTTGTACTATAAGCAAAAAAAATATTTTTAACGTTTGGAAAATTGGAAGCGTTTTCTGGCTTTAGCCAGACCATATTTCTTCCGCTCAACCTGGCGCGGATCGCGAGTCAGAAAACCGCCCCGACGCAAAGGCATTCTGAAATCTTCGCTGTAGGCAACCAAAGCGCGGGCAATTCCCAAACGAACCGCTCCCGCCTGTCCGCTTAATCCGCCGCCGTCAACACGAATAAAAAAATCGAATTTACCCATGGTGTCGGTAAGAATTAAGGGCTGCTCAATATCCATTAATAAGGTTTCACGCTTAAAATATTCGAGTAAACCTTCTTTGCCATTGATCACAAATTTACCTGTGCCGGGTTTCATTCTGACCCGGGCAACGGCTTCTTTACGTCTGCCAGTTGCAACATATACTTCCATTCAGACTGCTCCCGCTTTTTATGCTTTTATATCCAAAACTTCCGGCTTTTGCGCCTGATGCGGATGGTTCGTTCCCGCATAAACTTTCAATTTTTTAAACACCTTACGACCCAGGGCGTTCTTGGGCAACATACGTTTTACCGCAAACTCGATCACCCGCTCGGGATGCTTTTTTAACATCAACGATACCGGGGTAAACGTTGTGCCGCCGATATAACCGGAATGACGAAAATAGGTCTTCTGCTCCATCTTGTTTCCGGTCAATTTCACCTTTTCGGCATTGATTACAATTACAAAATCACCCACATCCTGATGCGGTGAAAAAATGGGTTTATGTTTTCCGCGTAAAATATGCGCAATTTGACTAGCCAAACGCCCTAATACCTTGCCTTCCGCATCTACAATATACCAGCGTTTCGACTCTTCTACTTCCTGTTCTTTCGCTATATAGGTTTTCAAGACGTTCCTCCAAACTTAAATCAAAATGAATCTTAAAATTTAAATATAATACTTTGCAGAGTCAAATTTTTATAAGCCCTTTTCCGTAAATATTTTATTGCTCTCAAATGAACGTATATTTAAGCCCCACGCTTAAGACCTCTTTTACCTGCGTTTTTTTGGATACCTTCGCGTCGTAAATAACCAAGGTCTGAATGTTTATTATTATGTATTTGGTCAAAGATGCCTGCATCAATGTATCCCAGTAAATGTTGCCGTACTCGAAACGTTCAAACGACGAAAAGAGATTCAGACGGGAGCGCACCAAAAAGTGATCCCAAAAACGGCGTTCCGCGTGGGTTACCCACTGCAGCCCCGATTCGATATTAATCTTTTTATTTTTCGCATAATTCTGAAATTCATTAGTAAAGGTCGTCCGGGCGGCAAAACCGACTCGCGTGCGAAAAGTTTTTTTAGGAGAATATCCGACCCCGATGCCGTTGGTTAAATAAGCCGGATCGAAAAAATCGGAAATTTCAACCCGGGTCTCCTTTTCATACCTGTATCCGGGCGCCATCTGCGTTTGAAAGTTCATCGAAACATAAGGGTTTAAGTATTTTTTTTGTTTAAAAGTCAAAACCGATTCGAAATCGATTAAATCGTCTGTTTTGCGCGATAATTCTCCGTTTTGTTTTGACTGCCCGAACACCACCTTCGATTCGTTCGCCCAGTTCCAGTTTGTGGTATCAAAAATCGCCGAGCCGTTAAAATCAGCCACCCAAACAAACACATTCGACCCTCCGGACGCCCATTGATGATACGCAGTCTGGGTAACCGTCAACGAAGTTGAAAGGTTTAAATTCCACCCGGGTTTCAGTTTATTGTAATTTTTTTGCTTTTTTTCGATTTTCTTTAAATGATCCAAAAGCGCTTTATTCTGAGCGTTTAAAGCTCCCGTACTCAAGACGACAAAACAAACCAAGACAAAAACCCTGAGCATTTCACTCCTCTTTGAGTTTAGATACAAATTTCCGCCGTGTTTTTTTCCTTTCAAAACAAACGCTGTAAGATAAGAAAATTTTCATCTACTACAAAGAAAGAGTCGATCAAAACTTTCAAATTGCCCGCAGTATATTTTCTTTCAAGGCGCCGACAAACAAAATCCTTGTCAGTAAAAAAAAAGTGCAGATAGTTGTCTTAACCATCTACACTTAAATCTAAAGGAGGGATTCGGACTATATTAGCGCTAATTTCCCTTATGAGTATTTACCTTAAACAGAAGGTAAAGGGGACAAAAATTAAACAAACCGGTTGCCAAAGGAATAAGCCCGAGCCAACCCCATGGGGTTTGTGGCCCGATAAAAACCAGCGCTAACAGAACAATTCCGAGAATAATTCGGAACCATTTGTCGAAACCGCCAACATTTTTTTGCATTTGCGCACCTCTTTTATGGTTAAACACAGGGCATTTGATAATCACATAAGCTGTTTTAAATTAGTTTACCGTTTTCGGATAAACGCTTACTTTTTTACGACTGCGGTCTTTGCGCTCGAATGTCACATAACCATCCACTTTGGCAAAAAGAGTGTCGTCTCCGCCTTTGCCCACATTTTCGCCCGGATGGATTTTTGTGCCGCGCTGACGTATAATTATCGATCCTGCGGTCACGAATTGTCCGCCAAAGGTCTTTACGCCAAGGCGCTTGGAATGACTTTCGCGCCCGTTTCTGGAACTTCCAACACCTTTTTTATGTGCCATGCTATTCCTCCTTTGCCTCGCCGGTTTCTTCTGCTTTTGGAGCAGTTGCTTTTTTGGCTCTTGTGGTTGCGATTTTCTCAATACGCAAGAGCGTAAAATGCTGGCGATGTCCGTTTTTTACCCGGTAGCCTTTACGACGTTTTTTCTTAAAAACGATTACTTTTTTATCGCGTCCGTGTTCAACCACCTTGGCTTCCACTTTTACATTCTTAACAAGCGGCGTGCCCAGATGATGCTTTCCCTTTGCATCGGTATAAAAAAGAACACGATCCAAAGTGACCTTTTTCCCCGGCTCTTCGTGCAATAAAGGCACCTTAATATTTTTATCTTGCTCTACTCGGAATTGTTGCCCTGCTATTTCTACAACAGCGTACATGCTATTACTCCTAAGACTATGTTAATTCCATAAAAAATCGATCAATTAATTTAAATACATTTCATAGAATTGTCAAACTATTTTAATCCTTCATCTATTCGCTTTTTGTCATCCTTGTCGTAAACCGCAAAAGAACCGATCGGTAAATTCTCATCCGGGATCAATCTTATTTTAATCCAATATTTCCACATCAGCTTAAGCAACGGATTGTAGGTGCCCTTTTTCATGTAGGAATAAACGTCCGGGCGAACATGGATTGTTATTCTGCGGTCCCCGTGCGTAGAGCGATAACGTTGAATCCATCTTTCGATATCTCCGACCACCGCGTGAATTGTGGGCACAAGACCGGTTCCGTGGCAGGTGGGACAGCTATCTTTTAGACTTAAAAGAACGGGCGGTCTTACACGCTGCCTTGTCATTTCAATTAATCCGAAACGGCTCATGTCCTGAATTTTTGTGATGGATCGATCTTTGTTAAATTCTCTCTTTAATTCGTTGTAGATCTTCTTTTTATTTTCTTCTTCCACCATGTCGATGAAATCAATTACAATAATTCCGCCGAGATCTCTTAAGCGCGTCTGACGGGCGATTTCGCGCGCCGCCTCCAGATTGATCCTTAACGAATTTGTTTCATGGTCTTTTTTACCGATGAATTTGCCGCTGTTCACATCAATGGAAACCAGCGCCTCGGTCGGTTCAACAACAATATAGGCGCCGTTTTTCAGCCAGACCTTGCTGTTACCCATCTTTTCTATTTCTTTTTCGATATTAAATTTATCGAAAATGGGCAACATTCCTTTATAATAGGAAATTTTGTCCTTCAATTGAGGAGCGACATCTTTAATATAAGAGACCAGTTCGCGCATCAATTTACGTGAATCCACAACAACGCGGTCAACGTCGGCGGTAAAAAGATCGCGGATGATGCTGGAAGCCATAGCCATGTCTTTGTACAACAACACCGGGGCTTTCTGGCGCTTTATTTTACGTTCGATTTTGCGCCAGGTGTTCAGCAAATTATTCAGATCTCTTTTGATTACCTTATCGGGTTTGCCTTCCGCCACGGTTCGAATAATCAACCCGAAATGCGGCGGGATAATTTGTCGGGCAATATCCCGCAAACGCTTGCGTTCTTTGGGATTCTGAATTTTTCTGGAAATACCGATATGCCGCTTACCGGGAATCAGCACCAGAAACCGTCCCGGCAAAGCGATGCCCGAGGTAACTCTGCATCCTTTGGAACCGATCGGTTCTTTGATAATCTGGACCAGAATATCCTGATCTTTTTTCAGATCGCGGTAAACGTTAAAATTCCGTTCCGAATTGTAATGGTCTTTATCGATGTGTTCTTCATCTTCGTAATCAACAAAATAATCAAGGTACGAAGTATCAAAATCGGCAAAATGTAAAAAGGCGTTTTGTTCGTGCCCGATGTCGATAAAAGCAGCCTGCATGCCGGGAAGAACCCGGCTTACTCTGCCTTTGTAAATATCCCCGACCATACGTTCGTATTCGGGTCGTTCCACAAATAATTCTACGAGTTTGGAATCTTCTAAAATTGCTATTCTGGTCTCTTCGTTTGTAGCATTAATTATAATCTCTTTAGTCATGGTTGTTTTCCTGTTATTTCTTCGTAATAATTCATCATTTAACAGTGTTCATGTTAAAATGTAATTTCAGAGGAGGATTAATAAAAATTTAAATTTACCCGAGCGTTCAGGAAAGTACTTCAAGGGGTGTTTTTTCTTCCTTACCTGACCTGATTAACTGGCGTTTGCGAATCACATCGATTTGCTCAGAGTGTTTGAACAGAACTTTCAAAAAATCGTCGATTCGCAGCGAACGCCGGTCAACGCTCTTTGTCCTGACGATCAGACGCCTGCCCCGGCGGTGGATCGAATCGATAAACGGACGAATATCGATTGATTTGAGATCGCCTTTTCTTTGACGCTGAATCACAAGCGTGGGACTGCGACGGATTTTGCCGATTGTCTGATCAATCTGTTTTAGCGAAACATCCGAGCCGTCCATGATAATTTCATATTCCGAAACATTGATAGCCTGAGAAAGCGACGACGTTTTGCTTTTGATCGGACACACGCGGAGAATTTTCAATCCCTCCGGTAGATACGGATTGACCTGCGTTTTCAGATCTCCGCCGTAGTCGGCACTGATCTCGATATCAAAAAACTCAGCCTTGCTTTTAATACCCAAAGCAAGCGGCTGCCCGAATGAAATTTTAGGGCGCGGATTAAATCCCTGGCTATAAACCAGAGGGACTCCCGCTCTTCTGAAAACACGTTCAAACACCCGCACCAGGTCAAGATGAGATAAGAAAGACGCATAGCCCTCTTTTTTGAACTGAACCCTGAAACGGACGGAAGTATTTTCGGCGCTTTGCGGCGCCGGCGATTTACCGCTACCGGACGATGTTTTTTCGACCGACAGCGGCTTAACATTTTCGTGAACTTTTTTGTAACAATCCACAAGTTCGGCAAACACCCCTTTGCGTTGCAGACCGCACGCCAAACACTTATCTGATTTGCAATCCGGGCTTACCTGTTCCTTGTAAGCTCTTGTTCGCTCTTTAAGTAGAAAATTTTTAGTGACGCCCTTGTCAATATGATCCCAGGGCAAACAGGCGTCTTCGGGAATTTCCGCGGTCAGCTTTTCCCACGAATAGCCGTGGCTTTTTAACACCTGCTTCCATAAATCAAATTTAAAATGCTCCGCCCAGCCGTCAAATTTTCCGCCGTTTTTCCACACATCATAAATAACTCTACCCATCCGCCTGTCGGCGCGTCCCAGAATGCCCTCCAAAAAAGAGACGTCCGGATCCCGCCACGTTAATCGTATCCGGCGCTGTTTTTGAAGATGCGGCTTTAAAAGGTCGATTTTGTGCCAGATTTCTTCAATCGAATTTTGCCGCTCCCATTGAAACGGCGTGTGGGCTTTGGGCGAAAAAGGCGAAACGGACACATTAAACTGCGCCTTTCCGTATTGCTTGCTCATTTTTACCAGACGATTCATAAGATGAGCAATCTCAAGCACATCCTCATCGGTTTCCGTGGGAAGCCCGATCATAAAATAGAACTTAATTAACTTCCATCCGTTTTTTAAAGCGATTTCAACAGATTTAAACAAATCCTCCTCTGTAATGTTTTTGTTTATCACCCGTCGTAATCGCTCGCTTCCGGCTTCCGGGGCAAACGTAAAACCGGATTTACGGACCTGAGCGACAAAATCGGCGATCTGCTCGCTAAAACTATCGAGACGCATCGACGGAAAAGACACGCTGACCTGTGTGTTTTGCAACGCGCGTCTGCTTTCAAGCATTAGTTCGGTCAATTGCGAATAATCCGAAATCGATAAAGATAAAAACGAAACCTCGTTGTATCCGCTATTTGCCAGTCCCTCCTGCATTTGTTTAAGCACATCGTTTTGATCGCGCTCCCGCACGGGGCGATAGATCATTCCCGCATTACAAAACCTGCAGCCCTCGGTGCATCCCCGCATTACCTCGAGCGAAAGCCGATCGTGAGTTACCTCAATAAGGGGAATAATGGGTTTGTCGGGATAGAAATCCGCTTTTAATTCGCTTACCAAACGCGTTCTGATTACCGCAGGCGCTCCCTTGATTGTTGGTCGGATTTCCAGCAGAACGCCTTTTTCATCGTAAACGGGTTCGTAAAAACGGGGCACATACACGCCCTGAATCCGGCACAGATCGAATAAGATTTCTTCGCGGGATTTCTTATTTTCCCTGCCGCGGCGGACCGCATCTATTATTTCAACCGCGGCTTCTTCTCCGTCGCCGATCAAAAAGGCGTCGATAAAATCGGCACAAGGCTCGGGATTACAGCTGCAGGGACCGCCCGCAATAATAAAAGGGTCGTCTTCTCCGCGCTCCGACGACCACACCGGTATTCCCCCCAAATTTAACATGTTCAGAATATTTGTGTAGGTCAGTTCGTATTGAAGCGTAAAACCGATTACGTCAAATTCCGAAAGCGGCGTGAACGATTCGAGTCCGTAAAGAGGAACCTTGAATTTACGGAGACGTTCTTCCATATCGTGCCACGGAGCAAAAACTCTTTCCGCCCAAATATCGCGCCGTTGATTTAAAATATGATAAAGAAGCTGAAAGCCGATATAAGACATACCGATCTCATAAACATCGGGGAAAGCAAGGGCGACATGACTTTTAATTTTTTTAATATCTTTGTGAACAGTATTCAGCTCATTACCTATGTATCTGCCTGGTTTTAATACCGCGGGTAACAGGCTTTTTAATAAAATTTTTTCAATCCTCGGGTCTTTCAATCAGCTCTCCCTGATCAATCTCATCATAATATCTTTCTAAAACGCATAATTTACATCGGTTCAAAAGTCACAAGCAAATTTGACTGATAATTGGTTAGAACCGTTCTTATTTTGCCATAATTCCCTGGATCTGCTTGACAATCGTCGAAATGTTTTTCTGATTATCGGGCACAACAAAAATAGTATCGTCTCCGGCTACCGTTCCCAAAATATGGCTGTCGCCAAGACGATCCAGATAAACAGCAACTCCCTGAGCCCGACCGGGCATAGTTTTAACCACAACCATGCACTCATTGTTCATCACATTTACGATCTCCATTCCGATGATATGTGCAATAGCCTGAGAATTCTCAGCCTGATGGAGAATGTATTTATAACCTTCTTCATGGGGAATACGGATGATATTCATTTCATGTAAATCCCTGGACAACGTAGCCTGCGTAACTTCGAATCCTTCGGTGCGCAATTTTTCAAGTAAATCTTCCTGACTTGAAACAACCTGCGTGGTAACAATTTCTTTAATTTTTGCTTGTCGTAAAAGTTTGTTGTGCATAAATCTTCCTTTATTTTAATCTATTCAAAAGAATGCTTTAATTCTAACTTTTTATTAAAATTAGATATTTTTGATAATTATTCCAAAAAATTTTAAAAATAGCGGCTCGTTGTTTTCAGATATTCACCTTTAAGGCAAGGCTAATTTGTTACAAATATGCTGTTTATCTCCGTAACTAAAATAAATCCGGCACAATTATCCCGGTTTTAAAATGTTAAATCATCGAAAAACAACAGGATCAGCCGACCGATTCCCAATCAAATTCATACGCGGGAATTTAATTTTTCTGCCAGTTTGCGGTTTCAGCCTTTTCATAAGCTAAAAAATAAGCCTATTCATTTTTGCGCTTCCGAAAATTGAATCTACTCTTCGCGGCAGCGACAGCAAGGCTTTTACCCGTGCCCGGAAGTTAATTTATGCGGGTGTTGCAAAATTGTGTGTTTATACATATATTGTCGGTGTACATTTATCGGGAAATCAATAATGAAATTAGAAGACGAAATTAAAACCAGCTCCTTTAAAACCGAATCCGAAAAATTGATCGTTAACATCATCTATACCGGGAACTGGCTGAATTATCATTACGCAAAAAAATTAAAAGAATACGGAATCTCTCTCCAGCAATACAATATCCTGCGCATTTTACGCGGTCAATACCCGAATCCCGCAACGGTGAATCTGTTAAAAGACCGCATGCTGGATAAAATGTCCAACGCCTCGCGGCTGGTCGAAAAACTCAGGTTAAAAGGTTTAATCGAAAGGCGGATTTGCGAACACGACCGCCGGGCTGTTGACGTAATTATCACCAAAAAGGGACTTGATCTTTTATCCGAACTCGATGTTACGATGGACGCCTGGGCAAAACGCTTCAAAAATTTGAGCGCCGAAGAGATCAAAACGTTCAATAAACTGCTTGACAAATTCCGCGAATAATTTTTTTTGCCGTTTATGTGTTTATACATTTAATGTATGGGAATTTTTTTGCGCGGAAATCGTTTCAATAAAATCAAGGAAAATTAAAGCAAACATTTGAAGACAATCATTTATTCAAAGGAGGCATATTATGCAATCCAAATCATTATTTCTTTATCTGACGCTGATCTTGTTTTTTGCCGGTTCTCTTATGGCGGGAGACAAATATGACATCGATATCGCTCATTCGAGAGTGTCGTTTTCGGTTAAACACATGGTCATTGCAACGGTTACGGGTAAGTTCAACGATTTTTCGGGAACCATCGATTATGACGATAACGACGCCACCAAAACGCGCGCTGACGTAACAATTAACGCCGCGAGTATCGACACCGATAACGAAAAGCGGGACAACCACCTGCGCAGCGCCGATTTTTTTGACACGGAAAATTTCAAGACCATTACTTTTAAAACCGACGGCGTGGAAAAACGCGGCGATAACTATGTCGCCGTCGGGAATTTGACCATGCACGGCGTGACTAAAAAAATCGAGATTCCTTTCACGGTGACGGGGAAAATCGTCGATCCCTGGGGAAACGTGCGCATCGGAATTGAAGGAAGCGCTTCGCTGAACCGGAAAGACTTCGGGATCAACTGGAGCAAATCCATGGACAACGGCGGTCTGGTGGTCAGCGACAAGGTAAAAATAAACATTAACCTCGAAGCCATACAACAAAAATAATCTTAACCTATCGGCTTAAAACCGGAGCTTGATTTTAACGCTAAGCCTCCGAGGAATTCGCGTATCATTAATAATTGCAGGAACGGATCAGATTTCGTTTCTGCTTTTTTAAGATAAAATCCTTTAAACCCGCCACGACTGAAATTTTGGTTGATTCTTTTCTCATCTCGGGCATTATTGAAAATAACACAATCTTGCAAGACGGAGTTTTTTCGGATGGAAAACGGAATTTTAAGGCGCTTTAATTCTTTCTGTTTTAATAGTTGCAATCGAGGGATCGTTTATTTAAGTTTTCGCTTTTAAATTTTTCAGAAAGGACAGCGCCATGCATATTCGCCTGATGTGGGTTTCGCTTTTATTGATTGCCGTTGCCTGTACTCCGAAAATAACCAAAAAAGTTGCGGAAAAAGAGCAACCCGCGCCGCCTTCGGCTTTAAGCGCGGAATATGTGATTAAAGAAAACATCAATATGCGAAGCGGACCCGGGGTAAATTACTCCGTCATCGGTCAACTTCAGGACGGCGACGAAGTTTTTATTCTTGATAATAAAAAAGGATGGTACCGGATTCAGACCGATCAGCGCAAAATCGGTTGGGTGCGCAGCGATTTGGTGGGTCCGCGTAATTTAAGCCGAATCCGCATGGCTTCCGCTTTTAACGACAGCATCATGTCAAGATTTAAAGGATCGCTTTACATTGACAAAAACAAACCCTATCAGATAATCTATCTGGAACTAAACGAGCCGAATCACAATCGCGCGAAAAAGTTAGCGACTCAGATCGGTAAATTGTATCAGGAAAAAGTTTATCCCGGTAAACTAACCGTTAACCTGATAAAGCCGGGCGCTTCAAAGTATTACGATCAGATTGTATTGCCGGCTTTGGGAATTGCGGATATTCCTTTGCCGGTATTGGATTTCGGCTATCTGGAAAAGTTGAAAACGCACAAGAGCGAAGTTGCCTTATACGTTGTTGTGCCGGACTCCGTTGATAATAGGCGCTTACTTCGGCTGGCGCGAAAAATCGCTTCAAAATATTCCTACCCCTTTACCAAGTCCGAGGTTATCATGCGTTCGGTTTCTTCCGACGGAAACGCCCGCTGCCGTTTGTATTATGTTGAAGACGGGTACGGAGAAAATTTTGTTTTCAATAAGTGCGGGCGGCAATAAGGACGAATTTTAGCCGCTGACTTTGTGTTTTATCAGAAGATAGATAAAAAACGGACCGCCGATCAATGATGTAATAATACCGACCGGCAATTCCGCAGGCGCTATTATGCTGCGGGCGATAGTGTCGCACCAGATCAAAAACAAACCGCCCGCCAGAACAACCACTCCGAACAACTTCCGATGATCCGGACCCATAATCAGGCGGACAACATGGGGCACAATCAAACCTATGAAACCGATCGGACCCGCCATCGAAACGCATGTTCCCACCAGAACGGACGAAATGATAAAACTCCATTTTTGCAGTTTTTGCACTTCCACGCCGCGGGCTTTTGCCATTTCGCTTCCGGAGAGCAACAAATTAAAGGCGGGAGCATGGATGTACAAGTAAATGAAAACAGGAATAAAAACCGCCGCCACCGTGATCGGAAAGCGCCAGCCAACCACATCCAACGCGCCCATTAACCAGCGTATCATCCGATAGGTTTCCGTGAAATCAGCCAGATAGTGAATAAAAAGGATGAGCGCGGAAAAGAAAAGCCCTATGGTTACGCCCGCTAAAAGAAGGGTAAAGGTGGAAAGCTCGTAACGCTCGCGGGCGATAAAATAGATAATCGCCACGGTTAACAAACTGCCGGAAACCGAAAATATTACGGAGGTCGAAAAACCCAGTATCTGAATAATCAATCCGGTTTTTATTGCGATTACCGCGCCAAGAGCTCCGCCGGACGAAATGCCGAGAGTGTAAGGCGTAGCCAATTCGTTGCGAAGAAGCACCTGAAAAACCGAGCCGACCAAAGAGAGGGACGCGCCCACCAAAAAAGCGAAGACGATTCTCGGAAGACGAATATTCAGAATAATTTGAGCGGAAATGGAATCCCGGTTAAAAAACAAATCTTTAATCGAAAAAGGACTCTCTCCGATAAATAATGGGATTAAAAGAACTACGGAAAAGATCAACCCAAAAACAATATATCTTAAAACTTTACTCAAGGCTTTCCTTTGCTAAAGTGGCTGTTTAACCGTTCAGGTAAAAATAAACCGGATTACGCGGAAATTTTTCAACGGGAATCCAAAACCCCGCGAACCAATTGCAATAAACGCTCGGGTAAAAACGGTTTTTGTATGAACCTTCCTTTGAGTAATTCCATGTTGTTATCCCAGTCTAATTTATCCGTATATCCGGACATAAAGATGTACTTGATTTCGGGATTGGTCTTCTGAATTTTCTTTACCAGCTCGGTTCCGTAAAAATCGGGCAGAACAACGTCAACAAGCAAAAGATCGATTTCTTTCTCGTGTTGTTTATAGTATTGCAGCGCTTCCTGTCCCGTTCCCTTACCGATTGTTTTGTAGCCCACGGCTCCTAAAATTTCCTGCAATAGAATAAGAATCTCTTTCTGGTCTTCAACCACCAGAATAGTTTCTTTTCCGCCGACCAATTCTCCTTTGGTTTTTGCGGGCGCTTTTTCGTCTTTCTTTTTGAAAGCGGGAATAAGAATAGTAAAAGTAGTTCCTTTATTGAGTTCGCTTTCGCATTCAATAAAGCCTTTCATTTCTTTAACGATACCGTAAACAACCGAAAGTCCCAATCCGCTTCCCCGTTCTCTCTTATCGGTCGTAAAAAACGGCTCAAAAATATGTTGCCTTAGCTCTTCGCTCATGCCCGATCCGGTATCCCGGATTTGAATTTGGACGTAATCGCCCGGTTTTATCTCGCTCAGCGCAGTTGGCAATTCCTTTTTAGTCAGGCGGCGGTTCGATGCTTTTATGTAAACGGTTCCTCCTTCGGGAACGGCGTTACAGGCGTTGAGGATCAGATTTATCATCATTTGCTCCACCTGCGCGGGATCGCCATAAATCGGGTGAAGGTCACTTGCAAATTCGTCAATTACCTTGCAATTGTCGCCAAGCGTTTTGTTTAAAAATTTTTCAAGATTCAGGTAAACATCCTTAACATTCAGCGCCTGCGCTTTAACGGGTGATTTTTGGCTAAAGGTCAACAACTGCAGGGTAATCGATTCGGCGTATTGGGCGGCTGAGTTTATCGCTTCAATTTGTTTGTACAAAGGCGTGTCGCGGTCAAGAGCATGAAGTATCAAATCGCAGTAACCGCGAACCACGGTAAGAACATTATTAAAATCATGGGCAATACCTCCCGCTAATCTCCCGATGGCTTCCAATTTTTGGGTTTGCAATAATTTTTGTTCACGATTTTTGCGTTCTCTTATGTCGCGAACAACCGCGGCGGCAAACCACCGTTCGCCAATTTTAAAGGATGACAGCGATAATTCGACGGGGAACCTTTCTCCGGCTTTATTAACCGCTTCATATTCAATTGTTCTTCCGACGAATATGCCCTTGCCGGTTTTCCCAAACTCCGGTATCTTTTGCGCGGCTTTTGCCCTGTCTTTTGCTGCGATTATCAAATTCTGAATCGGCTTGCCGAGGGTTTCGTTTTCTTCATAGCCAAATATTTTCTCCGCGCCCGGATTCCAGAAAACCACCTTTCCCTCTTCGTTTACGCAAATAACACCATCTTTTGCGGATTCGATAATACCGTTTAATATTTGTCCCCTGTCATCCGAATCTTTTTCATTGTTTGCCAGGGACTTATCCGCGCGCAGTTTTTGAGCCGCACGTCTTTGCGCTAAAGATTCCAATTCCCGACGATATTGCTTTAAAACATCATTGATCAGCCGGAGCAGTTTTTCGCCGAACTCCCCGGAAAAATCTTTGGCAATGTAATCGTAAGCGCCGGCTTTAAGGCAATCCGCCGCAATTTTCTCATCGTCCGAACCCGTTAAAACAATCATCGGAATCCGCGGGAAATTCCGCGCCAGCTCCGGCGCCGCGCCGTCGGCAAGATTATAATTTGTAAGAATTACATCGATCGGCTTTTCGGATAAAACCTTTATTGCTTCCTTCAAAGCCGCGACCGAGGTAATTTCGAATTTATTATGGGCTTTGTTTATGATCCCCATAATTGTTTCTTTAGCCGCGGAATCATCCTCAACCAATAAAATTTTTATTTTTAACATCGGATTACCTTTTTTCTATTAACACTAAAATTCTCGCTTTTTTTGGCAGAATCTGTTAAGCCTTATTGGTCGCTGGCTACCGGTTTCTGGTCACATATTCGTTTAAGGGTTAAGAGTTAATCGGGCTTCTCCATTCACCTATCACCGGCTTCACTGCTTTCTGACAATCTTTTTCTTTTTTCTTACTCATCACGCCCTTGTTACTTTGTTACTTTGTTACTTTGTCACTTTGTCACTTTTGAATAGCACCGGCTTGTCCGTGTTATGTATTACCGGGCGTTTCTTCTTATAAGGTTTAATACTACTAAAAGATGGGGGTTCAAAGCAAGATTTTTTAAAAATTCCGGAAACAACAAATGAATCCGCTCAAAAAAAACCGCGTTCTTTCATTTCGAACGCAGAGACTGCGATAAAAACAAAAGATTTTTCGTCGCTACATTCCTCGAAATAATAATTACAAATCTTTTTAGACCGGGCACACAAATAATTCGGGCAGCTTGTTATTTAAAACCTTATATCCGGCGGCAGCCATGCGCGCGAAAAACTCTGAAACCGGAACAGGGGAAACTTGGGTTTAATTTTGATTTTTCTCTTTTTCCCTGATCCTGCCGGCGCAAAATCAAGCGTAATCCCGCCTAATTTCTGTGCACCTTTTTTAATAATTTTTCAAACTGCGTATTCAGTTGAAGAGCGTTTTCCCGCAGCTTTTCCAGTTTTTGCTTTAGAGACTTGTTCGGGTCGCTTTCGATTAAAACCTCGATTTCACCGACAAACTCGGAAATTTCGGTTAACAAATTTTTCAGGCTTTGATCGACTATGCGGTTATAGGCGTCAAGTTCAAGGTTGGCGGTTTTCAGCTTCAGGGTTCGTTCGCTTACAAGATTTTGCAGGTGCGATCTGTATTCCTGCAGCTCCTGTTCGTATTCTTTCCGCCTTGTAATATCGGTTGCGATAAAGGTTAATCCGACCATTTTTTCTTTATTTTTGATGGGTCCCACCCGGATAAAATACCAGCGTTTTTGCTCGTCAACGGTCAACTCTATTTCGAAACGGTAGGGTAACTTTTTGGAATTAACCATGTCTATTGCTTTATGAATTTTTTTCATTTCACTTTGCGGGACAAGATCATAAATCATCTGACCGATGACCAGATTTTCCGCAACAGAGAAAAAATTTCGATTGACAAATTGGATTTTACCCTGCAAATCGGTGGTTATGATGTAATCGGGAGCCTGCTCCACCAGCGAGCGCCAGCGGGCTTCCGATTCGATCAGAGCCTTGTCTTTTTCCACCATATCGGTAATGTCCATTAAAACGCCGCGGATTCCTCTGCTTCCCCTTTGGTTATTAAAGGGTCTGCTTAAGCTGCGCACCCAGCGATAGCCCCCGTCTTTTCTTACCAATCGGTATTGCATCGGTTTTATGATATTACGCAAACGCTCTTTAAACGCCTTGTAAATTTTTTCTTCATCTTCGGGAGCGATGAATTCCAAAAACAGATGCCCGATCATCTCATTGGGCGTGTAACCCGTTAATTCATGTATTGCCGGACTGATGTAAGTAATTTTTCCGAACTGATCAATAACAAAGATAACCTCATTGATATCCTCCACCAGCGTGCGGTATTTTTCTTCATTGTGTTTTAAGGCGCGGGCAATTTGCTGATTTTTTAACAAGGGAGCGTTGATTGATTTGTAAATAAACAACGCCGTAATCAGGATGAACAGCCATCCTTCAAATTGAGCGGGCACCGTGGAGTGGAAAAAATGAGGTAAAAGAAAACGAAAAACAAGCATCCACAAAACGCCGATGAATACATAACTTAACGCGATACGCAAAGCCGTTTTCTGGTTTTCTGACAAATTGAATATTTTTTGTACCATATTCTTATTACTGCTTTCTTTTTTAAACCTTAAATCCTTTGATTATGATCGTTCAGTTTTATATTTTTAAAAAAATAAAAATTATCTACATTTTATCAAATAAAAATGCGGGGGAATGATGATTTCCAGAAGAAATTTTCTGAAATTTTCGGGTTTATTGAGTATTTTTCCGCCTCTTGCGACTTTTGCCAAAAATCCGCAGCCCGTAAAAGCTAAGCAAATAATCAAACCTCCCGCGTTAAAACCCGGAGACACCATCGGATTGATTACCCCGGCTTCTCCTCTTTTTGAATTTCATCGAACGGTAATTGAGGTAACGGAAAAAATTCAAAATCTTGGTTATAAGGTCAAATTGGGAAAGAACATCGGCAAAAAGCTCGGTTACCTTGCAGGAACAATTCAGGAACGCGTCGAAGACCTCCACCAGATGTTTAAAGACGACGACGTCAAAGCCATTATGGCAATCCGCGGCGGTTACGGCAGCGGACAACTGTTGCCTTATCTCGATTACAAATTGATTCGCAGCCACCCCAAAATCTTAATCGGCTACAGCGATATTACCTCTTTACTTTTGGGAATCCATGCTCAAACAGGTCTTGTTACCTTTCACGGACCGGTGGCTGTATCCACATTTACCGATTACACCCGAAACTATTTAAATAGAATACTCGGCAGCAAGAGCGCTCCGATTGATATTGAAGACGCTCCGTTCGAGGAAAATCTTCAGACCACAAACAGAATCTGGACATTTCGCGGCGGCGCGGCGGAAGGGCGTTTGATCGGAGGAAATTTAACCCTGTTTCAAGCCACTATCGGCACGCCTTTCGAGCCCGATACCAAAGGCGCAGTTTTGTTTTTTGAAGAAGTGAGCGAAGAGCCGTACGACCTGGATCGCATGCTTAACCATCTTAAATCTGCCGGGAAGTTCGATCGGTGCAAAGCGGTTATTTTTGACAAACTTCCCTCCGTCGAACCCGCCGATTATAAACCGGCTTTTCGAAACACTTTGAGCGTGGAAGAAATCATTGAACAGGTTTTCAAAGATTATGACTTTCCGGTCTGCGTGGGTTTTTCGCTCGGTCACATAAAGAACAAGCCCACTCTTCCCTTGGGAATTACTGCGCGGCTAAACGCAGACTCTGCGCACTTACAATTGACGGAAGCCGCGGTAAGCTGAGCTAATGCAAATCACTTATTCCGCATTTTTTGGTGCATCTTTTTTTCATCCGGAGGCAGTTTGTCTTTTACCGGCGGCGGAATTTTCTCCAGAATAATCCGTAAGCGAGTCGTTGAATCCGGCTCCACTTTCACGCAGGGAAGCACAGACTGCATATAGCCTATCTTTGAAAAAATCACGCTGTATTCACCGACCTCCACGCTGTCCAGTAAAAACGTGCCGCTTGAATCGGAAACAATGGTCCTGTTTGTGGGAATTAACTTTACTTCCACTCCCTCCACGGGTTTACCGCTGTAGAGTTCCCTTATTAAGCCGCCGATCTTTCCGACTTCCGCGAATATTAATGCCGGAATAGTCAAAATTAAAAGCGCGAATATGAGAGAACGCATTTTCACCCCCTCAAATTATTAATCAAAATATCCTGTGACAATTAAAAGCTAATACATTTTTCTTTCAAATGCAGTAATTTCTGAATTTTTTGTCCGGTTCTTGCGAAAACCGTAAAAATAGCGGGAACAACGGTTTGCGGGATTTTTCCGAAAGTCTTTGCGTAACCGCCGTTTTCAGCGACGGCTCAGCCATCCTCTAAAAATAGACCGACAATCCCACACGAATGCGGTTCAATCCCAAATTCCAGCCCTTTTCCGTAGTTCGATAGCGGCGTTCGTATCTGTAGGTTGTCGGTTCGTTATTGTTCTTTGAATCATAACGTGCTTTTTTGTATCGGTACAGAACCGCCGTGTTTATCTGGGCGAACATGTAAACCGTTTTAAATAAATTGGCTTCGGTTTTTGCCAGAAAATTCAACCCGCCGGCAATCTGCCACCAGGACGATTTGTCCGAATAATGTTCCGACTTTTCGCTTTTTGTGTAGGTACTGTTATTTTTACTCCATGAGCGGCTGAAAGAAAAAATAGGACCCGCGCCGACATGGATTTTAACAATGTTTCTTTGGAAAATCTGATAAAAAAAGTGCGGCGAAATTGTAATGCTCTGGTTGTCGGATTTTGAATCGGAATCCGCTTTTTGCTTTGTCGTATCGGAAGGAGATCTGTATTCAGAATCCCCTTCGGAATTCTGACCGCCGATTCCGCCGCTCAGGTCCACATAAATTCTCACGGTCTTTTTTTCACTTAGACGATATTGATAAGCAAAGGCAACGCCGTTGATCAAATAGAAATCAAATCCGTGGCGATATTCGGGCGTTTTGGATTTTTCCTGCGCCGCGAGAAAGCGGACGGAAAACACCAGCAAAAAGACGGTCAATAAAAGCGAAGTTTTTTTAAAGCGGCTCATTTTGACTCCTCTGTTTTACTGTTTTTAAACGATCATAGTTTATAAGCTTCGTGAGTTTGAAACAAGGGTAAAAAGAAACACTTTTTTGCGGCAATGTCAAGCGATTGGCGCGTCACAAAGACACATTCGGTCGGGCTTCGCCGATAAGCTTAAAGGTCGTGTTTTTTGACAACGGTCTGTTTAGTTAGCAGCGTCCGATTTTTGTGGCTCCTCGGGGAAAACTTCAAACGTATGTTGACCTTCATGGTAGCGATATTCGATTTTTAATCCGTTTAAATCACAAATCTGTTTTACAAGAGCCAGACCTAATCCGAGAGATTCTTTATTATCTTTCTGTTTGAAAAATCGTTTAAACAACATTTCCCGCGGAAATTTAAGAGGCGCTCCGTAATTGGAAACGGAAAGTTTATCGGCGGTTGTTTTAACGATTATGGGTCCCGCGGAATCGCCGTAATGCAGGGCGTTGCGCAAAAGGTTTTTCAAGATAATGTCCAACAGGTAAGGATCGATCACCATTTGATGTTCGGCTGAGAGTTCGCTGCGGATTTTGAGTCCTTTGAGCTCCGCAAGCTCCCGAACGGATTGCAAATGTTGTTCGATAATTTGTTTGGTTTTAATGATTTCGGCTTTATCGAACTCGCCGTTCTGGATGCGCGTTAACAAATTTAAGGCATTACCGAGTCTGGAAAGATGATTGACTTCGTTGTAAATCGCTTTAACGGCGGCTGAATGTTCGGACATCACCCGCTCGTCGGCGATCAGGTTTTCGATTTTATTGCGAATAACCGCCAGCGGGGTCTGCATTTCGTGCGCCATGTTTTCAGTATATTCTTTAAGATGGCGGTAGTCGTTTTCGATTTGATTCATCATCAAATGAAAAAGCTCCTGCATTTTGACAAATTCGGAAGTATTGGTGTCAATTTTCGGCAGCGGCGTGCCCTGCCCTACTTTGTAGGTTTTCATCACGTTTAAAATTTGATTAAAGGGTTTAAACAAAAATCCCGAAAGGAAGTAGTTAAAAATAATCACGCCCAGAGCCAAGACAAAAAAAACGGGAATCAGCGCCGCCAAAAAATCGTCGCGCAGGTTGTAATAATCTTCCACGCGCGCCAAAAACTCAACCCGATAATTCCGATTTCCCAAATTGATAGCGGTAATCTTTTTCCGGTAGTGCATGTAATCGTCGATGTTCTCGTTGTAGATCAGGGTGTCTTTAATAACCGGTTTAAAGTTTTTTGCCAGTGAATCGCCGATAAGCTTGATTTTAATGGTCGGCGGGAGATGGCGTAAATCGGGATTGGCTTTAAAGTGTCTTTCCAGACGCCGCTGGTACTTGTTAAAGCGCTTTTCCACATTAGACTCGATAAAACGGTCTGCGGTTTTGGATAGTATGATGGCGCTGATAAAGAAAACAAGAAAAGTAAAAATCAAATAAAAGATCGTCGTTTTGGTGAGCAGTTTTATGGCGCGCCTTTTTACCTTCATCATATTATCCTTTTTACCGGTCCGTAAACTTATAACCCATGCCATACATGGCACGGATGTAATTTTTCCCGCCGGCGTTCATGAGTTTTTTGCGTAAGTTCTTTATGTGGTTGTAAATAAAATCGAACCGATCCTGCTGATCGATATGATCGCCCCACAAATGCTCGGCAATGCTCTCTTTGGTCAGCACGCGATTCCGGTTGTAAAGAAAATAAAGCAGCAGATCGTATTCTTTGCGCGTTAAGGCAATGGGCTTATCGTGAACAAACGCCTGCGCGGAATACAGATCCACACGTATTTCGTTAAAACTCAGCTCATTGCCGCCGTTAAATTTTTTTCTTCGTAAAAGCGAGCGAACGCGGGCGTTCAGTTCCGCCTTGTGGAACGGTTTGGTGATGTAGTCGTCCGCTCCCAAATCCAAGCCTTTAACCTTATCTTCCACCGAATCGCGCGCCGTGACAATTAAAATTCCGCATTCGAAGGCGCGTTCTTTAATAATCGGAATCAAATTAAGTCCGTTTCCGTCGGGTAACCCGAGGTCGAGAATAATCAGGTCGTATTGATATAATCCTATTTTTTCCCGAGCCTCGGAAAATGTTTCGGCGGTTTCGACTAAAAAATCGTTCTCCGTTAAAAACTGCTTTAAATCCGCCGCCAATGTCCGGTTGTCTTCAACCAACAAAAGTTTCATTTTGCCTGCCTCAGAATAAATTTAGAGTACGATTTTGTAGAAATTCTGTTTATTATCCTCCCGCCCCGGACGAGCCTGAATTCCGACAAGCAAGAATCTAATTTTACCGGTTTTCGTTACCGCAGAGACGCAGAGGACGCGGAGGTTTTTTTAATTTATTAATCGGAGAATTTGTTTCCGTTTCGATTCCGTTTTTGCCTATCCTATTTGCGACTCTTGCGATAACTTTGCGGTTGTTTCTTTACCGCAGAGACGCAGAGGACGCAGAGGTTTTTTTAATTTATTAATCGGAGAATTTGTTTCCGTTTCGATTCCGTTTTTTAATCCAATTTGGCGAATTCATATTTGCGCCTTTTTTGCTAACTTTGCGGTTACAGTTGTCTGAACCTTGATTTATGGGATTTATCTGATTTCCATGATTTTAAATTTACCGAATTTTCAAAATCATCATAAGGCTTAGTATTGTTGTCATTCGTGTAATCTGCCTGGTCGGCTGTTAATTTTCTCTTGCGGCTTCTTCGGGTCAGGTTCCGCCGTTTCTCTTGCTCAGCGATCCGATTTTATCAGCAGCAAAGGAACGTTGATTTTGTGTTTGAGAATGTCGGAAACGCTTCCGTACAGAAAATCGCCGAAAAAGGTATGACCGTGGGTCGCCATTGCCACCAGGTCATAATCATTTTCCTCAATTTCTTTCAATATCTCTTTTTCGGGTTCGCCGCCCCTTATTAAGACGGTCACATCGACGCCTTGCTCCTGCAAACTCGCGCGGTAAGAGGTCAAAGTCGCTTCAGCCTTTTCGCGCATAGCGCGATCCTGATCGAGAGTGTGCGAGTGAACCACGTGCAGGAGATAGATTTTTGCCTTATTCTGAAGGGCAAGCAACGACACATGTTTAAGAATCGTGTCGTCCACCGGCGAACAATCGATAGTGACCAAAATCTTTTTGTAAACCTGCATTTTAACTTCTCCCTGCAATGATTGAGTAAAGCAGATACATATTAAGGATAATGACAATGCCCGAAATGATCAGAGCGATAACGAATTCTCTGTTACTGCTTCTGAAATAGCCCATAACGTTACGGTCGCGGGAGAGAATCAACAGCGGAATAAGGGTAAAGGGAAGCTGGATACTCAACACGACCTGACTAAAGATCAGTATCCGGAATGTATCCAAACTGAGAAGGATGACCAGAAATGACGGAATAGCGGTAATAAAGACGGAAATTTTATAAAGAAAGGTTTGAGGATCTTCCGATTTTCCCAGGAAGCCCGTAATCACATTAACTTCCGCCATTGACGATGTTACCGAAGAACCGACGCCGGCAAAAACAAGGGCGACGGCAAACAGAAAACCGGCAAGGGGTCCGGCAAACGGCTCCAGCGTGGCTGATGCCTGTTCGATGCTGTTAACAAAAACATCATGGCGGAAAAAGACGGCGGCGGCTACTATGATCATCGCCGAATTAACCACCCAGCCCAACAACATGGCGGTGGATGTGTCTATCTTCTCGTAGCGTAAAAGTTTCTTTTTCTCGTCTCTGGAAATACCCCATTTTCTACTGTGAATGACATTGGAATGAAGAAAAATATTGTGAGGCATTACGACCGCGCCGAGGATAGCCATTGCCACATAAATACTGCTTGTATTAAGCTTGGGGATTATTACGGACGGCGCCAATACCGCCCAGTCGGGTTTGACGAGGGCGATTTCCACCACGTAGGACAGAGCGATGATGCCCAAAAAACCGATAATGATCTTTTCGAGCCGGTGATATCTCTGACTGACGATCAAAAAGATTTCGAGTATTACGGTAAGCAGGGCTCCCGACCAGAGGGGTATGTTAAAAAGCAACTTGAATCCGATAGCCCCGCCCAGCAGTTCCGCCACATCGGTCGCGACACACGCCAGCACTATCGACAGTCCCAGAAAAGCCGAAACCGGAGGCGAAAAGCGTTCCCTTATGTTAACCGCAAGCGACTTTCCGGTTGCAATACCAAGCTTGGCAGCCATGTGCTGGATAACAATAAGCATTATCGTGCCAAGCGTAATTACCCAAAGCAGATCGTAGCCAAACTTTGATCCGCCTTCGATATTGGTTGCCCAATTGCCGGGATCGATAAAGCCAACCGTAATAAGGAAACCGGGACCAAGAAAGCTAAGAATTTTTTTAAACGTTCTTTTCTTATTAATTCCCGCTGCCCCTGTCATAATACGCACTCACCTTTAAGAGATTTAATCCGCTTTTATTACTTTTAATTCAGCCCAAACCGACTGTCGGAAAATTAAATTAAAAAACAACCAAAAAACAGTTATATGTCCGCTCTAAAAAGGTCGATATTTGTCATTGCGAGGAGCGAAGCGGCGAGAAATCTTTTGTTTTTATCAAAGTTTTAAGATTTCTCTCCCAAACAAAAATATTCCGCTTCTCATTTATTGAAATATTCATACAAGTGGATTTGAGCTTTTTCCAGCGCCGCCATTATCCCGACCTTTTTTAAGTGAATTCCCAGTCCGGAAGTAATAGGTTCGAGTAGTTTTACGGCTTCTTCTTTTTTAACCATTATTTTCTGAGGCAAAGATTCGGCGCTTTCCGCAAATTTTAAAAATTGCTCCCGGATTTCATGCGCGAATTCCGCGGGTTTTATCAAATTAAAATTTAAGACCGCGCCCGAATAATGTTCCACCCATAAAACCATAAACGGGAAATAAGGTTTATCGTCTTTTTCCTCTTTTATGGGCTGAGGAGAATAGAAGAAATCCATTTCCCAAATTCCCTGACGCTCGGGCATCTTTTTCTTGATTTTTTCCAGACGCTTCGTATCGACAGGTTCCGCGCCGATTTCCGTTTTTTCTTCGGGCGCGGGCTCTAACCATTTATCCTCCCACATCAAACCGTTTTCTCCCTCTACGGGCGTCCTGACTAAATATTGATTCTTGTCGGGAGAAGTGAGCATTTTGGGATTTGTTTTAAAGCGCAAAGCGACGTCTATCACCTGTTTTAAAACAACGGTCAGATATTTCGCCTCTTCGCCGTTCAAATACCAGGGATAATACCCGGGTTCATAATTCCTGAATTGAGGATATGCGTTCTTTCCTTTGAATTTTAAGCCGAGCCCTTTTATTACCTGCAGATCTTCCTCGGATAAAAACCCTTTGTCTTCAAACGAAGCCATCAGGCAATTCTGAATATGAAGAGCATCGGGCGAGGACATGTTAATTTTTCCCGATTGGATGTTCAGATATCCGTTTAGTCCCCCGGTACCCAGATAAACAGCCAGACCGTAATGTTGTCCGCCCCTGCCCATTATGCAGCAATAACCTATCTCGCCGGTTACGGGATTTTGCACTCCGAATATGTCCGTATCCCACATCCAGTTCCAGCATCCGGTTTTATAAAACTCTGTCGCTGCCTCATACAGATCTTTCAACTCTTGAACAGACGGTTGGTTATTCTTCAATTTTAACACTCCCTTTTTGTGTTTAACCATTTATCGTTTACAATCCTGCAAACAACGCCGAAGTATCCGATCAAAAAGCGCCGTTAAATTCCGTGATCTTCAAAAAGAGTCGGCATCGCAGTATCTCTTTTACTCAATTTTCTGCGAAGGCAATAACCGCTTTTTCGGAATCTGCCGTCTTATCTGTTTTGCGGGATTTCGCGTTTTCAAAATCTGAAATTAACCCTACTGCTCAAAATAAGCGGATTACTTTCAGCGCGTCTTTAAACCTTTTTCTCCGAAAATATTTTTGCTATTTAATATGTGACAATATATAGAAAATAAGAGCAAAGAGCCAATGCGATTTCCGAAACATTCCCCTTGTTTTAAGAGGTAAATTACATTCTGCGTTGGTTGCGGAATAATTGCATTGAAAAAATAAGGGGTTAAAGATCGCAAGAAATAATCGGAAAATAATAAATACCCCGTTTCGCATGAGGGTAAAAAACGGTCGGTTTTAAACTTTTATTCGGGATATTTGTAAGGAGAGTTAAAAAAAGCCGGAATGCAAGCGTAAATCAGCGGGCGGCTTTGGCTTCGTTTTGTTTGCAGGTAAAACAAATGCGCGTGGTAGGAACGGCTTTCAAACGCGCCTCATCGATTTCTTTACCGCAAACGCGGCATATTCCGTAAGTCCCGACTTCGATCATTTCCAGAGCCCTGTCAATTTGCTGAAGGTATTTGTCCATGCGCGAGAGGAACAGAAACGATTGCTCGCGGTTCATGGTAGCCGTACCGAATTCCGAGAATTTGTAGGCGGTTTTGGCGAAATCTTCTTCTTCCGAATTGATATTTCGCAACAGCTCCCGGTAACGGTCGCGTTCTTTCAGCGTTTCCTTCCGCTTTTTTAGAAGAAGCTCTTTAAACTCCTGTAATTTATCGGATGTCATCGGCTGGCGCCCCCTCTTAAATTTATTAACAGTTTGAATTTATAACAAAAACGATATCCAAATCAATACTATCAGAGGTAAAATTGTAATTTTTGCCAAAAAGAATCGCTGTTTTCCCGCCCGAAACCGATTTTATCTCATTGCGCCGAATTTATTCAAGAAAGGCGCGGCGTAAAAATGATCCGGCAAGGTTACCGATTTCCCTGCGCCAAACGCCCGAATATTAATCAACCCGATTACAGGATTCTTTTGATTTATTCAAACTTCAAAACTATTTTACCCAACGATTTGCCCTGTTCCAGAAACAGGTGCGCTTTTACCACATCCTCAAAAGAGAAAATTTTAGAGATCACCGGCTTAAAGAGATCTTTTTCAATAAGCGACAAAAGATCGAGCACATCGCGGCGGGTGCCCATGGTTGAACCTATGATTTGCTGATGTTTAATAAAGAGCACACGCAGGTCAATTTCCACTTTAGGTCCTGTGGTCGCGCCGCAGGTAACGATTTTCCCGCCTTTTTTCAGCGCCCGCAGGCTGTCGATCCATGTTTTTTCGCCGGTGTGTTCAATCACCACATCTACCCCTCTGCCGTTTGTAATCTGCTTGACGGTTTTACCGACCGGCTCCCGATCATAGCGGATCACATAATCGGCGCCCAACTTTTTGGCAAATTCCGCTTTCTCCCGATTTCCCGCAGTTGTTATTACCAGGCAGCCGTAAACTTTGGCGATTTGAATGGCGGCGCTGCCCACGCCGGACGACGCGCCGTAAATCAAAAGCTCCTGCCCCGGATGAATGCGGGCTTTTTGAACCAGCATGTGATAGGCGGTCATTCCGGTTAAGGAAAAGGCTGCCGCTTCCTCCCAGTTCAGGTTTTGCGGCTTTTTAAGAACATAAGGCGCGGGAACGGCAATGTATTCAGCCTGCACTCCCTGAATGCTTTCGCCGGGAATGTGGAAATCGGAGCACAAATTTTCCTGCCCAGCCATACAGTAGGCGCAAAATCCGCAGCTTCGTATGGGGATGGTGAAAACTTCGTCGCCTTTTTTTAAGCCGTATCGATTATGAGCAATATCGCCCACTTCGACGATAATTCCGGCTGCTTCGCTGCCCGTAACCACAGGAAGCGGAACGCCCGGAATGCCCTGCCTTACCCACAAATCCAGATGATTTAGCGCAGCGGTCTCCACTTTTATCAAAACTTCATCCGCTTCAATTCCCGGCAGGGGAATTTCATCGATTTGCAAAACTTCAACACTACCGTGTTGATGAATACGAATAGCTTTCATGACTCTTCTCCGGTTTTGGTTTGTTCTAAAATTAAAAAATTCGTAAAAAGTATTTCGATTCAAAATCTCTTATAATTACGCTTTTTTTGTCTCCGCTCTCCCTTCCGCCGCGGCTGAAAGTCGGCGCGCTGTCGATTTTAAAATTTCCGTTATTTCATTTTTTACGAGTCAGTGATTTCAAGCAAATCGTTAATCACGCCGTAAGCCGTATCGGTGACGGTGGGATTTTCCTGAACAATGGTTAACGGCGCCAGAGAATCCGCTTCGATCCGCAGAACCGAGCTTGTTCCGTTGATCCGGTAAAAGGGATGCGATTCGTCAACGGGCGTAAGTTTTACCGAAGCGTGAATCTTTTGCTTTACCCGGGTTCCTTCGCAGATGAATTTCCATCTTAATTTCTGCTCAACTGAGCGCCGGATATCTTTGGCGAAAATTTCTTCAAAGGTCGATCTCGGAATCTGAAACGGCGTTATTTCCGAATCAAACAAAACATTGCAAAGAATCGCAGTTTTGGCGGCAGCGTCCCATCCCTCAAGATCGTCGGAAGGATCGGCTTCGACAATGCCTTTTGCCCGGGCTGACTCCAGAGCGCGATCAATACTTATTCCCCGTTCTGTTAATTCCGATAAAAAATTAGTGGTTGAATTCAAAATTCCGGAAAAACTTAAAACAGACGCGCCGCGCAAACCGTGCTTGATCAGATTAAAAACCGGCGTGCCGTCCATGACTGTCGATTCAAACAGCAAAAGACGATTTCTCTTTTTCGCCAGCTCCCGCAATTCTTTAAAATGAAAAGCCAGCGGACCCTTGTTTGCCGTAACCGCGTGCCTGCCTTTTTGCAGCGCCTGTTTAATATAAGTAAACGCCGGTTCGCCTTTTGAACGGATATTCAAAGCGGAAAGTTCGACCAAAATATCGTAATCGCCGCCGGACAAAAGTTCCAAGACACCGCCGGAATAAAAATCGGATGAGTTACGATCAAAACCGGCATCCTGTCGATAGGTCTGTAAAATCGCGGAGGGACTTAATCCGCGGGGATTGTACAAAGCGCCGTGGGATTTGGTTACGACGCCCGTAATTGTTAATGAATCGGGAACAAGGGCGGGAAAACGCGGTTTGGGTTCCGCAAACAGGCGAATTAATTCTTTTCCCACATTGCCAAAACCTATCATCAGAATTCTGGGTTTGTTTTTCATCTTTCAACCGATACCTAATTTCTTTAGCTCTCTGCTTTTTTCGATTTCTGCGTGTAATATCGAACTAACAAGACAATTCCTGTAATAATGATGATAAGGGGCCAATATTTAATGTATTGAATTTTACGAAGAAAAAAGAGCAAGCCGAAAAGCAGAAGGATTCCCCCGGGAAATAGATATTTGTTTGTGTCTTTTTTTAAAATGTAAAGCAGGACAAATCCCAGTCCGGGAGCGATAAGCAGCGCGGGCCACAAAGTTTCCAGCTTTTGCCATTCCGTAACCTGACAATAAAAGAAAAGCGCGCCGTAAATAACCAGAATTGTCGCCGGAAGTAAAAAAACGCTCAATTCACGATTCAGAAAAAATCCGAGGAACAGGGCGATACCCGCCAAGATGATGTAAAGCGACCAGTTCAACAAAAAGACATTCAGATTTTCAAGGAAAAAAATAATTCCCAGGACAAGAAAGATATAGCCTAACCACTTCATCCGCGAATTCATGCCTGTTTCTCCCAAAATATTTTATTTTTCGGAAAATTTAAGTTCAGTTTTAATGTAAGAATTATTATATTAAAGGCAACCGAAAAATATGTGAAAGGCAACCGAAAAATATGTGAAAAAAATAACCACAGATTAAGCTGATTACGCAGATTGCGCTGATAAGATCGGGCTTAATTCACGAAAGTTCACTGATATTTATCGAGATGATCCGGTGTGTTGCAGGAAATTGATCGGAAGAAATTTGAACACAAATTAAGAGGATTACTCAGGTTGCGCGGAAAAGATCGATCTTAATGCACGAAAGTTTACTGATATTTATCGAGATGATCCGGCGTGTTGCAGGAAATTGATCGGAAGAAATTTGAACACAAATTAAGCGGATTACTC
>JAADIP010000247.1:14735-27719 GCA_013151275.1 Calditrichota bacterium | reverse complement strand
GGAAGAGGCTCTACCGGAATAAAAGATTTAAATATCGATCCTTTAGTAATCCGGTTGCGGCAAATTTCTGCCAATTCAAGAAATAAACATTGATATTTAATTCAAAAATAATAGTAGATTAATTGTGACGTCAATTTAAATAACAACAATCAAAACACGTTTAAATTTCGTTAACAACAGCGTAACAAATTATAATGACACTATTTAACGAACTTTAAATAATCTAAACCATTACAACATATTTATTCTGTTATCGAATAATATTATCTCAAGTAGTCGTTTAAAATAAGCTCCAGCATTTCCTGACGACCGCTTTTCGGTTTTGGCGCTCCGTTTTCAATGATCCATTGTTCGGCTTCTTCAAGAGTAACCTTTCCCTCCATTAATCTTGCGCCGAATCCGGATTGGTAACTTCGATAGCGCTCTGCGATAAAATTTTCAAAAACGCCGTCCTCAATCAAACGGTGAGCGATTAAAAGTCCGCGGGCAAAGGCGTCCATTCCGCCGATATGCCCGTAAAACAGATCAACGGGATCAATGGAACTGCGGCGGACTTTGGCGTCAAAATTAACCCCTCCCCTGCCCAGTCCGTTCTGCCGTAAAATAATGAGCATTGCCATCGTCGTGCCGTAAATATCCAGAGGAAACTGATCCGTGTCCCATCCCAAAAGCAAATCTCCCCTGTTGGCGTCGATGCTTCCCAATTTTCCCGCCGCCGAAGCAACGGCTAATTCGTGTTCAAAAGTGTGACCCGCGAGCGTGGCATGATTTGCCTCGATATTCAATTTAAAATAATCGATCAGATCATATTCTCTTAAAAACGACAGGGTTGTTGCTGCGTCGGTATCGTACTGGTGTTTGGTCGGTTCTTTGGGTTTCGGTTCGATTAAGAACTGTCCCTTAAAACCGATTTTTTTCCCGAACTCTACCGCCATTTGCAGAAAGCGGGCAAGCTGTTCCCGCTCTTGTTTCAGATTTGTGTTAAGCAGCGTTTCGTAGCCTTCACGTCCGCCCCAAAACACGTAATTCTCTCCGCCCAATTCATGGGTAACTTCAATGGCGTGTTTAACCTGTGCGGCTGCGTAAGCAAAAACATGAGCGTCGGGATTTGTAGCCGCGCCCTGAGCGTAAACAGGATTGCTGAACAAATTGGCGGTTCCCCATAGTAATTTAATTCCCGTACTTTCTTGTAATTCTTTGGCAAAGCGAGCCATAGTTTCCAGATTTTTACAGGTTTCCGCGAAGCTCTCCCCTTCCGGCGCAATATCACGATCGTGAAAACAGTAATATTTAACTCCTAATTTCCGAAAGAATTCAAAGGCGGCTTCCATGGTCTGTTTTGCGCGATCGATCGGATCCGCTGACCGGCGCCACGGACGATCAAAGGAAGGCGCTCCGAACATATCCTGTCCGTTGCCCGTAAAAGTGTGCCAGAAAGCCACGGAAAAACGCAAATGCTCCGCCATTGTTTTATCGCCCACCTTCTGGTGGGGATTGTAATATTTGAACGCCAGCGGATTTTTGGATTCTTTTCCTTCGAAGGCTATGCTTTTTTTGACCTGAGAAAAGTATTCCATTATGCTCTTCCCCCTCCTCAATTTAATTCGTTTTTTCAGAAGCCTGTGGCTGCTGATGTTAAACCAACTTACTCATCGGGAAATTAGGTCAAAAATAATCATATTGCCACTATTAAGTGTTAAGCGTGTAAGGGTTAAGGGTTAAGAGTTAAGCGGCTTCTCCAATCATCGTAATGCGTAATGAGTTATCTTCATCATCGCTCAAAATCTTAAATAATTCAGTCAAATTATTTTTTGAAGAATAAAAAAAACATCTACTTCCTTACAAAAAACATTTTACTATTTTCTTCCTGCTACTGCTTTCTGCTTTCTGATAATCTTTTTTCATTTTTCGTTTGTAATTTTTCTTACGCTCCACGCGTCACGACTTTGTTACTTTGTTACTTTGTTACTTTGTTACTTTGTCACTCGTTACTCGTCACTTTTCATTAACCCTTAACCAACAACTATTAACAACTTATCCCCCGTATTGACTGTTTCAGAAAATCCGACCGCAGGCTGTTTCATCATGCGAATTTGCCTTAATTTTGAGGCGAAGCTGTCACCTGCCGTAACCATTGCAAATATTTTTTGTAAGTTTCTTTTTCCGGGCGTCCGTGTCCTTTGTTTTCTTCAAAATAAAAAGTTACCTTTGCTCCCGCTTTCTGCAGGGCGGCGATCAATTTTTCGGTGAGTTCAAAAGGACAATTCCGATCCTGCTTACCGTGGAAAATGAATATGGGAACGTCCTTAAACGGCTTCAAGTATTCAGGCTTCAAAAAATCAGGATGGGTACCGGGAATTCCGTACTTATTTGCCAAATCGGGATGACCCGAAAATATTGCCAGAGCGCGAAACCTTTCCGGATGCTCATAAAATGTGCGATACACGCCATACCCGCCCATGGAAAAACCGGACAAAACAATTCGGCTGGTATCCACGGGATAATGTTTAATCACATCGTCTATCGCTTCTCTGATGTCGTCCTGAGCGTGATCGGCGCTATAAGCATTGGAAGTTCCCCGTCCGAAAGGCGCCAATTCGATGAAATTATTCAACGGTTCCTCGCTGCTCTCTTTCAACACCCTGCGATCGTCCATGCCGCTGCCGTGCAGGAACACCAACAACGGATATTTTTTACCCGGCTGCATATTGCGGGGAATTTTTACTGTGTAGGGCTGCAAGGTTCCGTCCACTTTCGATCTGTAAGCACGGCGCGACAGACCGGTGCGGAAGGCGATTATGTCTTTGCCTGCTTCAGCCTGTTTAAGGATAAAAAGAAAATTCCCGATATTCTTTTGCAATCCGCCGGCGGTATCGTAAGATTTAAGTTCCCGCATTTTTGTTTTGATTTCTTCGAGCTTGAATTCCAAAGTGGCGTAGCTTCCCGGATCAATTTTATTTTTAATATTCGTTAATCTTTGCCTTAAACCGGCGGGCTTTATGTCCGGCAATACGGTGAAGGGAATTTCCTGCGAAAAATTACCGGAACTATCCGAAAGTTGCAGGCGGTAGCTGCCGGATAAAAGGTCGGAGGCGTTCAGAAAATAAGTTTTCCGGGATAATTTTTCAGAGTATTCCGGAATGAATTTACCTTTTTTGACGATCTTTTCTTCATGGTCCAGAATTTTGTAAATAATATTTGAAGTTTTCGACTCGCCGGAAATTCCGGCTATTTTTAAAGCGATGTTTTCTCCACGATTAAAATGGTTCTTGTCTAAAACCCCGTAAGCTTGCGGTAATTTTGCGGGAACAGGAGGCGAAAATTTTACTCCGGCGTACAACCGCGAACTCTGCTCGGACTGCATCCGCCAGTCTTCGACGATAAAAAAGTAGTTCTTTTCTTTTTCGCCGACCGCCTGAACAAAGCTCAGATTGAATCCGATTTTGTTTAAATGCCACGGATGGTAGGGATAAATCTCGCTCCAGGGAATCAGAAGTTCGTAACCCGTTTTACCGTCCGCCGATTTAACCTTGAACCGCGTATTTTTCAATTTCTTAAACGAAAGGTCGCGGTTCCGGTACCAGATAAACTTTCTTTGCCATGATCGTTTAGGGTTCTTTTGGGGAGAAAATGCCAGCACGTAAAATTCGTCTGTCTTTACCCTTCCTGAATCGGGGATAGCAAATACCAGATGGAAGCCGTCTCCGTTCTGATATCCGCGGTCGCGGCAAACAAAAGAATCCGTTTGTGCTTCAATAAACAGGTAAAAAAAATCCGCACCGTAAGCCAGACGATACGATACCTCAGCCAAGGCGTTTTCGGGATTTGATCGATAGGTAAAACCGAACATTCGCGCCGGTAAATTTTGAAGAGAATCATCCAATACGCCGTCAATAACCGGGGCGGCGGAAATGAAATTCACCTCTGGCTCAATGTTCAAAATCGGATTGCTCAGAGTATCCTGCGCAAAAACCGGATGGATAAACAGAGAACCGATCATAAATATGGCAAGAATTGCGGCAACTTTTTTCATGTTGTTATCCTCTGTTAAAGAATTCGTTTTTTCATATTTACGAAAAACTTTGTCTTTGTTGCAGAAAAATGCACGATATCAGGAACAACAATTCCCCTTCCCTGCCGGGAATTATATTCCGGCGGTATTGAGGATATGATATTTTTGCTTTTTAATATCCGATGAATTTGTTTTGACTTTTTACGATTTCATTCCGGAAACGCGACTTGCGCCGAAACGTAAATAAAGGCGTGTGCCGTAAAACAGCCGCAGGAATATTTGAAGGAATTTAGGCGGAAGGAGATGAAAATTTAATGTCTTTTTGCGTTGCTTGACGCGCTGATACGCTCATTTTGGCTTAAACGATCATTGGCGATTGAAACAGACTTTCGAATAATTTATTTGACCAGCAAAATGGGTTTGGCTGCCTTGCGCATTACATTAACCGTTGTGCTGCCCAAAATAGCCTCTTTTAACCGCGACTGCCCGTAGCCGCCGATAACCATTAAAGACGGCACAGGGGCGTTATTCTGGACGCTGATCAGCACATCTTCAACGCGACCGGTTTCGTGGCGCAACTGAAATTGAATCTGATACGGAATCAGGTATTGTTCCGCTTCTTTAAGCACCGCCTTGCGTTCTTCTTCGGAATCGAACACAGCGATGACCTGCAGGGGCAAATCAAGGGATTTGGCAAAAAAAGCAGCCATCTGCAAGGCATGGTTCGCCGTAATACTTCCGTCGTAACCGCAGTGAATACGCTCGACTTCATCAAAGGTTTTATCGACCAGCATCACCGGCTTTGCGATTTGCCGGGTAACGGCTTCGGCTGTGGCTCCCAGAAGTTTGCCGCTCCAGCGCTCGTACTCGCCGCGAATACCCATGATGACCAGATCCGTTGTTTTGGCGTACTGACAAATCTCATCCACCGGTATTCCGGAAATCTTAATCACCTCAAAGGTCACCTTTTTGTTATTCAAAATTTCCGAAGCTTTTTCGATGACTTTATTTGCTTTTTCGTCCTGAATTCGCTGCGATTCTTCCTGAAATTCGGCAGACGGCAAAATCGGGACAAAACTGTCGGCGCTTGTCGCCACGCTCCAGTCAAACAGCCGAATATCCACAACCGAAAGTAATCTTAAAATCGATCCGAACTTTTCGTAAAAATACTCTCCGTAATTCAGAATGGATTCCGTGTAAGGCGAGCCGTCTATTGGCAATAAAATGGATTTAATCATCTTGCTCTCCTTTTTTTAAAGGGAAATCATTTATTGTAAATTTAAGCTGTAATTTCCGATTTTTGATCATGCTCCCCAGTCCTCGATTTTGGAGGCGCGCGTCATTAAATCCATCATTGCTTGAGACGCCGATTTACCCTTAAAAAGCACATTGTAAATTTGTTCGGTAATGGGCATTTCCACATTTTTCATTTTTGACAGCTCATAGGCGGATTCCGTTGTGCGGACGCCTTCCGCAACCATCACCATCTCATCCAACACTTCTTTTAACGAACGTCCCTTACCTATCTGTTCCCCAACATAGCGGTTACGCGAATGTCGGCTCATGCAGGTAACAATTAAATCGCCCATGCCGCTTAAACCAGCAAAGGTAGTGCTGCGCGCTCCCATTTCCGCGCCCAGGCGGCTTATCTCCACCAGACCGCGGGTCATCAAAGCGGCTTTGGTATTATCCCCGTACCCGGCGCCGTCGCAAATTCCGGCTGCTAAAGCAATAATATTCTTAAGCGCGCCGCCAAGCTCGACCCCAAGAATGTCGTCATTGGCATAAATTCGTAAATAATGGGTCATAAAAACCTTCTGGATTTCACGGGCGGTATTGATATCCTGTGAAGCGGAGACGATGGCTGTCGGGATTTTCCGGGCTACTTCTTCGGCATGGCTGGGTCCGGATAGAACGCCAATGCGCTCGTAAGGAACGTCCATTACCTCGTGAATTACCTGAGAAATCCGAAGATAGGTCTTGTTCTCGATTCCCTTAGCCACGGAAACCCAGATTTGATCCTTGTCGTCGAAAATTTCCCGCACAAGACTTAAAGCCGAACGGGTTACCTGCGAAGGAACCGCATTCACAATTATTTCCGGATCTTCGACAATTACCCGTAAATCGGAAGTAAAGACGATATCCTGCGGAATCTTTATTCCGGGAAGATAACGTTTATTTTCATGATACAATCGAATATCTTCCAGACTTTGTTCGTCGATTGTCCAGCAACGGACTTCGTGTCCGTTATCATGCAAAACAAGCGCCAAAGCGGTTCCCCAGCTTCCCGCGCCGATCATTCCAATCCGCATTATTAATCCCCTCTTTTAACCGGATTTTTTGAATTCAAGACGATTTTCATTCCCCTGCAGCAATCTTTTAATATTGCTCCGATGCGCAAACCAGATCAATCCCACAATCGCCAGACTTAAATAGATGAGCGTCGGAGAAACATTCTGCGAAAAAATAAAGCGCTGCCCCAGCAAAGCTAAAATAAAAATTAACGAAGCGGTCAAAGATCCTAATGACACATAGCGCGTGATCGCCACGATAATAATAAAACTCAATAATGCAAGAAGCAGCGGAACCGGCGCCAATCCTAAAAAAGCTCCGGCGGAAGTGCCGACGCCTTTGCCTCCTTTAAAACCGGCGAATATTGTAAATATATGTCCCAGAATGGCGGTAACCGCCGCGGCTAACTGAAAATAAATCAATACATCCGGATTCGGTTGAAAAGCGGGCGCGATAAAAAATACGGGGACAAAACCTTTGATCATATCGATTAAAAGAACCGCAAGCGCAGCCTTCCAGCCCAATACTCTGAAAACGTTGGTGGCTCCGGCGTTCCCGCTCCCGTGCTCACGAATATCGATATTTTTTAAAATTTTTCCGGCAATAATCGCAGTCGGAAACGAACCCAGCAAATAACTTATGACGATTAAAAGCAATATGTCAACCATAATCCGCATTACCCTTTGATTTTTTTAGTCTAATCCTGAAAATACTCGCCAAGCTTCTGACGATACGCTTCGCGCAAACGGTTAAAAAAATCTATTACCCACGGTTGCTTGTAGTCGGGATAGGTCCATGGTTGAATTTGAAACGATTTGTTTGTAAACACCAGATGCAGATCGCCAAAAATCCCGTCTCCCAAATACATGCGGTGCGAATAATCTTTGGTCGTCGCCAGCACTACTTTCGATAACGACACGTATCCCGGATCAATATTGACTTTCCTTTTTTCGCTTCCGGAAATCCGTAATTCGATCTGATTGGTCAAATGTTTGATCCCGGGCAATTTTTCGGCGGCGATCAACTCCCGAAAGGTAATAAATTGTTTTTGTAAATGAACGCCCATCTCTTCGGCATAATAATCGGTAAAAGCGTCAAATTCAAATTTCCTTGATTTCTCCTCAACAGGACCGAAATGCGCTTCCAGTTCTTTGAGAACATCCTCCGGTTCAATTGCGGGATTAAAAGTAACCGCCGCAAAAAGCTGAACCGGAGGCTGCCGTCTGATCGTTCCCATCTTACCCTGAATTAAAGCTTGTACATTTCTTCGATCTCATCATGGTATTCATCTTCAACAACGCGACGTTTAACTTTTAAAGAAGGCGTTAATTCTCCGCTTTCGATGGAAAACGGTTCGCGGGCAAAAATAAAATCCTTAATCGTTTCGTAGCGCGCCAAACCCGCGTTAACCTTGTCAATTTCTTTGCGGATCAATTCTTTCAGCCCGTCTAATTTCAACATATCGCCGTAAGAATCGATGGTTTTGCCCTGCTCTGCCGCCCAGTTTTTGACTGATTCAAAAGCGGGAACAATAATCGCCGTGCAATACTTGCGTTTATCGCCGATTACTACCGCCTGTTCGATGTACTGCGTTGTAGCCAGGGCGTTTTCGATTGGCTGCGGAGCGATGTTTTTACCGCCCGATGTGACGATAATGTTTTTCTTGCGATCCGTGATCTTTAAAAATCCGTCTTCGTCCAAAAGACCGATGTCTCCGGTGTGAAACCAGCCTTCATCGTCAATGGACTCTTTTGTTTCGGCTTCCTTCTTAAAATAACCGACCATAATGTGGGGTCCGCGTGTAAGAATTTCACCGTCGTCGGCGATTTTTACTTCAACATTGGGAATCGGAGGTCCCACGGTTCCGAATTTAAAATTATCCAGTAAATTCACGGAAATAACCGGAGAGGTTTCGGTAAGACCGTATCCTTCCAAAATGATCAATCCGGCGGCTGTAAAAAATTCCGCGATTTCGGCTGAAAGCGGCGCTCCGCCGCTGACAAAAAACCGGATTCTGCCGCCAAAACGATCCTGCATCTTGTGGAAAACAAGTTTGCTCGCCAGCTTATATTGCACGGATAACGGCAAAGGAATCGGCTGCTTTTTCATAATGCGATTTACGTATTTTTTTCCCACGCCCACAGCCCAATAAAATATTTTGCGTTTGACGGGCGATCCCATCTCCACGCTTTCCATCACCCGCGAATAAATTTTTTCGTACAATCTGGGAACCGAAATCATTATCGTGGGACGTATTTCCAGCATGTTCTCGGGAACGGTGTCAATGCTTTCGGCATAAGCCACCGCAGAACCCTGATAATTGCTAAGAAAATGTCCCGCCATCCTTTCGAATATATGGCTTAAGGGCAGGAACGATAAAAACTGATCTTCGGAATAAACATCCAGAATGCTCAGGGAGCCCTCGACATTGCTCAAAAAATTGCCGTGGGTTAACACAGCGCCCTTAGGCTCGCCCGTGGTTCCTGAAGTGTAAATAATTGTCGCCCAGTCGCAAGGCTTTACCTTTTTGATCTCGTCGGTAACATAGTCCGGATTCTTTTCAAGAAACGCCTTGCCTTTATCCGTAAGCGCGTCAAATTTCTGCCACGGTTCTTCAAGTTTTTCCGGCGGATCTAAAACAAAAAATCCTTTGATAAGATTCAGCTCGGATCGGATTTCATCTACCTTTTGAAGCTGAAGCTCGTCGGCAATGATTAAAATTTTGGCTTCCGAATCTTTCAGGATGTAACCTATCTGTTCGCTCAATAAGGAAGGATAGATCGGAACCAGTAACGCCCCCAGAGCCATGGCGGCGTAATCGCATAACGCCCATTCAATTCGATTAGGGGAAATCAGGGCGACTCTGTCTCCTTTTTTGATTCCGAAAGAGGCAAAGCCAGCACTTATTCTTTCCGCCCAGTCCACAGCCTCTTTAAAGGTGACATTCCTCCATTTGCCTCCTTCTTTGAACATGTAGCCAACCTTGTCAGGCATGGATTGGCGCTTATCAAAAAACATTTCTCCCAAACTTTGATATCGCATGGGGTCCTCCAAATTAAAAGTAACAAGCCTATATTAAATATAATAGTTGTTCCAAAACATTGTCAAGATAATTTGGACCGCAGGCGCTGAGAACGGTGTACAAACGCGGATTTCCGCGTCTCGTCAACAGAATAAGGATTTAGTTGCTGCAAAGTTCCCAAATGCTTCAACGCTCTTTCGGTGTACTCCAACGCCCGACGGTAATCCTGAGCCAGATGTTCGTGGTACTTAGCCAGTTCTTCCAGAACAGGGAACATAAAATCGCGGTGTTCGATAAGTTCTTCCCATAAAATAACGGCTTTTTCCCACTCGCCCCTCTTTTTATGTAATAAACTTTTCAGGAATTTTAATTGAGCCGAAGAACCGCCGTTTAATTGACTGTACAACCGTTCAATCGATTCAAAATATTCCAGATCCTGAATTTCGAAAGCAAGTTTGCCAAGGCGCAGATAAGCATTATGATCTTCCAGAGCGCGGGGATTTTCCTCGATCTTTGCCAATTTAAGCAGCAGCTTCTGCAAAGAAAGAATATCCTGATAATTGTGTTCAATGGTGCGAATCATCTCGTGAATAACGCCTGTGTTGATGAATCGCAAATATGCCTGCGGAATTAATCCCCCCGGAATATCGTGTTCTCTGTTTATGCCTAACCGGTACCTTTCAACGCTTCCCAAATCACAGCTATCCTGACTGTTTTTCCAGACACGGCGGCAAAGATGCAATAGATCGATATGGATTAATCGCTCCCAATTCAGTTCCGTTCTGTTTAAAATCGCGCGTGATTTTAAGAGCGGCAAATCGTAGCTTTTGCCGTTGTAAGAAACGAGATACGACCTGCCCTCTGCCAGCCGCTTAATTTCCTGAAACACATAATAATCCCTGCCGAAATCCGGCAAAAAGTATTGAACGATCTTAAACCGGTCGTTGTCGAAAAAACCGAAGCCCATTAAAAACGGATAAGTGCCCGCTCCCCCGTTCAAACCGGTTGTTTCCAGATCAAAGAACAAACACTGTCCGGGATCAACGGGTTCCTGCAATTTCATCCTTGAAAGCCGTTTGAGCGAAATCGTTTTATTCGAACTCTCGACCGGCAAGGTTCTGACAATTTTAATAATCGGAGCCAGGGACGGAAAAAGAATTTCTCCGTTAAAATGTTCCCGAATTGCTTTTACCGGAGCCGAAAGTTTTTTGACGTCCGTTTCAGGCGGCTTTTCTTTCACTGTTGTTGTCCGATAATACTCTAACTTTTTTTGAATATCCATCGGCTTTTACAACTCCAGTTGTTGTAAAATTTTTATCGCGCTCTCTTTTCCGAAAAGCGTGTTTTCGAGCGTCGGTCCCGTACAACTGGGACACCCGTGAGAACAGGAACATTTTTCGATATGTTCTTTAACCGCTTTCAGAACCATGCGGTCAAGCTCAAATACTTTTTTACTTAACCCCATCCCTCCCTGATATTTATCGTAAACGTAAATAGTCGGTTTATGGCTAAAGGGCGCTCTGACCATCGGCACTACCGAAATGTCGGTAACATCGCACATGATGTACAGGGGAATTAAATTGTTCAGCGTGTAACTGATGCCCTTTAACCCCTCCCCGATTACCGATTCCCGAAAATAGGGGTCGGAAAAAATTTGATCCGTGAACTCCCACCATAAAGCCGTTGTCTGCATTTCCATTTCCGGCAGGTGAACCCTTCCCATGCCGATATTTTCATGGGTGTTGAATTTGATCTTTTTGTATCCGGTGGTTACGCGACTGACGGCTAATTCTCCGTAAACTTTTTGATAACCTTTTTCCCGCTCTTCCTCTAAAATATCCAGAACTTTAATGTTCGTTTTGGTAACGGCGTCGGTATAATGATTTACTTTTACTTTGTGAACATACGCTTTTTTCTCATCCCAATCCAGTTCATCGACATGGAACTGAACCCCTTCATGGATATAAATAGCGTCTTTGTGAATCAGTTCCGGGGCGGAAAAGAGATCGACTTCGCCCAATACCCGGTTATTATCGCTGGTATCGATAATTACCACATTTTCCGAACTGCTGTTGCGCAAACTGATTTCTTCGGCGGGATAAATTTCCCGCATCCAGAAATACTTGCCGTCGGTTCTGCGCAGAATATTTTCTTCGACTAAAAAATCCAGCAGCTCTCCGGTAATATCGGCTGTGAATTTTTCGCCTTCTTCAAAAGGCAGTTCAAAGGCGGCGCATTTTAAGTGACTCATAAGAATGAACAAATTGTCGGGATCGATCTGCGCGGTTTCCGGATTCCTCTCCACAAAGTATTCGGGATGTTCGATAATGTATTGATCCAGGGGCGAACTGGTCGCCACAAGTATGGTCAACGATGTGCCCTGCCTTCTTCCCGCTCTGCCCGCCTGTTGCCAGGTGCTGGCGATTGAACCCGGATATCCGGCTAAAATGCTGATATCCAACTGCCCGATATCAATGCCTAATTCCAAAGCATTGGTGCTGACCACAACCTGGATGCTTCCGTCTTTTAACCCGTTCTCAATTTCCCTTCTCAAACGGGGAAGGTACCCGCCCCGATAACCGCGAATTTTTTTAATATCTATTTTAAGCTGTTTAGCCACATCACGCAGATAGGTTAGCAAAATTTCCACCCGCAACCTGCTGCGCGCAAAAACAATCATCTGAGCCCCGGTGGGCAGCAGCTTTCGCACAATATTCCTTACCTCGTTCACAACCGACCTGCGCAAACCCAATTCCCGATTTACCACAGGAGGATTATAAAACAGAAAGTGTTTTTGTCCGCGCGGCGCGCCGTTTTTTTCGATCAAAGAAACGGGCTCTTCGATCAATTCTTCCGCCAGTTCACGGGGATTGGCAATGGTTGCGCTTGAACAGATAAACTGAGGTTTGCTTCCGTAAAAAGCGCAGATACGCTTTAAACGGCGAAGTAAATTTGACAAATGGCTGCCGAAAACGCCGCGATAGGCGTGAATTTCATCCAGAACAACAAATCTCAGATTTTCAAATAATTTGATCCACAAGGTGTGGTGCGGCAGTATTCCCTGATGCAACATGTCGGGATTGGTAACAACAATATGACCCGCCGTTCGAATGGTGCGGCGGATATCTACGGGAGTGTCTCCGTCAAAAGTAAACGATTTAATGTCGGCATTTAAAAGTTTAATCAAGTCCTGCGCTTCTTTTACCTGATCCTGAGAAAGCGCCTTTGTGGGGAATAGATAGAGAGCCCTGCTTTCGGGATTCATTAACAGAGTCTGAAACACGGGCAAATTGTAACTCAAAGTCTTGCCGGAAGCGGTGGGAGTTACAACAACCGCGTTCTTTCCAGCCATCACCTCCCGGTAGGCTTCCGCCTGATGCGAATAGAGTTTGTTGATTCCCTTTTTTCCGAGCGCTTCTATCAATCGCTCATCAAGCCCCCGGGGAAAATCGGCATAAACCGGCTGCCGCTCATTAATGGTTAACCATTTGGTAATATTTTTTTGAAATTCCTGATCCGAACTTAAACGATTTATCAATTCATCCAAAGTAATTCTGGGTCTAAGAATCATCGGGTCATCTCATTTTTCATGTAATCAGTGGACAAATTAAGGATTTAGAACCAATTGTTCAATAGGAAGGCAAAACAATGAGTGCGT
>JAADIP010000247.1:0-14676 GCA_013151275.1 Calditrichota bacterium | reverse complement strand
TATCGATATTTAATCGGATGTCATTAAAAAAGAGTTGAAATTCTAATTTTGAGTTTAATTTCGAAATCCTACCCGTCTGCACGGGAAAAATTCAAATGTTAAAAACATTTCCGGACTTTCTCTAATATGATTAAAGCTCCGGATTGTTTAAAATTTCTGTCATTCAGTCATTAGAATTTGTTTCGGATTTCGGTATTCGAATTTCGGATTTATTATTTTCCTCTTCAATCTACTTTGTTACTTTGTCACTTTGTTACTTTGTCACTTTGTTACTTTGTCACTTTGTTACTATGTCACTCATCACGCCTTGTCACTCCGTATCTTCCAGAACTTTTATAGCCTCATCGATCCGCGCAATAACATCGCTGATGGGCACCTGTTCGGCGGACGAGGTCAGATCCAGCAGGTAAAGGTCATAATTGCCGCTTCTGTTGGAATGGAATAATATTTTCTGTCCGTCCGGCGAAAAGACAGGATTAAGATCGTCCGCAAGATTGGAAGTCAACCGCTGCTGTGCCGAGCCGTCGTCATTCATCATATAAATTTCATAATTTCCGTCCCGATCCGAGAAAAAGGCTATTTTATCGCCCGAGGGTGAAACGGACGGATCGACGTCGTTTACACCCGGATTAAACGTTAGCTGCGTCATTTTTTTGGTACGGATATCCATTTTGTAAATTGCAAAACTTCCGGATCTGTCGGAATCAAAAATCACCGTGCCTTCTTCATCGGTACTGCCGGGCATCAGACAGGGGTTGCCGTCAATGGCTTCGTCGTTGGTTAAAGCAAGCTGAAAGCGACCGTTGCTCTGCATGATAAAAATATCGCTGTATAATTCATAAAAAGGAACGTCGCGAAGGTCGTTACGCTGTGAAACGAATACAATGAATTGTCCGGAAAAAGAGTATCTCGGGCGCCAGTCGTCCGAACCGTTACGGGTGAGATTTTCTTCTTTGCCGGTCTGCAAGTCCTTCACGTAAATATCACGTAGTTTCTGGCTGAAAGTCACATCGCGATGATCGTCCGCGGTCGAGGTGTAAATAATGTGCAATCCGTCCGGGGAAAAAGCGGGATTTTCTTCATGAGCCGGAGAATTTGTAATTTGTTCTTTTGTATCGGTCGTCATATCATAAACGAACAAATCCCAGTTTCCGTTCTCATCGGACTGGTAGATGATTTTATTTCCGTCCTGAGAAAAAGATCCAAAGACTTCCTGCGCGTCTGTTCCGACGACCCGGGTCACCTGAAAGGCATCGACAAAATAGGGAGCAATCCGATCAAGATAATTTTCGCCGTCCAAGCCCTGTAAAACCGATTTAAACGCCAAAAACGCCTTCAGCTTATCGCCCGATTTCAAAGCGATGTCGCCGTACTGATATTTTACTTCGGAATTATTCGGATCGATATTGAGTGCGTCTTCCAGTACTTTCATGGCTTCCAGATTATTGCCGTTTTCAAAATAAATAGCAGCCAGTTGTTCACGGAACTCCATGTTGTTCGGATTATCCGCGATTTTTTTCTGCAGCCCTTTGATTTTTACCTGCAGTTGGACATCCGTCACGCCGGAAGTTCCGCCGCCCCCGGCTACCATGGTTTCTTTTGATCCCGAACAGGAAAAAAAGAACATGACAATAAATAACAAGCCTAAGTATTTGCTTATGTTTTGCATGACCGCTCCTCACTGTATCTGTTTGATACGTTTTTCAGCGTCTTTCTTTAATACCAAATCAATTCCGGGTCGCTTGATGATCTCTTTATACATGCGAATTGCATCGTCAATCCTGCCGAGTTTCTCGTAAGACTGCCCGGAATAATAAAGCGCGCTTGCTTCCCATTGCAATTTGGTCTTTTTGGAAAGCAGGGGAATTTTGACAAATTCCGCTATTGCCTCTTCGTAACGCCCCGCCTTTAAAAGAGCTTCTCCGATGTAAAACTGGATTTCGGGTTCCCTCTCGGCGTCCGCTTCTATCTTGATTGATTTCAGATAATCGACCGCATTCTGGAATTGGTTTAGATTAATATAAGATCGGGCGATAATAATTTTTTTATCCAATCGATCCGGAGCTTCCGGAAATTTATCCAAATACGACCTCGCCATAGCCTGCGCCGCGTCCCAAAAACCGGTTAATGAGTACACCTTTATCAAATTTGTCATTATGTTTCCTTCCAGTCCGCAGTCGTTGCAATGATCCAGCGCTTTTTTGAACATCGTTATTGCCGCATCGTACTTTTCGGACCGGAAATACAGCGTGCCAAGCGTATTATAGACCCCCGGCAGTTGATCGCTATCCGGAAATTTTTCCGCAAATTTGGTTAAAATATCAAGAGCCTTTTTGTGTCTGTTCAATGTAATCAAAACCAGAGCTCTGTAATACTCGGCGTCATCCACATATTCGGATGATTTGTACTTTTTCTTTATAGTGGAAAAATATTTTTCCGCTTTATCGAAATTTTTTGTCAGACGATAATAATTGCCCAGTTCCAGATTGAACTGCGCCAAAGCGTTAATTTTTTTGGAATAAGCCTTTTTAAATTTTTTAATCAACTGATTTGCTTTAACAATTTGCCCCTGCCGGATTAACGCTATAATATACTTCTGATTGATTTGCGCTTTCCGTTCGGGATCGGTAATAACCTTAAGCGCCGATTCATAAAAACCCGCAGCTTCATTATATTTCTGATCTCTGAAATAGATATCGCCGGCGTAAATAACCGCTTTGCCGTAAAGGTCTTCGTTTTTATCGGAAACCGCTTTAAAATTTTCTTTCGCCAAATAAAACTGTCCGTTTTTCATGAATAATTCGGCGGCTTCGAAATGAGCCAAATCCGCAAACTCGCCTTTGGGCTCCACCAACAAATACAACTGATAATAACGAAGAGCGTTTTTAGAATCGTTACTAAGTTTATAAGCCCTCGCCAGAGAAAAAATATTTTTGAATATCTCCGCCGACCGGAACTCCCTTAACAGAATCAAATCGTTAATAAAGGCAAAATTAATCGTATTACCGTAAAAGGCAATGGCTCGATCGTACTGACCGGCTTTTAAGTAGATATCGCCCATCTTAAAACGATAAAGATCCGCCAATTCCGAATAATAAAAATATGCGGATAGTTTTTCATATAACCGAATCGCCTCTTCGTATCTTCCCTGATCTTCGTACAGTTGGATCAAATCATTTAAGGCAAGAGCAGCCTCGTTGGAAAACATGAATCCGTCGATTAGTTGTTTCAGATAATTCTCGGCTTCTTGAACATTCGTCGGTAAAATTAATCTGGCGAAACTTAGCAGATATTGCGGGTATTGATCGGAGTTACGATAATTTTGAATTAAGAATTTAAAATAATGAATGCTTTCCTTTGTGTAAAGGGAGTCAAAAGCCATATCGATGGCAAGGCTTCGAATCCATTCTTCTTTCAGTTCACTGTTCGGGTATTTTGTCAGAAGGGCTTCCACCAGTTTTTTCTCTTTGGCGATATTGATCGTGTCTTTCTTTAAAGACGTCTGAATTAACATCCAGGCGCTTTCGTCCGGTCTTGAACAGGAGGCGCTGTTTTGAACCGCTTTTTTAAACTGATCGTTTGCCAGTTGCAAATAGTTCTTTCGCGGCTGTCCGACATAATCAAAATATTCCATCAGCTTAAGATAGGTTTTCCCCAGATAAAGATAGATATCGCCCTGTTGCTCGGCGTCCAGACTAAGAGCTTTTTGAAATTGCTGCTCCGCCTTTTGATAATTTTTTAAATCCAGAAAATAGACCTGCCCCAATTTAAACGAAAGGTTTGCTCTGGTCCCAATATCTTTATCCAAAAAGCTTCCGAACAATTCCGCCAAATGATTCAAAGCTACATCCTGCTCCACTATCATAAAGTCCTGTAAAAATTTCAGACGCTTTTTGGCTTCGGGAATAAATTTGGAGGCGTTGAATTCGTTGATGAGTTTATTATAGTAATAAGCCGCTTCTTTCGGCTCGGACATGTTCTCTTTAGCCAGAGCAAAATAATAAAGAATATCGTCTTTTTCGGGAAAGCGTTCCTGCATTAACAAAAAGGGTTGAATAACGCTGATTATTTCCGCCCATTGTTTCTTTTTAGCGAGCAGCTTAGCCAAACGAGTCACGAGCTGAGTTCGGCTCCTAAAATCTTTTGTTCCGGCAAGCTCCTGGTAAATGGACGAAGTAGCCTGCTGATAGTATCGATAGTCTTCCAGAAAATTCAAATACACCGTGTAAACATCATTAAAAAGACGGCTGTTGTGATTTTTATAGTTTTCGACCGCTTTGGAAAGAATATCGATCGCCTCGGAGATAAAATTCAATTTTTGAAAGCACAAGGCGCGTTTTAATTGTAAAATCAGTTGCAGCGAATCGTCTTTGGTTTGAACGCTTTTATAGTTTGCTTCTGCGAATTTAAACTTTCCCGACAAAAAATAGACGTCTGCCAGTAAATAATGTAATCGATTCAGAATTTCGGGCTTGGATTGTTTTTTTAATTGTTGCTCCAAAAGAGTAATCGCGGGCTCCAACGTCGATTCCTGAATAAAAATTCTTCCCAACTGAAAAGCAGCCAAACCCGCAAATTCGGAGTTTGTTCCGAGAGTAACGGCTTGTTTGTAATTTTTTTTGGCTTTTTCCACAAAACCCAACAAATTGTATATATCGCCCAGAACGAGGTAGGCTTCGGCAAGAACTTTTTTATCGTCGCTTTGAATTTGCAGCGCTTTTTTAAGCAAACGTTTGGCTTCGTCAATTCGTGAAAGCTCAAACGAAACTTTAGCCTTTTTAATCAGAGCCGGTAAATATTCTTTGGAATTCGGATAACGTTCGATAAGAATGTTTAATAATTCAACCGCTTTATTATAATCGCGCAAATGTTCAAAATTAATCATCGCTGCTTTGTAAATGGCAAGAGAAGCACGGCTGTCTTTTGGGTACAGAACACGCAGCGATTCGTATGCTTTGGCGGCGTTTTTTAGATCGCCCAACTTTTCGTCGCAATCGCCTACCAGATACCAGGCTTCGGCTGCAAATTGACTTTTGGGAAATTCCAGAGCCAACGACTGAAATTCGGCGCGGGCTTTTTCGTATTGTTTTATTTTGTATAACGCCAGTCCGGCGTAATATTTGGCGTCGTCAACTTTATCGCTTTGAGGATAGGTGGTGTAAAATTTAATAAACTGCTGCGCGGCAAGATCGTAAAATTCCTGTTCGTACAACTTTAAAGGATAAGAAAAATCGTCACTCTCTCTGTTTTGAGCAAAAACGATTGTTAAAGCCGCTAAAACAATTAAGATAATGCGCATCGGGCTCTTCATATTCGACAACTCGATTTTAGTGTTTCTTAGTTTTCCAACGGGGAAAGATTTGCAAACTTTTTTATCAGTTTTTTATTGATCTTATCTTTGAAGAAATGAACCGTAATTTTCATCTTATCTCCGTGTCCTTCTAATTGAATAATCTGACCTTTTCCGAAGGTTTCGTGATACACGGGTTGTCCCACGCGAAATTCATCGCCCTGATTGGTTTGATCGTCTTCATTATGAAAATAGGCTTCTATTTTTTCTCTGCGAGCCGAACTCTTGCTCCGTTTACTCGACGTACGGGTTTTTTGCGTCTGCGCCCGGTATTCTATTAATTCCGGCGGAATCTCATCAAGAAAAAGCGAAGGCTCGTTTATTATTGATGAATTGTAGCGCCTCCGTTTGGTTGCATAGGTCAGGTAAAGACTTTCCATTGCTCTGGTCATTCCCACATAAAAAAGACGTCTCTCTTCTTCCAGCTCATCAAGATCCGCCGTTGAACGCTGCAACGGCATGAGACCCATTTCCAGCCCGGTGATACAAACAACGGGAAATTCCAGACCCTTGGCTGCGTGCAGCGTCATCAGAGTAACGGCGTTGGATGAAGAATTCCATGTGTCCACGTCCGTTAACAAACTCACTTCTTCGAGAAAAGAAGCCAGACTCGAATCTCTGCCCTCTTTTTCCCGCTCAATGGTAAAATGATCGATGGAGGCAAAAAGTTCGCGAATATTGGCGATACGGCTTTCACTTTCGTATTGATCGTATTCGGTCTGATAATGATGAATAATACCCGTTTCCGTCGCCAGAGTGGAAACCAATTCCACAGTACCCAGTTTATCGCTTAAATCCATAAATTTTTTCATCAATTCATAAAATTGAATTACGCGGTTACCCATCGCGGCGGAAATATTTGCGATATTCTCCACCTGACCCAATGCCTCGAACAGAGTGATTTTTTCCATTTCGGCAAAGCGTTCTATTTTGGTAACCGTAGTGTCGCCGATGCCGCGCAAGGGAAAGTTGATAATTCGGCGAAGAGACACGCTGTCCGCCGGATTTACAAGAACCTTAAGGTAGGCAAGAAGGTCTTTTATTTCTTTGCGATCGTAAAATTTAACGCCGCCCACAATATTGTAAGAAATGGCGTTTTTTCGGAATTGATCTTCCAGAGCGCGGCTTTGAGCGTTGGTTCGATACAAAATCGCAATATCTTTAAAACTTCGTTTGTGAGTGTACATTTCATCGTGAATAATTTCCACGACCTTTTTGGCTTCGTCGAGTTCATCGCTTGCCATAAGGATATTAATTTTAGGACCATCTTTCTTTTTGGTCCACAAACTTTTACCCAAACGCGACTGATTATTTTTTACCACCGCGTTAGCGGCTTTTAAAATATTATTGTGCGAACGATAATTTTCTTCCAGTTTAAAAACGGCGGCTTTGGGAAAATCACGGTTAAAATTCAAAATATTCTTAATATCCGCGCCTCTCCAGCCATAAATGGACTGATCTTCATCGCCGACGACACATAAATTTTTTTGTTCGTTTACCAATCGTTTGAGCAAAAGATACTGAGCATGATTCGTATCCTGATATTCATCCACTAAAATGTATTTGAATTTTTGAATATACTTTTTACGAATCTCGGGATAATTATCAAACACTTCGATGGGACGGATCAACAGATCGTCAAAATCCAGAGCGTGGTTCTTGCGCAAAAAATTCTGATATTCCTGATAGACTTCGGCGACAACCTGATCGTATTCATCCTGCGGTTCGTCTTCCAAAATATCCTGCGGCAAACGAAATTGGTTTTTAAGCCGCGATATTTTGCTATGAACAATTTTGGGATTGTATTTTTGCGGAGACAATCCTTTATTGCTCAAAAGTTTTCTGATTGCCCGAACGGAATCGTCCGTATCGTAAATGGTGAAACTTCGCGAAAGCCCGATTTTATCCGCTTCGGTGCGTAAAATTCGCGCACAAACACTGTGAAAAGTCCCGATCCACAACGGGATTACCTGATCGCCCAATAAAGCGGTTAGGCGCTCTTTCATTTCGCGGGCGGCTTTATTTGTGAAAGTTACGGCTAAAATTTGTGAGGGCAGGGCGCGTTTCGATTTTACAAGATAAGCTATCCGATAGGTTAGCGTTCTTGTTTTACCGCTCCCCGCTCCGGCGATGATTAAAACAGGACCATCCGTAGTTTCCACAGCTTTTCTTTGTACTTCGTTAAGCTGACTCAAAAAATCTTCCATTAATTATTTTTCCCAAACTAATACCCATAAACTTTACGTCTTAATTTATTAAATTGTCTTTTTGCCTTAGCATGTTCGCGCGCTGTTCTGGTAAAGACATGGCTTCCGTCTCCGCGAGCCACAAAATATAAATAATTTGTTTCCGCCGCAAATAGTGTAGCCATTACTGACGCTTTTCCCGGATTGTTAATCGGACCCGGCGGTAAACCCGAATGCCGGTAAGTATTATAAGGCGAATCGATTTGCAGATCGCGGTAGGTCAGGCGCCTCGGTCCGTTCGGAAGCAGAAACTGGATGGTCGGATCCGCTTGCAGCCTCATCCCGCGCCTTAATCGGTTTAAATATACCGATGCAATTAAAGGACGTTCTTTATCCAAAACGGCTTCGCCCTCTACTATCGAAGCGAGCGTTAATATTTGATGACGATTTAATTTTAATTCCTGCATGCGCTTCCGAACACTATCGGGTCGGAACAAATTGAGCGTCTGCTCAATCAAAAAAGTGATTACCTGTTTTTCATCAATTCCGGTTGCAAAAACATAAGTATCGGGCAGCAGATAGCCGGTAACGTCTTTACCGGGAATGCCATATTTTGCGAGAATTGTCGTGTCTCTGCAAAGCGAATCCAGAATAGTCCGCCGCAAATGCAAAGAACGACTCAATTGATCCAGAATCCTCTTTGTTGACCACCCTTCTATAAGCGTTACCGAAACAAATTCCGGCTTTGTCCTGGTAAAATAAGTAGCCAACTGCACGTAGTTTAAACCTTTGGGAATTTTAAACCTGCCGGAAGGGATTTGCCGCTCCATGCCGAGGCTCTTTACCCAAAATACGAACATAGAGGCGTCTTTGACCAGCCCATTCGCCTCCAAGGTATCGGCAACAGCCCTCAATGTTATCCCTTTTGGTATATTGATTTCAACTACATCCTTTTGCATTCCCAAATCTTCCGGAAATGAAAAGTATTTAATTATATCATAAATAAACAAGGGTAATAAGAAGAAAATTACCAAAATAGCTTTCTGTTTACCGCTCATTTTTCTTCTTGTCGTTTCTTTCGTTCCATTTCCTCTCGTTCCAAACGTCTTGATTCATCAATAATGCGTTCGTAAATCCGCCCGATCGCCTCGCCGCTCAAAGGACCGGGATTATGCCTTTGCACGTTGGCGATTACCTGCTCTTCCCTGCTCGGCACGTAAACCGGCATTCCCAACGACCTTTTTATGTCTCCGATCTGATCGGCTAAAATCGCTCTTCTGTTCAGTAATTTGACCATTTGCCGGTCTATTCGGTCTATCTCGATCCGTAACTTTGTAATTTGCTCTTGAACTTCTTTGTCCAAATACCTCCCCCTGTCTCACAAATCCACAGCATTTTAAATTAGTCTAAAAGCAGATTAAAATCCAATCTTTTTATGTTAACAAATTCCTGTTAACACATCATTATTATTGAAACTACGGGGGCTGTAAATTTCACCCGAATTTTGAATTATTTTCCGGAACTTTTCTTGAATTTTTCGATTAGTGGTCTGATTTCAGGAGAAGGCGTAATCGACAAATCAATCGGAATTTTCTCAAATTTAACGACAGGTTGTCCCCGGCTAAAAGAACGGATTACAATCCGAATCAAATATTCCGAATCGGATCCAGCCCCGATAATCACCGGTTTGACCTTGTTCTTAAATTCTAAAATTTGACTATGCGACGAAAATACAAGATCAAATTTCGGATAACGCTCGAGAATTTTTTCTAATTGCGAACGTTCTCCGTGATAGAGTAAAATCCGATAATCCGAAAATTTTAACGACCGTTGGTAATTCTTTTGAAACTTTCGATCGTCCGGCTGCGCTTCCGCCAAAGGTTTATTCATCATAAAACTGCTTTTATCCAGATACGAAAGAATTGAAATGCGGAATTTGTCTGCCTTTATTTTAAAAGAATCGAGCAATTCTTCTGAGTCCAGATTTAAGTTCGAACCGAGTATGGTTAAGTTTTTTCGGAACAAAAGGGATACGATATCTTTGTTTTCTATCAGAAGTTCCTGATCGGCGGGTACGACGACATCCGGTTTCATTATTTGATAGATATCAAGGATTAGTTTGTTTAACGAGTCGTAAGGGTATGAGTTGAGAAAGTCCCCGCCGTCGATAAAGATGAGCGACGGGTTTAAGGCGCGGTAATGTTTGACCATGGTAAATACTCTGTCGAGCCCGCCGAGCGGACGATCTCCGCACAAACAATTTTCATAAGCCGCGTTGACATTGCCAATGTACAAAATTTCAAGTGAATCGGCTGATATTTGAGGGCTTGGGGCTTTTAATTTTTGCGCCGGAAGCGATGTGATAAATAAAAACAATAAGACGAAATACGTTAACCTCGAAGAATTAAAGAAAAATCTCATTTTCTTGCTTAACTTAATAAGGGGTTTAAAAAATAAGATTTCTCCCGATACGCCGAACGGGAGAAATCAAACGAAACAGGCATTATTTATTTTTTAAAGCGGCAACAGCTTCATCAAGACTGTCGAGAATCGTAAAAACATTGATCAACCGGGTCATGCGCAACAGTTGATGAATACGTTCCGGAATATTGATCATCACCAAATCGCCGTTATTATTCTTCAGGGTTGTTACAGCGCCGATAAAGATGCCCAGCCCCGAACTGTTCATCCACTCAAGGTCTTTCATATCAATAACAATCTTTTTCCTGCCGCTTTCAATCAATTCATGCATTTTATCATTAATAGCCACCGCTTCAGGACCGCCCATTAATTTACCCGAAAGCGACAGAACAACAATGCCCTCTTTTTCGAGTGTATTGATTTGCATTAAAATTCCTTCATGCTTTCACTTACTTTTTAAGCTTTCTTCCACTCCCAATCCACAAGGATCGGACTGGCGACAAAAATGGATGAATACGTACCGACGACAATACCGATAATCAACGCAAAGGCAAAGGTTCGTAAAACCTCGCCGCCAAAGAAATACAACACGGTCACCACAATCAAGGTTGTTCCCGAGGTAATAATTGTGCGGCTCAGCGTTTCGTTAATGCTGCGATTAACAGTTGTGGCTAAGGCGTCTCCGGTGGTTTTTTTTGTCAATTTCAAATTCTCCCGAATCCGATCGTAAACCACAATGGTGTCATTTAAAGAATACCCCACAATCGTCAGCAGGGCGGCAATAATCGGCGCCGAAATTTCGATGTTGAAAAGAGAAAAAATACCAAGAGTAATGGTAACATCATGAGCCAGAGCCGCAATAGCTCCGACGGAATATTTGAATTCAAACCGCCACATCACATAGATCAAAATAAGGATCATCGACCATAAAATAGCTTTAATGGCGTCCAGAATAAGCTCGTGTCCTATTTTGGGTCCTACCTTTTCAACCCTTTCGACGATAAACGGATTGTCGGCAACTTCTCTTTTGATCAAATCCTCGACCACGGTCGAAACTTCCTTATCCTGCTTTACGTTACCCACGCGAATCACGACTTCTTTCGGATTGCCGAAATGTTTGATTTCCGCGTCGCCGTAACCCTGCTTACCGATAGCCGCACGCAGTTTCTGAATTTCGATTGGTTTTTCGAATTTTAATTGAATGAGCGTGCCGCCGGTAAAATCGATATTGTACCTCGGACCTCCGTGGGCAATCAGTGAAATAATCGAAAGAAGTATTAAACTCAAACTAACTGTATAGGCAATTTTACGAATTTTAATAAATTGAACATTTGTCTTTCTGATAAATCGCATAAGACTTTTCTCTCCTGTTGCTCGGTTTCTGTAAGCTTTAAATACTCAATTTTTTTACGGTTCTGGTTTCCAGCACATAGTCAAAAATAACCCGCGTAACCACAATTGCGGTGAATAAACTGGAAAGAATACCGATCATAAGGGTCAAAGCAAATCCCTGAATGGGACCGGTGCCGTAAGTGTAAAGAACAAGACCGGCAATAAACGTAGTCACGTTGGCGTCAACAATGGTGATAAAGGCTTTGGAATATCCGACGTCAACCGAGGCGCGGATCGTTTTACCCTTATCCAATTCCTCACGCACCCTTTCAAAAATAAGCACGTTGGCATCCACCGCCATACCGATGGTCAAAATAATACCGGCGATACCGGGAAGGGTTAAGGTGGCATGAAAATACGCCATTACCGCCATGATGAAAATGATATTGAGTATCAAGGCTAAATCCGCTACGAGACCCGATAAACGGTAATAGAAAATCATAAAAAGAACCACGAGAAAAAGACCGAGTATCGCGGAATAGGTTCCCGCGGTAATGGAATCTTTACCCAAAGAAGGTCCGACAGTACGCTCTTCCATAAATTTAACGGGTGCCGGAAGAGCGCCGGCTTTTAAGACAATACTTAAATCCTGAGCCTCATCGATATTATCGAGACCGGTTATCACGGCTCGACCGTTATTGATTTTTACGCGAATCTCGGGCGCCAGATAGACCTTATGATCCAAAACAATAGCCAGACGTTTACCGACATTGGCTCCGGTTACCCGCGCAAATGTCCGCGCTCCGTCGTCGTTTAGGGTTAACGAAACTTCATATTGCCCGTAAGACATGGGATCACGGCTTCTTTGCGGAAAAGCGTCGGTAATGGTTTCTCCGGAAAGTTCAACGTTTTTGCGAACCAGATAGAGCGGCAAATAACGTCCGTTGTAAACCGGTTTGGAGCCCCAAATAAATTCTGCGCCCGGCGCTTCTTCTGTCAAAATCTTCTGAATTTCGGGCGATTGTAAGATTCTCCGGAATTTTGTCTCCTTTTCAACCGGCACAAGAAAGGTTTGCTTATCTCTGGGATTCAGATAGAACAGACCTTCTTCAAACAACTCGGCTATGGAATCTTTCTTCGCAATTTCCGCCGCCTGCTGAACCGTATCTCCGGCAAACATCTTTTCCAAAGATGTCGCTTCCTCGCCTCCGGCGGCTACGGTGTCCCCTTTTTCTATTTCAGTCGTATCCACAGGGCTGATTTTCGATTGGATGTAATTATTGATTCGTTCGGCTACTTTTCCGCTGATTACATTGTCTTCAAGAATCTTAAATTCCAGCAGCGCGGTTCTGCCGATCAATTTGCGAACACGCACCGGATTGGTAACGCCAGCCAATTCCACAATTATCCGCCGATCGCCCTGCTTTTGAATAATCGGTTCGCTCACGCCAAACTCATCCACACGGTTCCGGAGAATTTCCAGAGCGCGGTCAACCGATTCATTGATCTGCTTGCGCAGATATTTGATAACATCGGTTTTGGTGCGGCGATCAGGGCTATAGTAGTATCGCGTTATGTTGGTCTTTTTTTGTTCGAGAACTTTATCAAGGACGGCGATAAAATCTTCATCGCTGACCTCGACTTGTTTTTCCGTTTCTTCCAATGCCCGAAGAAACACATCGTCTTTGTTTGTGGCTAATCGCTTAAGCAGCTCTTTAACATCAACTTCGAGAACCACGTGCATCCCGCCCTGAAGATCGAGACCCAGATTAATGGTCTTTGCTTTCAGATTAAAATAGGCTTTTTGATTCTCAAGTTTTAGCTTCTCTTTTTCAGCATCACTCATCATATTAAACTTGAAAGTAGGATACAAAAAGTAAGCCGCAATAATTAAGACAATCGCAATAATAATAAACCGGGTTCGGGTATTCGTTTTCATTAAGCGAACTATCCTCCTGCTTAATTGGAATACTTGTATTTTTTAAATTTAAAAGAATATAAATTTAGCGGTTGCTTATATTAAAGTCAATTAAAATTCCGTTAATCTCACGCTTCACTTTGTTTGATTAATCATCTTTAAAAATTCTTCTTCGTTAATTATCTCTATTCCCAATTGAAGCGCTTTGGTGTATTTGGAGCCCGGACTTTCTCCCGCCAACACATAAGAAGTATTTTTGGAAACCGACGAAGCCACTTTTCCCCCGTACCGCTCAATCAATTCTGCCGCCTCGTTTCGTTTTAAATGGGGCAGCGTTCCGGTTAAAACAAAGGTCTTTCCTTTTAAAATAAGGTCTTCGGAGGGAACCTCTTCTTCCGCTTCTTCGGTTTTTACTCCGGCTTTAATCAACCTTTTTATTAGTTCTCTGTTTTGTTTATTCTTAAAAAACTGCACAATACTCTGCGCCATTTTTTCACCGATGCCTTCGATGCCCTCCAAATCTTCGAAAGAGGCTTCCTGTAACGCTTTCAACGATTTAAATCGTTTGGCTAAAATTTTAGCGGCGTTGCTGCCGATGTAAGGAATTCCGAGAGCAAAAATCAAACGGTCGAGGGGTTGCCGTTTGCTTCGTTCTATGGCATCCATCAAATTCTGCGCGCTTTTTTCACCCATGCGCTCCAGTTCAGCGACATCTTCTTTTTTAAGCTGATAGATATCCGCGATATTGCCGATCAATCCTTTATCCACCAGCATTTCCACCAGCGCCGTTCCCAGACCTTCAATATCCATGGCTCCGCGGCTGGCAAAGTGTTCGATTCCGCGTTTGATTTGCGCCGGGCAGGCTAAATTCGGGCAGCGGATGGCTACTTCTCCTTCGAGCTGAATTAATTGTGTGCCGCAAACCGGACATTTGTCGGGAATTTCGGGCGCTTTGGAATCAGCGTCGCGCTTGCTTTTATTGACTCCCACCACTTTCGGAATTATATCCCCGCCTTTTTCGATGAAAACATAATCGCCTTCGCGAATATCCTTGCGGTGAATTTCGTCCGCATTGTGCAGCGTTGCCCGCGATACCGTTGTTCCGGCAAGAGCAACCGGCTTTAATTCGGCAACCGGAGTCACAATGCCCGTGCGCCCGACCTGCCAGGTTATTTTTTCCAACAATGTTTCCGCCTGCAGTGCTTTAAACTTAAAAGCAATTGCCCAGCGCGGATTTTTTGCCGTTGCGCCAAGACGCGCCTGTTGATCCAAATCGTTAACCTTTACAACAACGCCGTCTATTTCAAAATCCAGATCATCCCGTTTTTCTTCCCATTCTTTTACAAACTCAAAAACCTCGTCCAATGTTTTACACAGTCGAAAATTGGGACTGACCGGAAATCCGAGACTTTTCAGTAACTGCAGATTTTCGTAATGCTTTCCGCGCACAAATCCCGGTTCATCCGAAT
>JAADIP010000043.1 GCA_013151275.1 Calditrichota bacterium | reverse complement strand
AAGCCGGGGCTGCAAACACGCTTCCCCGGCTTTTCAATTAAACCGAAATACCCGCCGCCTTCGGATAGTCGTTCCAAATTTTCCCCTGAAGGATTCTTCCGTTAATCTTTTTATTTATTTTAAAAGAATCATCTTTTTAATCCTGACAAAAACCGGCTTTTTGTGATGCAACACGATTAGCCGGTAAAAATAAATTCCCGAAGCCAGATCGGAGCCGTCGATGGGAATCTCATGAGTCCCGGCAGGGAATAATCCCGAAACGACTTTTTTAACCAATTGTCCCTTAACGTTAAAAACATCCAGCCGCACAAAGGCTTTTTCTTTTAACGAGTATCGAATTGTGGTCGTTGGATTAAAGGGGTTGGGAAAATTCTGAAACAGATTGTACTCAAGCGCGATTAGATTTTGAGCGCCGATAGCGGTGACGGAGTCTTTGACATGAATTATGGAGGTGTCAAGAGCAAAAGCTCCGCTGTCATCGATTAGCCTGGAAAAAAGCAGAGAATATCCTTTAAAATTTTCGGAGAAAAGAAAGAGCTCTTTGGCGGACTTCTGATATTGAAAACGCAGATTTGAATCAGCTGTCGAAAAACTCCAGTAAAGCGAGTCTGAAGGAGAATCGATATCGGCTTCGAACTCTTTTAAAGACAGGCGGAGAGTGTCGCCCCGGAAAAGCACAAGACTATCGGGAAAACGAACGATTTGCGGAGGATCGTTTACAGGCAAAACACGAACATTAAAAGAAGAGGAATCGGAAAATACTCCGTCGCTTACCATGATTTTTAACGTGTCCTCGCCGAACCAGTCGGGAAAGGATTTTAGCAGATGCCCGCCGTCAGAATCGGACGTGTTTACTTTTTTGCCCTGTCCCAGATTAAAAACAAGCGTGCTGTCGGGATTATCGGCGTCGTCAACAAAAGGAAACCAGAATGAAAAAGAAATAAACAGCGAATCGTCTTCTCTGAACGACAATTCAGGCAAAGCGGAAATGAATTTCGGCGGATCGTCAACGGGCAGAATTTTAAACACCGCCGAATCCCGATCGGAAAGACCGCCCGGATCTGTTGCAATGAAAGTAATGGTTTCCTGTCCGTTCCAGTTAGTGTCCGGCGCGGTAACAGTCGCAATCCGGTTGGCGTCAATATTAACCTGCAATTCTTTATTTCCCGAATAAGTCCAGGTAATTTCTGTGTCGCTGTTGTCGGGATCGGAGACGTAGTCATCCAGCACAATTTGCGCAAAACTCTGCCCTTCGTCAATGGTCTGATCGGGAATGTCGCTGACAACGGGCGTGTCGTTAACCGCGGTTACTGTGAATGTTGCCGGATCCTGATCTGAAAGTCCGCCCGGGTCTGTGGCTGTAAAGGTGATGGTTTCGCTTCCGTTCCAGTCCTCATTCGGAGCGGAAACGGTGGTCACATGGGTTTGATCGTCGATTTGAACAATTAAATCGGTATTTCCGGAGTAAGTCCATATTATTTCGGCATCTGTATTGTCCACATCGCTCACGTAATCATCCAGGTCAAAACTGTTAAAGGATTCTCCTTCGGAAACGGTTTGGTCCGGAATATCGCTCACCACCGGCGCGTCGTTTACGGGCGTTACTTTGAATGTTGCCGTGTCGCTGTCCGACAGACCTCCGGGATCCGTGGCAGTAAAGGTAAGTGTTTCCTGCCCGTTCCAGTTTTCATCGGGAACGGAAATCGTGGCGATATGCGTCTGCGGATCAATTTGCACAATCAGATCCTGATTACCGCTAACCTGCCAGGTCAGCTCCGAATCGGGGTTATCCACATCGCTTACATAATCGTCGAGCGGAATAGGGGAAAAGGTTCCGCCCTCTTCAATGGTTTGTCCGGGAATATCGCTCACCACGGGCGGATCGTTGACCGGAGTTACGGTAGTAGCCGAATCACTGTCGGATAACAATGACGGATCCGTGGCTGTAAAAGTAATCGTTTCGCTTCCGTTCCAGTTTTCGTCCGGCGTTGTTATGGTTACAACATGAGTAATGGTATCGATGGAAACGGTTAATTCCGTGTTACCGTCGGCAGTCCAGCTGATTTCGTCATCCGTGTTATCTTCGTCGGTCACATAATCATCCAGATCGAACTGCGCAAATTGTGAACCCTCCTCAACGGTCTGATCAGGGATGTCGCTGACCACCGGCGGGTGAAGAGGTTTCAGATAGGTAATATTAAGGCTCCAGTTGTCGATGCTTCCGCCGTTGTTGTAATAGGTGTCGTCAAAGACTCGCAAGGTCCAGGTTCCGGCTGCGTCTTTACCGTCAAAAACGAACAGACCGTTGTCGGGTTGAAATGTTCCGGAATAGGGACTTGCGCCGTCGGTGATGGGCGTACTCGCTTCGTCGTCTAACGTGGTGTTGGAATAAGAATCGCCCACATCGCCGTTATGACTGACAATTCCGGAAGCGGTATTATTGTCCGGGGCTTCCAGAGCCACCGCCAGGTCTTCGATGTATCCCGAAATACTGATGGTGGCGTTTAAATCGACAATCTGTTGATGATCGGCGACATTTAAAGTGGAGGTGTAAAAAACATTGTCATCGGGAATTGAAACTGGAACATCCGAACTGGTGTAAGTCTGGGATGTAAAATCTCCGACGTAGTATCTCAGTACTTCGGGCGGTAGGGTTAAATCGTCGCCTTTGAACGGGAAGGTGTTATTGCGTTGATCCGCGGAGTTATCCCAAGCCGAAACGTAGTATTCGACTTCCGTTCCCCAGCTTTGAGCCGGAATAGTAAAGTCGTATTGATTTCCCGTGGGTCCGTCGGGATCGGTTACCTGAAACCATGAACTGGTATCGCCCTGGAAAATCGTTCTGTAAAAGAGGGTCGGTTGATTTTCGGCGGCGGGAATGCCGTCGTTGTCGGAAATTACCGCGCTTACGATTCTGGGGTCAACGCTCGATGTGGGCTGCAGCATTGTGTGAGAAATCAGAGGAACATCGCCGTTTTCGTTGTAAGCCAAAAGTACAGCACGATACGCATTAACCCTTCCGTAGCCCACATGACGGTTCCAGCCGTTTTCGTCGAACGCATAGCGGTCGATTTTATCGGCGGAACGCTGTAAAATGTCCTGCACCTGATCGGAAGTAAGATTGCTGTCCGCAGCCAAGACCAAGGCGGCTACTCCGGATACCTGAGGGCAGGAGGCGGAGGTTCCGCCGAAATGATCGAAATAATCGCCGTCAACATAGCCGCCGGATCCGGCAATATCGGTGGAATAAACAATGGAAGGAGCGACCAGGTCTAAAGCCGCGCCGTAATTTCCGCCCCAGTCGCGTTGAAAATCTTTGCTGCCCGGATTTTTCTTTTCATCGAACATGTTAGACGAACCAACGGCGATCACATCTTCCAGATAGGCGGGATAGCTGACATTTCCGCTGCCGCCGTTTCCGCTGGAAAAAACGACAACGCTGCCCTTTCCGCCTCTTCCCTGTGTTTTTGCGCGACGGATCGCGTCATCCAAAGCCGAATTGGGAGAAGTCCCGCTCCAACTGTTGCTGATAACATCGGATCCTTGCTGCCAGGCGTAATCCATCGCTTCGGCAAATCCCGCGTCATCGGCGCTGCCGTAAAGGGTGAAAATTTTTAACGGTAAAATCTTGGAACGAAACGCGATCCCGGCGACGCCGATCCCGTTATCTCCTTCGGCGGCTACTATTCCGGCGGTGCTTGTGCCATGACCCTGAACGTCGTTGGCGTCCGAACCGTTGTCCGGAGTATAATCGATTCCCGTGCTGAACAGATTGTTCTCCAAATCCGGATGATCCAGATCCACTCCGCTGTCCAGCATGCCAATCAATATGTCCGCGCTTCCTCCCGCCTGCAACCCGTGGTTGATTAAGGCGTCCCACGCCAAATCAACGTCCATGTCTGCGTCGGGATAACCGTTTACGTACTGCGGAAAATCGCTGTCCGCGGCGGTTACCACGGATTGTCCGGTGTTTTTGTGCGCCCATTGTTTTTGCCAGTATTGATCGTTAACCGAATAGTTGAGCAGTTCCCAATTCATATAATAAAAATTCGGCTGTGCCCAAATAACGCCTTCTTCCGTGTCGTAAAGATTGGCGGCTTGAAGACCGTTCATTCTTTTTTCCGGCTTAATCTGAAGTAAAAAGGTGTTTTCCGGGAAGCGCTTCAGAATTTCCGCGCCGTAGCGGTTGTTAAGAGAGGCGATTTCCTGTTCTGTCACTCCCGATTCAAAGCGCGCTAAAAATGTGCGATTTACGGTTTGCCTCACCCGGCTGCCGATTCTCGTAAACACCGGAGCAGCCATGTCTATTTCAGGATCGGTTTGCAGGCGATCGATTAAATTCAGAAGATCGCTTTGATCCAACTTCCGATTAAGAAGAATCAACGGCATAAAAGAACCGCCGACAGGCTGATCGATTTTAAAAGAGTAATTCAGGTAAGCGCTTAAAACACGCCGCATTTCGGCTTTGGAAACGTCTTTTTTGAATTCAACCGTCAACTGATCTTTTAAAGGACGGAGTTCAATAAATCTTCCTTTGTATTCGTAGCCGAACCCGAAAGTCTGCGAGTAAGCCATAATAGCAGATAAAAAGATAATTCCGAAACCGAGAAAAAATGTTTTACGCTTCATAAGAAGACTCTCTGCTTTTAGCTTTTTAAAACAACAGGGTTTGATATTTCGAAAAACAGTTCATGAGAAACGCAGAATTTGTTAAGCGTTAATGGTGTAAGGGTTAAGCGACGCTGGTTGCTGGTAACTTTGTCACCATGTCACTTTGTTACTCATCACGCATTACGCATTACGCATCACGACCTTGTCACTTTTCCTTTAATCTTAAAACAATTTAAAAGAACATCCGTTTATAACCAAACGGATTTGACGTCTAATTTTATAAAGCTTAAGCTTAGTTGATTATGTTTCAAAGCAAATTTTTACCGATAATTTTTTTGATGATCGGAAACGCTTTTAATTTAAGGGTTTTTTTGAATTAACGGTAAAAGAGGATTAAAGGCGGCTTCGGGATGAAAATCCAATATTAATGTGTTTCAAATCCGTTCATTTCTTACATTTAAGCCGTTGTAAACAAGAGAAGCCGGGATATGGAACAGAGTGATCAACCGATTATTTACCGGAACATTCATGTAACGATTTTTCGCCTTTCGCTGCCGGGGATGATCTCTTCGGTGCTGCAGACGCTCTTTCAACTTATCGATGCGTACTGGGTGGGAAAATTAGGCGCGGATGCTTTGGCTGCCATCGGCGGCTGCGCCTTTATTTTGTGGGCGATCTTTTCTTTGACCGCTTTAAGCGTTAACGGTATTGCCACTCTCGTAGCTCAAAACATCGGCGCTAAAAAGCCCGATCAGGGACGCTTTGCCGCCGCTCAGGGAATGCTGCTGAATACGCTGACTGCGATAATCGTTATGGGCGCGGTTTACTTTGTTCAGAACTCGCTTTATCGTTTGATGGGTTTCGATCCTCAGGTTTTGCTTCTGGCGCGGCAATACATGAATATCATCCTCGCGGGATTAATCTTTAGTTTCTGGTTTACCGCTTTGGAGGCTGTGTTCAGAGGGTTGGGAGATACGAAAACGCCCATGATTGTTCTTGCCGTTGCTCTGACCTTTAACGCAGTCGCCGATCCCCTTTTCATTTTCGGCTGGGGCGGTTTCCCGAAGATGGGTATCGCCGGGGCAGCCATGGCAACCATACTCAGCGAATTTTTGGCGGTGCTGATTTTGGCGTTTTTGTTAAAACGAAGAAAGTACCTGCCCAAGACTGAAAAAGGCGAACCAGCGATTTCTTTGGCGGTAATGAAAAAGCTTATCGCAATCGGCGCGCCGGTGGCTTTCGGCGGATTCTTTTTCAGCATTATTTACGTGGTGTTAACGCGAATCATTTCGCGGTTCGGAATGGAAGCCATCGCGGCGATCGGCATCGGTCATCGTATCGAGGGGATTGCCTGGTTTGCCTGCGTGGGATTCTCTGTGGCAGCCTCGACTTTAGTGGGGCAAAATGTGGGCGCCGGACGACTGAAACAGGCGGCTAAAGCGGCTTGGCTGGTTAACGGTTACGGGGTGTTGATTTTAATTGTGGTTTCGGCTATCTACTTCTTTTTTCCCGACACACTTATGAGTTTTTTTACTCAGGATCCGGCGGTTCAACGCCTTGGCGCCGAATATCTTAAAATTGTCGCCGTTTTTGAAATCTTTTTGGCGCTTGAAGTTATTATGGAAGGAGCCTTTAGCGGCGCCGGTTACACTCTGCCGGTAATGTTGGTCAGCGTGCCGATAACAGCAGCCCGCATTCCTTTAGCCTGGTTTTTAGCCGTGTATTTGAATTGGGGCATTCAGGGCATCTGGTGGGCAATTGCCGTCACAACGGGATTGAAGGGTTTTCTGAACGCCCTTTTGTTCGCCCTCGGATTTTGGAAAAGAAAATTAAATGATGGCACAAAACTTTCGGAGGAATTGAATGGAAAAGAGTAAAGTAGTAAAAACCCGAAAATACCGTCTTGAAATGAACGATAAAATTCTGAACAGCGGCTTTCAGGATTTTAAAAAATTCTTTGCCCTGGACAATAAGGCGTATCTGGAAGGAGCGATTCCCGTTAAATACAAAGAGATGATGGGATTGGTCGCCAGTATGGTCATGCGCTGCAATGATTGTATTTTTTACCATCTGGATCGTTGTGTTACGGAGGGCGCGACGAGGAAGGAATTGTACGAAGCCATGAACATTGCTTTAATCGTAGGCGGATCGATTGTGATTCCGCATCTGCGGTACGCTTTTGAGATGTTGGATGAATTGACGGGAGAAGAAGATTCTTAAAGATGCGGAGCCGGCAGGACGGCGGTCAGGGTAATTCCGCCGGAGCGCCCAAGCCGACGGCTATTCAAATTCTTTTTTAACCTGCAGTTTGGTCTGAATCATATCGCTGTGATCGAGTCCGAGCAAAGTGGTGATTTTCCGAATCAGGGCGTCTTCGTATTTATCCACTTTCCCGTCGGCAAAAACCAGCCTCCAGAGATTGGCGAGAATACTAAGGCGTTTTTCACGGCTGAAATGATCCTTCAGAAGAGAGGCGAATTGCCAGATATCCTGACGGTGGCTGCGTTCTTCCCGCGCGTTGGCTATTAATTCTTTGACTACAGATTCTTTCAGTCCGAACATGTTTTCAAGTGAAGAATAGAGCTGTTTCTCCTCTTCGGGATGTAAATCGAAATCGGCGTAAACAATTTCCAGAAACAGTCCCACCGTTGCTACCATAAGGTCATAATCGCTGATGTCGTCCGCGCGGGCATCAGGAGTTAAAATTTTTTCAAAGAATTTAAACATGCTGCATATCCTGCCTTATTTTATTGATTGCTTTTGCCATGAGCAGATCGGCGTAAGCGCCCGCCACCAAATCCCTTTCGGAAATTTCAAAATAATCCGTTAAGTAATCGATCGATCGCCGACATTGTTCCGAAGAATGCCGGGCGTCCACCACGGCTTCGAATTCCAGAAAATTACCGAGATTCTTTACCCGATCCAAGTGAATTCGTACATTGTCGAACAAAAAAAGTTCCCGCGTCTTTTCCACGATTAAACGAATGCCAAACATCTGAGAGAGCAAAGTTTTAGTGGCTTTAACGTCTTCAACCGGCAGAAGAACATAAGCGGACTGCTTTGCCTTTTGTTTGTCCGAGCGCAGATAGGGAATTAAAAAATTGCCGTTTAAGGAAGATTCTCTGAGCTTTAGTCTGCCGTTAGGCGTTTTAAAAAAAGTATCGATTTGATGATCCGTTCCGACGAATCTTGCCCGTAATTGCTCAACTTTGCGACGAGCCGCCGTCAAATCGTTAAAACGGGCTTTTATTTCAATATTCGTGCTCATTAACAAATACCGTCAAATTTAATTCCCGTAAGGCGTTTAAAGCGATGGCAAAAATTGTTGAACCCGTCAGAATCCTGAGGCTCTCTGTCGTCTGTTTTCCGAAAAAGAACTTCCGCCGCCGAACTCTGTTAGACATCCTTTAAAAAGTTCCGAAACAAAAGGGCGCTCCGGAAACCCGAAAAATCAGTGGGAATCAGATGGTACGCCCGGGGTACTTTTTCAAACCTTCGGCTAATATGTTCATCGCTTTTTTAATCGCCTCAACGTTTAAAACGTAGGCAATGCGCACTTCATCCCTGCCCAATCCGGGAGTTGAATAAAAACCGTTGGCGGGCGCGAGCATCACCGTTTCTTTGTTTATGTTGAAATCGGTTAAAAGCCATTGGGCAAATTTGTCGGCGTCTTCGACAGGCAAACGAACGATCAGATAAAAGGCGCCTTTGGGCATCGGAGCCACCACGCCGGGCATTTGACGCAGCATCTCCACCATTACATTGCGTCGATCGTTGTATTCCCGAATCACCCGATCGAAATATTCCTGCGGAGTGTCGATTCCGGCTTCGGTGCCGATCTGCTCGATGGTCGGCGGGCATAAACGCGCCATGCCAAAACGCAGGCAGGCGTCAATCACCTGACGATTGCGGGAAACAATCATTCCGATACGGGCGCCGCAGGCTGAATAACGCTTGGAAACGCTGTCGAGCATGATGGTGCGGTCTTCAAGCCCCTCCAGATGCATAATCGAAGTGTGGGTCTGCCCGTCGTAAACAAATTCACGGTAAACTTCGTCGGAAAGCAAAAACAGATCGTTTTTCAAAACGATTTCGCGTAAGGTCTCCAATTCCTCTTTGGAATAAACATATCCGGTGGGATTGTTGGGATTACAAATCAGAATACCCCGCGTCCGGTCGGTGATTTTCTCGGCAATGGATTCGATCGGCGGCAGTTGAAAATCGTCTTCAATATCCGAAGTAATCGGTACGATTTTTACGCCCGCTTCCACGGCAAATCCGTTGTAATTGGTGTAAAACGGTTCCGGAATAATGATTTCGTCTCCCGGATCGCAAATTGCCATCATCGCAAAAATAATGGCTTCGCTGCCTCCCGTGGTAACAAGAATATCCTCGTACGAAACGTCGATATTGAAGCGGTTGTAATATTCCGCTAATTTTTTACGAAGAGAAGTTAAACCCGCGGACGGTCCGTAAGCCAGAACGTCCATTTGCAGATTTTTAATAGGATCCATGAAAGAATTCGGAGTATGTATATCGGGCTGACCAATGTTAAGATGATAAACACGGACACCGCGCTCTTTTGCCTGATCGGCGTAAGGAACCAGTTTGCGAATCGGAGAAGGAGGCATGGTCTGCCCGCGATTTGAAAGAAATTTCATCTTTTCGATCCTTTCTAATTTTCACAGAATGAAACGCCAATTTACAAATATCCTTTAATTTAATCAATAAACTAAAGAGTGTGTGCAGGGCAATTTGTGAAAAATGATATTTAAGAAACTATTTTAGTCAGCAACGGTTATAGTAATATTAAGTTTTCTTTTTCGGGAAAGTTGCGGTTAAATGAGACGTCAAAATCAGGACAAACAGTTTAAAATTAAAAATTATTCGATTTTATGTTCGGTTTCACGGTTTTGTTATTCTAATAAATTTTGGAACTTAAGTCAGTTCCCAAAAATAAGAAAGCAAGAATAATTATACCTTGTATATAAGAATTTTGTATATTAATGAATAAAAAATCGAAATGAGTAAGTCGGTTCAAGCCGAATAAAAATATTTAATTAGGAGTAAAATAAGTAATTATGATTGCTGTGGCATATTTTTTGTGATGAAAGCCATTTTAACGTAAATTTATAGTGAATTTTTTCATAAAATTACGTCTGAAAATATTTATAACCTCATAAAGGAAGGAGATTAATATGAAGCGAAAGATGGTCACGATAGATGGCAACGAAGCTGCGGCGTATGTGGCGCATCGGATCAATGAAGTCATCGCCATCTATCCAATCACTCCGTCTTCACCGATGGGAGAATGGGCAGACGAATGGGCGTCAAAAGGAGTTAAAAATATTTGGGGAACAATCCCCAGCGTTACCGAAATGCAAAGCGAGGGGGGCGCATCGGGCGCGGTCCACGGCGCTTTACAAAGCGGAGCGTTAACCACCACTTTTACAGCCTCCCAGGGTTTATTATTGATGATTCCAAACATGTATAAAATTGCAGGGGAGTTAACTTCCACCGTATTTCATGTTTCAGCCCGTTCTCTTGCCTGCCAGGCGCTGTCGATTTTCGGTGATCACAGCGACGTAATGGCGACTCGTCAAACGGGTTTTGCTCTGCTGGCTTCCAACAATGTTCAGGAAGTGATGGATTTTGCTCTTATTGCGCAGGCTGCCACTCTGGAATCGCGGGTGCCCTTCTTGCATTTCTTCGACGGATTCCGCACTTCTCACGAAGTTTTGAAAGTCGAGCAATTGACCGAAGAAGATATGCGCGCCATGATTGATGACGAGTTGGTTCATGCTCATCGCGCCCGCGCGCTCAAACCGGAAAATCCCTTTATTCGCGGAACGGCTCAAAACCCGGATGTTTATTTTCAGGGAAGAGAAGCCGTAAATCCGTTTTATCAAAAAACTCCGGACATTGTTCAGAACGTAATGGACAAATTTGCCGGTATCGTCGGACGTCAATATCATCTGTTTGATTATATGGGTCATCCGGAAGCAGAGCGCGTTATCGTTCTGATGGGTTCGGGCGCCGAAGCTGTTCACGAAACCGTTGAATATTTAGCGGAAAGAGGCGAAAAAGTCGGCGTGATTAAAGTTCGTTTGTACCGTCCCTTCTCCATTAAGCATTTTATCAAAGCGTTACCCGAAACCGTGAAAAACATTGCCGTTTTGGATCGCACCAAAGAGCCGGGTTCGGCTGGCGAACCGCTTTATCTGGATATTGTTAACGCTTTTGTTGAAGCTCAGAGCGAAGGTGAATTACCGTTTGCCTTCCCGAAAATTGCAGGCGGTCGGTACGGTTTGTCTTCCAAAGAATTTACTCCGGCAATGATCAAAGGCATTTTCGATGAATTGAAGAAAGAGAAGCCTAAAAATCATTTTACAATCGGTATTATCGACGATGTAACCCATACCAGTCTGGATTATGACCGGAATTTTTCCATTGAACCGCCCGATGTGTTCCGCGGAATGTTTTATGGTTTGGGAGCAGACGGTACGGTTGGCGCCAACAAAAACTCGATTAAAATAATCGGCGAAGAAACGGATAACTATGCTCAGGGATACTTTGTTTATGATTCGAAAAAATCCGGCGCAATTACAATTTCTCATTTGAGATTCGGTAAAAAACCCATTCGTTCCACTTATTTGATCAATTCGCCGAGTTTTATCGCTTGTCATCAGTTTGTATTTTTGGAAAAATTCAATATTCTGGAAAAAGCCCGGGAAGGCGCGACCTTTTTGCTAAACAGCCCTTACAGCCGGGAAGAAGTATGGGATAAACTGCCGAAGGTGATTCAGGAAGAAATCATCAACAAAAAGCTGAAATTCTACGTTATCGACGCTTACGATGTGGCTAAAAAAACGGGAATGGGCGTCAGAATAAATACCATCATGCAAACCTGCTTCTTTGCCATTTCGGGCGTGCTGCCTAAAGAAGAAGCGATCCAGAAAATTAAAGATACGATCAAGAAGACTTACGGTAAAAAAGGCGATCAGATTGTACAGATGAACTTTAACGCGGTTGACCAGACATTGGCGCATCTGCACAAAGTCGAAGTTCCCGGTAAAGTGACCAGCGACAGAGACCTGAAGCCGCCTGTGCCCAAAGAAGCTCCGGAATTTGTCAAAGACGTGACTGCGACCATTATTGCGGGTAAAGGCGACGAGTTGCCGGTAAGTAAAATGCCCGTTGACGGAACGTTCCCGAGCGGCACGACAAAATTTGAAAAACGTAATATTGCTCTGGAAGTGCCCATCTGGGACGCAGATATTTGTATTCAATGCAACAAGTGCGCGCTTATCTGTCCGCACTCGGTTATCCGTCCGAAAGTTTATGACGGCAAGTTACTGGAAAACGCTCCGCCGACATTTAAAGCCGTAAAAGCCCGCGGCAAGGGTTGGCCCGAAGGTTATATGTACACCTTACAGGTTGCGGTTGAAGATTGCACGGGCTGCGAGCTGTGTATTGAATTTTGTCCGGTTAAAGACAAGAAAGAAGCCGGCAGAAAGGCGATCAACATGGCGCCGCAGATGCCAATTCGCGAGCAGGAAATTGAAAACTGGGAATTCTTCCTCAAGCTGCCGGAATACGATCGCAAGAAACTGCGTGTGGAAACGGTAAAAGACTCTCAGTTCCTCGAGCCGTTGTTTGAGTTCTCCGGAGCCTGCGCCGGATGCGGTGAAACCCCTTACGTTAAATTGGCTACTCAGCTTTTTGGCGATCGGATGATTGTGGCTAATGCGACGGGTTGTTCTTCGATTTACGGCGGAAACCTGCCGACCACGCCCTGGACTTTCAATAAAGAAGGTTACGGACCGGCATGGTCTAATTCTCTTTTCGAAGATAACGCCGAGTTTGGTCTGGGATTCCGTTTGACCATCGATAAGCATAATGAGCAGGCTAAGGAATTGGTTTATAAGCTCAAAGAAAAAATCGGCGAAGAATTAGCCGACGCCATCATTAACGCCAAACAGGTTGACGAAGCGGATATTGCCGAGCAGCGCGACCGCGTGGAAGAACTCAAGAAAAAATTAAAAAGCCTGAACGGAGACCCGGACGTTAAGAACCTGCTCAGTCTGGCTGATTATCTGGTGAAAAAGAGCGTTTGGATTATGGGCGGCGACGGCTGGGCTTATGATATCGGTTACGGAGGTCTGGATCATGTAATGGCTTCCGGGCGGAATGTAAACATTTTAGTATTGGATACCGAGGTTTATTCCAACACCGGCGGTCAGATGTCCAAAGCAACACCCCTTGGCGCAGTGGCGAAATTTGCAGCCGGAGGTAAACCGTTGGCAAAGAAAGACCTGGCGCTGAAAGCATTGACCTACGGCAATGTATATGTGGCAAGAGTGGCTATGGGCGCCAGCGACGCCCAGACGGTACGGGCTTTTATCGAAGCCGAGCGTTACGACGGTCCTTCCATTATCATAGCTTACAGTCCCTGCATCGCGCACGGTTACAATCTGAAGTACGGAGCGGAACACCAGAAGTTAGCCGTGATTTCCGGACAGTGGCCCCTGATTCGATACAATCCCGAATTGATCAAAGAGGGTAAAAATCCGTTCATGCTCGATTCCAAAGAGCCTTCTGCTCCGGTCTCGGAATTTATGGACGTCGAAACGCGTTTTAAGATGGTTCAAAAGATAGACGCTACACGCGCCAAGGCGTTTTTGGAAGAAGCTCAAAAGATCGTTAAGAAAAACTGGCTAAAGTATGAACATTTGTCAAAAATGGAATATTAAACGACTGGCGTAACGATTAAAAAAATAAAGGGGCTGTGGTTCAGCCCCTTTTTAACAAAAAGTTGTGAGGAATCTTATCATGGATTTAAAAACAAAATATCTCGGTCTCGAATTAAAGAATCCGGTGGTGCCTTCCGCCTCCCCGCTTTCTGCGGACGTTGATACGGTAAAAAAGATGGAAGACAGCGGAGCTGCAGCCGTTGTGATGTATTCTTTGTTCGAAGAACAGATTGTTCATGAACAGGAAGAATTGGACGCTTTCCTTTCGCAGGGTACGGATACCTTTGCGGAAGCGTTGAGTTATTTTCCCAAACCCGATGAATTTCATAATCTTCAGGCGGAAGATTATCTGGAACAAATCAGAAGACTGAAAGAAGCGGTTGACATCCCGATCATCGGAAGCCTGAACGGAGTTTCCGCCGGCGGATGGATCGACTATGCCAAAAAAATCGAAGACGCCGGAGCCGATGCTCTGGAATTGAATATCTACTATATTCCCACCGATCCGGAAATGACCGCCGAAAAGGTCGAAGAGATGTACATCGAAGATCTGAAACGGGTAAAAAACTCGGTGAGCATTCCGGTAGCGGTGAAGCTGGGTCCTTATTTCACGGCTTTTGCAAATATGGCAAAAAAACTGGATATGGCGGGCGCCGACGGTTTGGTTGTTTTTAACCGCTTTTATCAACCGGACATTGATCCCGAAACTTTGGACGTGAAACACGATCTGGAGTTCAGCACATCCTATGAATTGCGGTTGCCCCTGCGCTGGATTGCAATTTTGTACGGAAACATTAAAGCAAGTATGGCGGCTACCACGGGAATCCACACCGCGGAAGATGTTTTAAAGGCGGTTATGGCAGGCGCAGACGCGGCAATGACGGCTTCTGCTCTGTTACAAAAAGGCGTTGAACACATCTCGCGGATTTTAACCGATTTGCAAAAGTGGATGGAAGTTCACGAATATGAATCGATCGAACAGATGAAAGGCAGCATGAGTCTTAAGTCATTAGCCGAACCGGCGGCTTACATGCGCGCGAATTATATGAAAACACTGCAGAGTATTCGTTAGTCTATTTTAAATTTTTAAAAGCCCGCGTTTAAACCGGCTTTTTTTGACGGGAAAATGGGAAAGATAGTTATTTTAAAAACCGGAACAACCTTCCACGACCTCCGCCGAAGATATGGGGATTTTGAGCGCTGGGTTATTCAGAGTTCGGGGGTTCCCGAAAAAGAATTTAAAGTGATCGATGTCCGCCAAAACAAAACTCTGCCGCGGTTTAACGGGATACGAGCGGTAATAGTCACGGGCTCTCATGCCATGGTGACCGAAGAATCGGACCGGATGAAACAGACGGCAGGTTTTTTGCAACAGGCAAGAGAGCGGAGCGTTCCCGTGCTTGGTATCTGTTTTGGTCATCAGCTTTTGGCGCTGGCGTTTGGCGGCGAGGCGGGCGACAATCCCAAAGGCGATGAGTTTGGCGCGGTTAAGGTTACATTGACAAAAGAAGGCGGAAAAGATGTTTTGTTCCGCGACCGTCCTTCCGAATTTTCAGCTTTTATGTCCCACCGACAAACTGTTTTTAAACTGCCGCCCGGCGCAATTAACTTAGCCGTTACCGATATGGATAAACACGCGGCGTTCTTTTTACCGCCGTCGATCTGGGGGGTGCAGTTTCATCCCGAGTTTAACGAGCGGATTATGAGTTATTATCTTAAAAAACACTACAACATTCCCGATTCCCACATAGGGAATTACCTTACCCCGTTAAACGACAAATTAAATCTTATCGAACATTTTTTGCAAACAACTTCGGATTATCAGTTAAAATAGCATTTCATCGCTTGATTATTTATCTTTGCGTTTGGTAAAAAAACAAGAGGAGGAAGTATGTCCTTAAAAGCGCTGTTTGTAATAATCTTGTCTTTAATATTATTTGCGCAACTCCCGGCGCAGACCCTCAACGGCGAACCGCTGACCAACACCTTTTCAATTGTCGCCATTGACAAAGAGAACGGCGAAATGGGAGTAGCCGTCCAATCGCATTGGTTTTCCGTGGGATCGATAGTAGCCTGGGCAAAGGCGGGCGTCGGGGTTGTTGCCACGCAATCGCTGGTGAATGTTTCTTTCGGACCCAGAGGATTGGAATTAATGAAAGCGGGTAAATCGCCGGATGAGGCTTTAAAAGAACTTTTAGCAGACGACAAAGGCGCGGATTTCCGTCAGGTGGCTTTGCTCGATGTCGATGGTCGGGTGGCAACGCACACGGGCAAAAAGTGCATTGCCGAGGCATCGCACATTACCGGCGACGGTTTTTCGGTTCAGGCGAATATGATGCTCAATAAAGAGGTGGTTCCGGCAATGGCGGAAGCCTTTGAAAAAAGCAATGGTCCTTTGGCGGAGCGTTTGATGGCTGCATTAAAAGCGGCGCAGAAAGCGGGCGGCGATATTCGCGGACAGCAATCGGCGGCAATCAAGATCGTGAAAATTAAGCCGACGGGCAAAGTCTGGGAAGACGTGGTCATTGATTTACGGGTGGAAGACAATCCGCAAGCCGTGGCGGAAATGGAGCGTGTGCTCAGGGTTTACCGGGCTTACGAGCACATGAATAAGGGAGACCTGGCAATTGAAAAAGGGGACGAAGCGGCGGCTTTACGTGAATACGGCGCTGCCGAAGCCATGTTTCCCGAAAACGAAGAGATGAAATACTGGCACGCGGTTTCTTTAGTGAATATCGGAAGGGTTGAACAGGCGTTACCCTTGTTTAGCGAAGTGTTTAAAAAAGAACCCAATTACCGGGAACTAACGCGGCGGATTGTTCCGAACGGATTGTTGAAAGTAAATACCTCTCAATTAGAGCAAATATTAAGAGCGGGCGTTAAACTTGAAAAATAGGCTGTTTCGGAAAAAAGAAAACGCGGATTAACCGGCTTAATATTCCGTGTTTGATTTTTACGCGAACGGCAAATCTTCCGAATGCCGTTCGCGTTGCTATTCGGCAGAAGATACGCCGCAAGGCTTGAATACAAATATCTCAAAGAAGCATACGGCAAAGTGAATTAAAAATTAGAATTAAAACGGAAAACAGCTTTTCTTATTTAATCGCAAAAAATCAAAAAAGACCCCATCTCAATCTGCGCAATCAGTTGTAAATAATAACCGCAAAGGACGCAAAGATGTCACAAAGTGCACGGAGAATAAAATAAATTCTCTTATCTAAGCGCTAAAGATCAAAAAACCCAATTTAATCTGCGCAATCAGCGTAATCAGTGGTCTGTGTTTTGATAATAAAGGCAAATATCTTTTAAGGGACATTGACCGCACAAAGGGGTACGCGCTTTACAGATTTTACGTCCGTGCCCGTGCCAGATTAACCAGTGGTGCGCCTGCGACCATTTTTCCTGCGGAATATTTTGCATCAGTTGCATTTCGGTTTTAAGAACATTATCAGCCCGCGCCAGTCCGATCCGGTTGCTCACTCTGAAAACATGGGTATCCACGGCAATGGCGGACACTTGTTTGGCGATACTCAAAACAACATTAGCCGTCTTTCTGCCCACGCCCGGTAATTGCATTAACTCTTCTCTGGTGTCGGGAACGTCTCCGTCATAATGTTCGTCTAAAATTTTGCAGACGTTCAGAATGTTTTTGGCTTTGGATTTGTAAAGCCCTACCGTTTTGATATATTCCCGAAGTTCTTCTTCCGTTAATTGACGCATTGATTTGGCGTCGGGATAGTCTTTAAATAATCGCGCGGTTACAATATTCACCCTTTTATCCGTGCTCTGGGCAGCCAGCATGGTGGAAATGAGCAGTTGAAAAGGCGTTTGAAAATTAAGCGCGGTTTGCGATCCGCCGTAAACCCGTTCCAGAATTTCCAGCACTTTTTTGATCTGATCTTTATTGAGATGCTGACCGGTTTTAGTTTTAGGAGTCATAAAGTTCCCTTATCAGTAAAAGATAAATATTTTCCGCGTCCTGAGAGTCAAGGTCTAAAACTTTTATTTTAAACCTGTTCAGGAGGTACCCGATGCGGTCCAAATTTTGAGAATTGACCGTGGCAATAACGGGAATGCGCGAAGAGAAAAGAGTAATTATCTGCTGCTGAAGTTGTTTTACTTCCGTTTCGATTAAACCCAACTCGTCAAACAGGAAGATATCCACCATTTGAAAGATGCTGAGTTCATCCATAATTTTTTCAATATGCGGATTAATTTGAGATAAAAGCGAAGGCGCCGAAGAAGAAAAATCCGCCGAGAAAAGAATATCCGCGCGGGAAAACCGAAAAAAGTCCAGACGCTCAAGTTTGTCCTTTTCGTCGAAATGTTTAATAAACTGAAACCCCTTCATGTTCATCAGTGAACCGAGGTCGGTGTAAAAATCCGAAATCAATAAGCTTTTTCCGCTTCCGGGTTTCCCGCTCAAAATAATTTTAATCATAAATAAAATTCTATCGGTTACTATCGGTCTGTAAAATATGGAATTTAAAAAAGACTTAAAAATAAATAAAGGGATAAATCGATATTTTGCCGGGAAATCATCGATTTCCGTGATAAAGGGGGCTTTTTATGTCTTCCCCGTTTTTTATTGTTCTTTTTTATGAATGGATTCGATAATATCGATTACAATTTCCGATGCGGCGTCAAAGTCGTACTTTTCCATGAAATCGGACAGTTGTTTGGCTTGATCGTCAAATCCGGCGTTCACCAAGGGTTGGATCAAACGCTCAATTTTTTCCACGGATGTCGCATCGTAGGTTGTCAAAAGTTTCTGCAATTCTTTCAGCTCTTTCAAAAGTTCTCCGGGTTCTGCGGAAGACAATAATTCGTCGTCTTTAAGGTGATCTTTAACATGCTTTTCAAAGGTATTCAGAGAGTTTAACAATTTCTTCAATATGTCTTCCGTTTGCTGCAACTGGTCTTCAATGTTATTCATGCGATTATTTCTGATATTGGATTCAAGGCGTTGTGCGGCTTGTTGTAACCCGGGCATTCCCAAATTTCCCGCCACTCCTTTAAGCGTATGAATCATGCGGTTAAAGCGCTCGATTTCCCCCTGGTTTAGGGCGGCTTTTAGTTCGTCGATAAAGTTAGCGTAATTGTTTTTAAATTTGAGAAGCATTTTGGCATAGAGCCTGTAATTGTAGTTAATGCGCATCAAACCGCTTGCCGAGTCGATTTCGGAGAGCCCCTGCAAGGTTTTCTGAATCTCGATTTCTTTCGATTCCGTTGTTTTCTGAGCTTCGAAGGCGACGCGATTTCCGGGCTTGATCCATTTAACCAGCATGGAGTAAAGTCCGGATGGCTCGATGGGTTTGGATAAAACATCGTTCATGCCGGCTGAAATACACTGACGTTTGATATCTCCGGCGGCAATATCGGCGGTTAAAGCGATAATGGGCAACTTCTCAAATTGCTTGTGCGCTCTGATTTCCCGCGTGGCTTCATAACCGTCCTTTTTGGGCATCCGTAAATCCATGAACACCAGGTCGTAAGGCTCTTTGTCCGCGCTTTCAAAAACTTTTTCCACCGCTTCCAGACCGTCCTGAGCAATGGTTATAAAAAAGCCCTCATTCTCGAGCAGCTCTTTAATAACCTGTTGATTGAGCACATTATCTTCAACCAACAGAATTCTTGCTCCTTTAATTTCGTCAAAGCCGGTTGGGATAACGGCAATAATGCCGGAGGTGGAATACTCTTTTTGCGCCTCTTTACCGAATACTTCCAGAATGATATTAAACAGGGTGGATAAGGTAAAAGGTTTGGTGATAAATCCCTCAAAATACAAATGATCGGTGTTCAGAGTTTCTTTGTCTATATAAGCGCTCATCAAAATTATTTTAGGTTTATGGATGATTTCAGGATCTTTTTTAATTTGTTTGGCGGCTTCCAGACCGTTTATTCCCTCCAATTTCCAATCCATAATTATCAAATCATAATACTTGCTGCCGCTGATTAAAGCGTTGCGCAATTCAAGAATGCACTCTTCAGCCGAAGCAACGGTTGTCGTATCGGGTGAAAATATTTCGAGTTGCTCTTTAATGGTTTCTCTGATATCCTTAATATCATCCACGACCATGATGCGCATATTACGTAACTCGACCGGCGGTTGGAAAAACGTTTTGTCTTTTTTCTCTTCATAACCCAGCTTGACCGTAAAAAAGAAGGTGCTTCCTTTTCCCACTTCGCTTTGAACCCATATTTTTCCGCCCATCATTTCCACCAATCTTCTGCTGATGCTCAATCCCAGACCGGTTCCGCCGTATTTACGCGAAACCGAGGTATCTATTTGAGAAAACGACTTGAAAAGCCGGGTTTGATTATCCTCAGAAATTCCGATACCGGTGTCTTTTACGGAGAATTTTAACGTGATATTTTTCTTGGATTTTTTATATATTTTGGCGGAGACAATAATTTGTCCGTATTCCGTAAATTTTATGGCGTTGCTGATCAGGTTCATCAGAATTTGCGAAACCCTCAGCGGATCGCCTATTAAAGTCGGAGGAATTTGTGGCTCCATGTAAAAAAGGAGTTCCAATCCTTTTTCGCGGGCTTTTAAGTAGATAATCTGAGATAAGTTGTTCATCACCAGATCAAGGTTGAATTTGGTGTATTCAATTTTGAGTTTTCCGGCTTCGATTTTTGAAAAATCCAGAATCTCGTTAATAATGCCTAACAGACTGGATGAAGCCAACTGAATTTTCCCCACATAATCTTTTTGTTTTGCATCCAAAGGAGTGTTGCGCAACAGAAGATTCAAACCAATGATGGCATTAAGCGGAGTGCGGATTTCATGGCTCATATTGGCTAAAAAATCGCTTTTGGCGCGATTGGCTTTTTCGGCTAAATTCTTGGCTTTTCGCTGAATTTCTTCCGATCTTTTCAGGTCGGAAATATCCCAGCTAACTCCGACCATCTTAATCGGTTGTCCGGATTTTTCATATTGAATGAGAGCCCGTGACTTGATGAAACAAATCTGATCGCCGGGTTTTATTATTCGATATTCGATGCTGAACTCTTTTTCTTTTTTTTCGAGCACGACGTGAAGTCTTTTATAATATTCGGGAAGGTCTTCCGGATGCACTATCTTTTCCCACTCTTCTTTAATGCCGTTAAACTTTTTGGATGAAATGCCCGTTAATTTTCTGGTCATGTCGTCAAAAAGCAGTTTGTTGTTTACCATATCCCATTCCCAAATGCCGATGCCCGCAAAATGCGTAGCCAAACGAAGGCGGGTGGATAGTTCCAGAAGCTGGCGCTCATTTTGTTTGTGTTGACTTAGGTCGTGAACAATGGCGGAAATTAAAAAGTGATCGCTGTTCAATTTGATTTTGGAAGTCGAGATCATTAAGGGTATTAATTTCCCGTCTTTTCGGACGCCAAACTGTTCCCGCCCGCCGGCAAAAAACGTCTTTTCTTCATTTTGTCTGGCATTCTGTAAATATTCCCTGTACTTCTTTTCCATGCTCTCCGGCAACAGCTTAAAGATGGACTGCCCCACAATTTCTTTGGCGGTGTAACCAAAAATGCGTTCCGCCGCAGGATTAAAGCTTTGTATTATGCCGTTTTCATTAATAGTAAGAATGCCGTCGGTGGCGGTTTCTATAATGGCGCTGTTCAGAGCGTCGAGTTTTTCCTGTTCAGCTCTTATTCTTCCCTGAACCAATAAAGAACGATATATGATAACATTGCCCAACCCCAAAAGAAGCAGCGCAATAATAAATTCCATTAAAATTTTAGTTTTGGTCATCTGCAACGAAGCCACCACTTCCTGACTTCTTTGAACAAGCAATATCATCTCAATATTTACAATCCCGTGAAGGAGCTGCCGGATTTCGGTTGTGATTCGTTCAACTTTGGGATCCTGCAAAACTTTTAATGTTGCCTTTATTCCTTTCTTTTTGTAAATAACCGGACCTTGATCGAGTATTGACAATTTTTCGGAAAGCAGGTTCGATAATTTTTTAAATCTTCCCTGCTGACCGGGGTTATCAATCGTTAACTGTCGCAGCCTTTCAAAAGCTCTCTTTGTCTCTTCTTTAAGTTGGTGATAACGAGCCAGAATATTTTCATTGGGCGAAAGCAGAAAAGTCATCATTTGACTCTGAGTCTGATCCAATTTTAACTGGAATTCATCGAGGGCAAACAGGACGTGGTTGGTGTGTTGCACCCACCGAACCTTATCATCAATAAAATTAATACTGCGAAAAGCCAAATAAGCGGCGGAAACTAATATGATTATCGGAAAGATGACGGTCAACATAACGGGCGTTATTAAACTACGTTTCATTTTCATAGGTTTATCCTAATTATTACGAAAAAAATAAAACTCCTTTTACAATTAAAAAATTTCATTTTTAAGATGCTCTATATTTAGCGGACGCACGGTTGTTTTTAATTAAATCGAGGCTTTCACCAAATGAGATAAAACGAACAAAAAATTAAAACTGATTTTTAACGACGCATTCATAAAAAGTCATCGGTATTTGTTTTTATATGCAGACATTCTTTTTTAAGCATTGTTCAAGCCCCTTTGCCATCCCATGCAAAAGAAGAATGGTTTAAGGGGCGGACAGAATTTGTCTCTCTTCTCTTTCATCGAGTTCTTAATTAATTCGATAATAGATAAAATATAATAAATCAAACGGAATAGTCAATAATAATGCTGTTAATAGGGTAAAAATTTGCAGGATTTATTAAACCGCGAATGGGCGGTATTTGATTTAAAATTGTTCGGTTGTTAAAAAATTTGAGTCTTTTAAACATACAAACTAAATTGCTGCAAGTTTGGATTTGTGTAAAGAGAGGCGGAAAATTGGAACGAGAATTTGAGGAAATTAAGCGTCCGACGGTTGAAGCCGTTGAAGCGATGTTAGGCAAGCCTTTTAAGGTGTTGGATGACGGTTTTGTGCGTGTGGTTGACTATATGGGCAGCGACGCTTCCATTGTTCAGGCGGCGCGGGTTTCTTACGGAAAAGGAACTAAAAAACGGCATCAGGATCGGGGATTAATCCGTTATTTGATGCGGCATAAGCACACAACGCCTTTTGAAATGTGCGAAATCAAGTTTCATGTCCGGGTTCCCATGGATACCTGGCGGCAATGGATTCGTCACCGCACGGCAAACGTCAATGAGTATTCCACGCGTTATTCCATCGCCATAGACGCCGCTTACGAAACGTCGCCCGACTCATGGCGTTTGCAAGCGGTTAACAATCGACAGGGCAGCGAGGGTTTTTTGGATACGGAACAAGGAGCGAAACTGAGCGTAAAGGAAAAACAGCTCCATGAATTGAGCAGACAGATTTACGAGGAACGTTTACAAAGCGGGGTTGCGCGCGAGCAGGCGCGTAAAGATTTGCCACTTTGCACTTACACCGAGGCTTATTGGAAAATCGATTTACACAATCTTTTGCACTTTTTGCGTTTAAGAATGGACGAGCACGCTCAATACGAAATACGCCAATATGCCAAAATTATCGGCGAGAAAATTGTCAGCCGCTGGGTTCCGTTGGTCTGGGAAGCGTTTCAGGATTATGTTTTGGAGGCGGAGACCTTTTCGCGTCTGGAAAGAGAAATTTTAAGCGCGCTTTACAAGGGCAATAAAGACGAAGCCCTGAAATTGGCGGAGGAATTCGGCTGGTTAACGTACAAAGAAGGAAAATTAACCGGAAACATCGAACGCCTTGAGTTCGAACAAAAATTAAAGGATTTGAATATCACAATCCCCTGGTCTTCCGAAAAATAAAAGGAGCCCCCGATGTTTAAAAATCTGATTTTCTTCAGCCTGTTGTTATTTATCCCTTTGCAGTCTTATCAGCCGGTGAAAGAATTCGATCCCAATCGTGATCCGGGAAAAGATTTGAAAGAAGCGGTGGCTTTTGCTCAAAAAACAGATAAACGAATTATTCTGGATGTGGGCGGTAACTGGTGCATCTGGTGCAGACGAATGGATAAATTTATTGAAACCAACGCCGATTTAAAATCCTTTATAGAAGAAAACTTTATTTGGATGAAAGTTTATTACGGAAAAGAAAACAGGAACGAGCGTTTTTTGTCGCGCTTTCCCAAAATTTCCGGGTATCCGCACCTGTTTGTTCTGGAAAGCGACGGATCGTTTTTATATTCCCAGAACACGGCTTTGCTGGAGAAAGACAAAAGTTACGATAAGACCAAATTCTTCACATTTTTAAAACAATGGATTAAAAAAGGCGAAAAACCATGAAAAACTTTTTTGACCACAAAGCTAAAATTATCTGCACCATAGGACCGACATCCGAAGACGAGGAAACGCTTAAAAAATTGATTGTTGCCGGGATGGACATAGCCAGACTGAATTTTTCGCACGGGACGCATGAGGAGCACCGGCAAAAAATTGAACGCATCCGAAAAATCGCCGATGAATTGCAAAAACCCGTAGCCATAATGCAGGATTTACAGGGACCTAAAATCAGGATCGGTAAGTTTAAGAATCCGCCCATCCATCTTAAACCGGGCGACCGGTTTACCATAACGACCCGCGAGATTCTGGGAGATCAGTCCATTGTCAGCACAACCTACAAACGATTGCCGAACGATGTTCAGCCGGGCGACAACATACTGGTCAATGACGGGTTAATTAAGTTAAGAGTAAAGTCCAAAGCGCATGAAGACGTTATTTGTGAGGTAATCAACGGCGGCAGTCTTTACGATCGTCGCGGCATTAATTTACCCGGAGTAAAAATTTCGGAGCCATCTTTAACGAAAAAAGACAAAAACGATGTTTTGTTTGGCGTCGAGCATGAAGTGGATTATGTCGCTCTTTCGTTTGTGCGGAACGCCAGGAGCATTGCAGAACTGCGAAAATTTTTAGGCGATCGCGCGGTGCCTATTGTTGCCAAGTTAGAAAAACCCGAAGCTCTGCAGAATCTGGACGCCATTATTGCGGAAGCGGACGGCGTGATGGTTGCCCGGGGCGATCTTGGCGTGGAAATTTCCACGGAAAAGGTTCCGTCGGTGCAAAAAAAGATCATTGAAAAATGCATGATAATGAACAAGCCGGTGATTACCGCCACCCAGATGCTGGATTCGATGATGGTGCATCCCATTCCGACGCGCGCCGAAGCCAACGATGTGGCAAACGCCATTTTTGACGGAAGCGACGCCGTGATGTTGTCCGGAGAAACTGCGTTTGGAAAGTATCCGCTTGAATCCGTTCAAATGATGAACGCCATCATCAAAGAAAGCGAAAGCCACCGCAGTTATTTCCGCCTAAATCCCGACGCCAGCCTTCGAAATGTGGAACACGACTTTGCCACTTCCATTTGCCATTCTGCCTATCACAGCGCGGAAGAAATAAAGGCGCAATACATCGTCGTTTTGACGCGGTCGGGATACACCGCCCGCAAGATGTCGAACTTCAGACCGACGGTTCCCGTTCTGGCTTTAACGAGCAATGAAAAAACCTACCGGCGAATGAGCCTTTATTGGGGCGTTGTGCCCATCCTGATAGAACACGAATTATTCATAACAGAAGATTTGGTCGATCTGCAAAATGTTCTGGAAAAAAAGGGCTGGATTAAAGCAGGCGATCGTCTTGTAATTGTAGCGGGTTCCAGCCGCGAACAGGGCGGCACCAATTTACTTAGATTGCACAAAGTAAGGTAGCCGTCGCTTTAAAATCAAAAAAGAAGTCATTGAATAACTGATCCGCGCGGATTATCGTTTCTTGTAAAAAAGCTAAAACAGGAATTCTGAAAATCCGGCTCGAACAATGTTCAATAACAAAAACAAACTCGGTTCGCAGCCTTAATAAAAATTTGCGTTCAACAAAATAATAGCCAGGCTTCCTACGATCAACGCAAGTTTGCCGAGCCTGTTTAACCGCTCTTTCCAGATCAGCCGCGAACTCGCCGCGGTCAGCAAAACAACTCCGAGATTTACCACAGGATAAACCACGATCGACGGAAGCTCGTTTAAGGCGTTAAGGAAAAAGAACAAACTAAACAGGTTGGGAATTCCCAGAAATACGCCCATGCCAAAGGCTTTTTTATCGTACGGCTCTTTTCGGCTTTTTATGATTATCAGCGTGTAAATAAAGGCGCTGCCAAAGATAACAAATAAAAAGAAGGGCTTTTCCGACAATCCGCGCCAGCTTTGAAAAACCTTCATGCTAAAATCGCCCACGCCGATGCCCGCCCAGAGAGCGGACAGATAAAAGAAGTCGAGCCGGTAAATCTTGCTGCGCTCGGGACTTTTAAGCGACAAATAAAAAAGCCCGATGGTGATTAATACAAAAAGGAGTCCCGCCGTTTGCCAATTGTTGGGATATTCACGGTAAAAAAGAATGGACAGCGTAACGGGAATGGCTACGGAAATGCGGGAAGTTACCGTGGCAAGAGAAGCGCCGATGGCTCCCACAGCTTTTGAAAAAGCAAAAAAGGAAAAGACAAAAAGAGCGCCGACGAATAAACCGAAAACCAAAGTTGAACCCGTAAAAATCTTGGGACTTTGCCGCAGACAAAAAACGAAGCCGATAATCGCGGCTACCAAATAATTTCCGAGCAACAGGTAAAGGACGGAGTCCTTGCGCGAATTACTCCATTTCAGTATCAGGGCGACGCCGGCTGAGCAAATAACGGTCAGTATTAAATTAATCATTCCCAACCCTTGAGCAAAACGAAAAGTCTGTTACCGGTTTTTCGTCTATTTCAAATCATTCAAATAGGTTTCCAAAAAACCCTGCGCGCCGATTGTTTCCGCGGTAAGCCATATCAAAGCCCGCTGATGCGTGAAAACATAATGCGTTTTTCCCATACCGTAACACCGGTAAATCGAGCGGTCTTTGATTGTAAGGACTGTGCCGTACCGGAAAACCGAATTTTCGGATGAAATTTTTTTGGTCATCTTTTCCCAGTCTTGTTCCGCCTGCTCGGGTTTCTCGTAAAGCGTCACATAAATGACAGCCTGTTTCGATCCGCTTTCATAAAAACCGATCGAATTTGTGGTCGGCGCCACCTGCTTAAAATGCAGCTTGTTGATGAATTGCTTGGCTTCTTCTCCGGTCAATGTGCGGCTTAGCTTATAGCCCTCGATTGATTCGGGAAGGTAACTCGAAGCCTTTTGACAAAAAGTCAACAGACCTAAAATTACGATCGGGAATAAAAGTCGCTTGCTTAACATAAGTTTTCCTTTATTTAATCCATTTGTTCCGGGTAAAGTACAACTTTCAAATACCGCTTTTTGTTCAATAATTTTTGAGCCATGCTCCGAATATCGTCCAAAGTAACGGCTTGAATAAGATCATCGATTTTCAGGATATGATCGAACGGCACATCGTTTATTACGGCGAAATTGAGGCGGTTAACCCAGTAGCCGTTTTTCTCCAATCGTTCCTGGTACTCGTGCAATTTGATTTCCTTGATTTTGTTCAGGTATTTTTCCGTTGTTCCGAAGTTGCGCAGGCTGTCGATCTGGTTAAACAGGTCGGCTGTCAGCTCAGGAACGCGTTCGGGATTACAAGTGAAGCGGAAATAAATTTTGTAGCGCTCTCTGGGAAAATGTGAAAACTGACCGAAAACGCTTACGTTGTATGTTCCGCTTTTTTCTTCTCTTAACCATTCGCGTAATTTGATCCTGAGAACTTCAACCATAAAATCGGCTTTGACAACGTTCTCCAGATTCCATTCAAATGGTCCGTGAAAGATGACGGTGTTTGTACTTTTAGGCTCCAAACCTTTGAACACATCGCGTTCCACAACGTTTGCCGGGGGCGTGTAGGTAACGTCTTTCCAGCGCTCTTTTCTTTTTAAAGAAGGCAGTCCGCCGAGATATTTTTCGATCAGCGGGCGGATTGCGTCGGGATCGATATTACCGACAAAAATAAAGGTAAAATCACCGGCGTCGGCAAACCGCTGCCGAAAAAATTGACGCGCCGTTTGCAGATCAAGTTTTTCTATCATTTGTGCCGTCAACGGGCGATAACGCGGATTGTGTCGGGTCAGAAAAAGAGTAATCGAATCCTGATAAACCACCTCGGGACTGGCGGAACGGTTTTTCAGCAGGTCAATCATCCGAAGCTTAAAAGATTTAAAGGCGGTGCTGTCGAAACGCGGCGCCGTAAAATTCAGATAGATCAACTGAAGCAGGGTTTCAAAATCTTTGCCCGAGGAAGAACCGCTTAGCCCTTCGGTTAATTCGTTGATATAGGGAACGCAACGCACAAGTTTATCGGAAAGCAGTTTTTTTAGTTGCGTTTGCGAAAAACCGTCCAAACCCGATTCCCTTTCTATTGCCGCGGCAAGTTTTGCGGAAACAAGAATACTGTCCGGCGCAAGCGAATATCCGCCCGGACTGACTGCTCGGAATAAAACCTCATCGTTTTTGAATTGCGTCGGTTTTAAAAGAACTCTGACTCCGTTGTCCAAATACCATTCCGTCAAGCCGATTTCGGACTGTGTGCTTGTTTTTACAACCTTGCCGGATTTGACGGGTTTTGAGATTAATTGCGAGGCTGTAACCTTATCGACGTAAGGTTCAACTTTCATGGTGTCGATGCGGGCAAGAAGAGAAGCGAGCGAATCCTGAGAAGGAACAAAAACATTCTCATTTTGCGGCGCGGTAATCTGTACAACGCGATTCTTGTCGGTAATCAGTACATTGGTCAGTCGATTTACATCTTTCAAGGCGATAGTCGGTATCAGTTGTCGGCTTAAACGGTATTCTGTTTCAATGCCCGGCACGGGTTCAAGGTAAAGAAAGTTGCGTTTATATTCTTCAGCCAGTCTGGAAGATTCGCGTTTGTCGCGTTCTGTGTAAGCCTTTTCGATTTCACGCAGCATGGCTTTTTTTTCGCGTTCCAGTTCGGTGGCGGTAAAGCCGAAATCTTTGATCCGTTTTGCTTCCGTTAAAAGAGTTTTATAGCCCGGAATGATGGCGTTTTCTCTGGCGATCGCCGTCAGTTCGAACGTTTCGCAGGTTTGTACCAGCCGGCTCTTTATGGCGAAGGCGTAAATGTAAGGCGGATTCTTTTCCTGTAAGTGTTCGGTTAAGCGGTTGGTTAACATGCGCGAAAAAAGATTATCGGTTAACATTTGCCGGTAGTCGTTTACCGTTCGTTGGGTATCGGGCTTCATTTTAAAATCAATGCTTATCACTGTATTGTTAGCCTCGGGATCGGTGGCGATGGCAAACAGGGTTTCGTCGTGTTCGGGCACGGGATAGTAGCGGCGCGGAGTAACCTGCGGCGGATCCTGTAAGCCGGAAAAATGTTGTTCTGTTAACGATTTAATGATTTGCGGATCGAAGTCGCCCACGGCAATTACCGCCATTAACTCGGGGCGGTACCATTTTCGATAAAACTTTTTCGGAAGATCGGCGGGAAAGGAGCGCAAAACATCGATTTTTCCGATGGGCAGTCGTTCGGCGTAACGCGAATCTTTCAACAGAACGGGCAGAATTTTGTCCATCATGCGCTGCCGCGCTCCGCGACCCAAACGCCACTCTTCAATAACCACTCCTCTTTCCTTTTCCACTTCCTGAGAATCGAAGGTTACTTTGTGCGCCCAGTCTTCCAGAATCTGAAAGGCGGTTTTTAACAGGGGAAGCGAATCCGTGGGAACTTCCAGCATGTAAACGGTTTCGTCAAAACTGGTGTAGGCGTTTATTTCCGGACCAAAGCGCATGCCGATGGATTCGAGATAATCGACCAGCTCCTGTTTTTTGAAATGTTCCGTTCCGTTAAAAGCCATGTGCTCGCAAACATGGGCAATTCCCCGTTCATTGTCTTCTTCGAGAATCGATCCCGCCCTTACGACCAAACGTAATGCGCTCCGTTTTTCGGGCTCGGTATTCCGGCGAATGTAATACGTAAAACCGTTGGGCAGCTTACCCTTAACTATCGCGGAATCAAACGGTAAACTCTGTTTTAAAAGAGACGAGTGCGCCACATTTTCTGCGGCGGAAGGCGCTTTGGTTACCCGATTATTACATCCTGCGGTAAATAGCAGAAACAGAATAAAACTGATGCCAAATAGATGTTTCATTGTTTTTCCCCTGATAAAAAAGCTGTCCGATAAAATAGTGAATATTTGTCTATTAATCAAAAAGCAGAATGCGGACAGCGGCTAAAAAGTGACAAGGTGACAAAGTTACAAAGTGACAAAGTTAGGATTGTCCGAGGATGGGGGGAAAATGTTTAGAGGTTTAGTTGTTTAGGAAAATTTCATTGGAATTGAATGATAGAATGAGCTGGCATAAAGAAGTGATGCGTCATGAGTGAAAGAGTAGCTCGACAGGCTCCCTTCGACAGGCTCAGGGAGCGGAGAGTGACAAGTAACCGGCTACCGGTAACAAGACTCCGAAGAGGTCCGCTTAACCATTAACGAATTTAGGCAAATAATTACTCCTTCATTCAGTAAATGCGCGTCGTGACCATTAAGACCCCCCTTGCCTTCGGCGTTCGAAGGGGGGAAATTAAAAGGGGGGTCTTTATCTCAAAACAAAACAAAAAGTTACAAGTGAAAAAGAAGTAATGCATGACGAGTAAAATTCAAGAGTAAAGGAAAAGGTTGACATAAAGCAGTGGTGCGTCATGAGTAACAAAGTAACGAGTGACAGAGTAAACTCGACAGGCTCAGGGAGCGGAGAGTGACAAGTAACCGGCTACCGGTAACAAGACTCCGAAGAGGTCCGCTTAACCCTTATCGAATTCTGCCCAAAAAGCAAAAATTTTGGTGTTAATATATTAGCGTTAATACATTAAAATAGAAGTTAGAAATTCTTGCAAGCGAAACGGAATTAATCTAATTTGAATTTTTATCGAAAACGGAGGTTCAAATGTTTAGAATACTGTGGGTTACGCTTTTGAGTTTTGCCCTGTTTGCGGGTGAAAAACAGCCTTTTAGCATCGATGCGCTTTATAAAATCAAAAACGTGAGCGATCCGCAAATTTCCCCCGACGGCAAAAGGATTGTGTTTGTCGTTACTTCATATAAATTAAAGGAAGGAACTTCCGATTCCGACCTCTATCTGATGAACAGCGACGGCTCCGGTTTAAAACAATTGACCTTTAACCCGGCAGCCGATTACCATCCGCGATGGTCAGCCGACGGTAAAAAGATTCTGTTTGTTTCAGCAAGGCAGGACGGAAATCAAGCCTGGCTGCTGCCGGCGGACGGCGGCGAGGCAAGACGACTGACCGATTTCCCGATGGGCGTGCAAAACCCGGAATGGGTGGGGAAAAAAGAACAGATTGTTTTTAGCAGCCGCGTTTTTCCCGAGTGCGGCGCTGACGCAGATTGCAACAAGGAAATTGAAGAGGGTATGTCAAAGGGTCCGCTTCAGGCGCATTTAGCGGATCAACTCATGTATCGCCATTGGACCTTTTACAAAGACGGAAAACGCGCGCATCTTATTTTATTCGATCTGAACAAAAAAGAGTACAAAGATATTACGCCCGGCGATTTCGACGCGCCTCCGTTGTGGGGCGGATTCAGCGTTTCGGCGAACGGTCGCTATGTTTGCGTGGAAAGCAAACGGGATTCGTTTCCCGCCTCTTCAACGAATAACGATTTGCTGCTGATCGATCTGGAAGACGGCAGCATTCGGAATTTGACCAAAAACAATCCCGCCTATGACGGGCAGCCCGTTTTTTCGCCCGACAGCCGCTTTATCGCTTACCAAATGCAAAAGGTGCCCGGCTTTGAATCAGATCTAAAAAGGTTAGCCGTTTACGATCTGGAAAAAGAGCAAACCTACGTACTCAGCGAAAGCCTAAATAACTGGACGGACTCTTATCAGTGGTCCGGTAATTCGCGCTTTATTTTTTTCAGAGCGCACGAAAAAGGACACTTTCCGCTGTATCGGGTTTCTTTAAAAAATAAAAAACCGGAAAAGATTGTTGACGTTAAAACCATCAGCGCTTACGCCGTCGATCCCAAAGGCAAGTGGGGCGTCTTCAGCCGCACTGCTATTAACGAGCCTTCGGAATTAGTGCGCGTTTCGCTTAAGGGAAATTTTAGAAGAAGGCTCAACGGTTAACCTATTTTAATAAAGCGATCGAAGATTCGGTTGATATTCGCCCAGCCACGGAACTTTGGATTCCGAGCCCTTCGGGTAAAAAAATCCATACCTTTGTCGTCACTCCGCACGGATTTGATCCGAACAAAAAATATCCCTTAATTTTGAATGTGCACGGCGGACCTCAATATCAATGGGCTGACGCTTTTCGCGGCGACTGGCAGGTTTACCCGGGCTCCGGATATATCGTTGCTTTTCCCAATCCTCACGGTTCCACCGGCTACGGGCAGGAGTTTACCAACGCCATTTCCAAACACTGGGAAGGCGCAGTTTACGACGACATTATGGCGGTAACCGATTCGCTGGCAAAGCTGCCCTTTGTGGATTCCGGACGAATGGGCGCCATGGGCTGGTCGTGGGGCGGCTACATGATGATGTGGCTGGAAGGACATACGACACGATTTAAAGCGCTTGCCTCCATGATGGGCGTTTATGACCTTCCCGCCATGTACGGAGCTACAGAGGAATTGTGGTTTCCGGAATGGGATTTGGGCGGAACTCCGTGGAATAACAAGGATTATTACGAAAAAGCCTCTCCGCACAATTATGTGCGCAATTTCAAAACGCCGTGTCTGATAATTACCGGCGAAAAGGATTATCGGGTTCCATATACGCAAAGTCTGGAATTTTTTACGGGATTGCAGAAAATGGGCGTCCCTTCGCGCTTGATTGTTTTTAAGAACGACGGGCACTGGCCCGATTATGTGAAATCCATGCCTTTTTATTACAACGCCCATCTGGACTGGTTTCACAAATATCTTGGAGGGGAACCGGCGCCATACGATATGGTTAAAATGTTACGTAATCAGGCGTTTGAAAAATAATCCGGAAAAGCCGCGAAACTATTGTTCGGGAGAAAGGTATGTAATATTCTTCAATAAAAATAACTTGCGCAACACGGAGACCCCGACGCTTAAAAGGAAAAATAAGCGTCGTTCTCTTTTTTACAGATTTGTCAATAAAAACAAAACGCAGAGAATTAAATATGAAATACAGTAAATTCAACAGAGCGGCATTGAGCAACGCCTTTAGCTTTTACGCGCGGGGGTTGATGTACCCTTACGACGAATTAACCCACGAGTTGCAGCATATCTTCAGACAAGTTGAAAAGAACATCGAAAACGCGTTTGACAATACCGTTGCCTCCCGAATTTTAGATATCGTCAATTATTATCAGGGCGAAGAAATGAAAACAATGCAGGCGGAATACACGCGCCTTTTTACCTCAATAAAAGATAAGCCGCCGGTAATTCCGCTGCAACTGGGCAACTGGGTCAGTCAGCAGGATTTAACCGATCTGGAAGAAAGATTGTTTGATGTTGGGGTAACGGTTTACAGCGGGGAATTTCCCGACTTTATCGCCCATGTGCTGGAATACTTTGCCTCAATTCTTCCCTATGAAGAAGAGGTTTGGATTGAAGATTTTTTTCATAAATTTTTGCAAAAGCCCATACCCTCGCTGTGTAAAGCTATCTATCAAAAGACGACGCTCGGTTTTTACAAGGAAATTGCCAAGGGATTGCACGACCTTATCCAACTTATGGGCGAGGCTCTTGATTTACCGGATATCGATTAGACGTTAAAAGCATAACCCGGACAAGCCGGTGCAATACAGGAGAAAATTTGTTAGTTAATAGTTATTGGTTAAGGGTATAAGGGTTTAAAGTAAAAGGCTGTCAGAAAGCGGAAAGCCGTGATGCGTAATGCGTGATGAGTAACAAAGTAACAGGATGACAAAGTTACCAGCGACCATAACCCTGCAACCAGCGCCGCTTAACCCTTACACCCTTAACACTTAACAAATTTTGCCCAAAAACAAGGATTTAATTGTTAATCTATTATGGCAATTCGCATCGAAGAAAATGAAATTTATTTAGGCGTAAAAGATTTAGTTCATTCTTCCCATCAGCAGATGCTGTCTTCCTTTCCGTTGCCTCAGCGCGGCGTGTTGGGAAAAAAGGCTCAGAGCCGGGTTCAGCAGACAAAGCAAAAGCGCTTCGGTTTGTTTCATACCGAATACACCGTCAAGCAATCCTACCCTTACCGCGGTTATCATTTCCACATTCACGGACGGGTGGACGGAGTTTATCAATTACAGGATCGTCTGGAAATCGAAGAGATCAAATCGGTTATTTTAACGGCGGCAAATTTCAAAAAGCTGAATATCGAATTGTACCCCCATTTTTCCGAACAGCTTCTTTATTACGCCTATCTGCTGCAGGATGCTTTTAACGGCATTGAAATTCAGACCTATTTGATTCTGGTCAATTTAACCGACAATAAGCAGCGTGTTTTCCGCATTCCCTATAAACGAATTCACACGGAACAACGCTTACGCAGCAGGTTCGATCAAATCATCGAAAAGATTGAATTAGAACGGCGGCAGCTTGAAAAACGAAAGCGGCAGATAAATCAAATCGATTTTTCGTTGCCCGAAGAGCGTCCTCAGCAGCAACGCATGATGCAGGCGATCGAATCGGCAATCAATGAAGGACGGCATCTAATGGCTTCCGCGCCGACGGGAACGGGTAAAACCGCTGCGTCGCTCTATCCCGCCATTCAATATTCGTTTGTGCGCAACAAGAAGATATTTTTTATTACTTCCAAAACCAGCCAGCAGCTAATCGCGGCGCAAACGGTGCGCCCCTTAATTGCGCAGGGGCTTCCGATCAAAACCATGATCATCAGCGCCTCGGAAAAGATGTGTTTGAACGACGTCTATTTTTGCCATGAATCGTACTGCCCGTACATCAATAAATATCGTGAACGGCTGCATTCAGGTAATTTGTTAGCCGAGCTGTTGAACGAGAATTTTATCGATCCGGTCGCCATTTCCGGCAGGGCGGCTGCGCTGCGATTGTGTCCTTTTGAAGTTAGCATGGATTTGTTGGGTCATGTCGATTTGGTGATCGGCGATTACAATTATGTGTTCGATCCCGCGGCGCAATTGCGTCGTCTTTTTGCGGGCAAGGATTATTCGGACTGGATTTTGGTAATCGACGAAGCGCACAATCTTTATGACCGCGGCATGAATTACCTTTCGCCGCAGATTTCGCGAAAATCGGCGGAACAACTGACAGAACGGATTTCTTCTCAAAAAAGCAAGATTTTCAAAGACCTCAGAGATCCCCTGAAACAAATTGAAGATTTATTTAACGCTTTGCAGCAGGAAGGCGAATTGCATCACGCGCACCAGCAGTATTATCCGACGCAATTAAACGTTGAAGCCTGGGACGAAGTTTTTCGACAGTTCGAGGCTTCGTTTATCCGTTATTTAATCTACAAAATCAGGACGCGTAAGTTGATAATAGACGATCCGCTCGAAAAGTTTTATTACGACTTCCGGCGCTTTGTGAAGGTGGCGCATATTCAGGATCCGGCTTTTGTTACCTATTATGACGCGCAGGAAGGGGGCATATTGCATATCCAGTGCTGCGATCCTTCGCATTACCTTGGTGAAATTATTGACCGCTTTCACAGCGTGATTGCCATGTCTGCAACGCTGGATCCTATGGAATTCTATCGCACCATTTTAGGATTTTCCGCGGAGCGAACCCGGTTTTTGCAGTTGGATTCTCCCTTTCCCGTCGAGCGCCGCAAGCTGATTATCGTTCCCAATATATCGACGCGCTACAAAGACCGCCTTCAAAGCGCGCCGAAGATTGCCGAAGTGATTCGCAGAATAATCAAAATTAAAAAAGGCAATTATCTTGTCTTTTTTCCCAGCTTTACTTTCATGCAAATGGTCAATCTGTTTTTGCACGATGTTGAAGGAGAAAAAATTCTGCAAAAGCCCGGGATGAAGGAAAAAGAACGCGATGAAATTCTGAACGGTTTAAAAAAAGGCAAAGAGCCGCATCTGCTTTTGGCTGTGATGGGCGGAATTTTTAGCGAGGGGGTCGATTTTTCCGGCAATATGGCGATCGGCGTTATTGTTGTCGGTCCGGCTCTGCCGCAGGTTAATTACCAGCGGGAACTGCTGCGGGCGTATTACGAAGAAACGTATCGGATGGGCGAAGAATATGCTTACATCTATCCCGGGATGAATAAGGTCATTCAGGCGGTGGGACGATTAATCCGTTCGGCAAGCGATCGGGGAATTGTGGTATTGATCGGCGATCGTTTTGTGGATGAACGGTTCAATATTTTGCTTCCCGAGTACTGGCTCAGACAAAAGGACGATATTGAAATAACCAGCAGCTACATTTCGAGCATAAAAGCTTTTTGGAAAAAACAAAAAAGTATTTAATGATTCGGTAACATCAATCGATTATATTTAGGAGTCCGTTCGGGTTAAACAATGAGGACGACATTAAATTTTAAAATTCAGAGGATGGTCGCCGATGAAAGGGCAGGAACTAACGCAGCAATTTTTTGAAGCAATGGAATTAGCCGTTTTCAGAAGAACAGACCGCGAAAAGTTTGAAGTGGTAATGCCTTTGCCCGGCTGGTTCAAAAAACTTTATCCGGAGATTGCCGAAAAAAATGAGGTTGATCGTTTTTCGCGTTATGTTTCGTTTTTGACGAATTTTTTATCTGACGCCGAAACGTTTTGGAAGGCTGAAAGAAAAGGGCGTTTGAAATCGTACGAATGGGTGGAACGGGACGCCAAAGGAAGAGAATTGATATTGAACGCCGTTGCTTTTGTTTTGGCAGGCGAGAACTATTTTTTGATAGAATGCGGATTCGCTTCGCGGAAAGACCGGAAGGTAAGGTCTGACAAATCAAAAGGAATAAAAGCCGGAATAAGAAGCTTGGCGGAACCGTCGGCAGAAACTGCTGATAAAAGAACCGAAGATGATTTGTTGGAAGCGTTAAGAAACGAGAACGAACTGTTAAAACAAGTGATTCTTGAATACGAAGAAGAATGTCAAAAGTGCCGCGAAAAAGAAGGAGAATAAAAATTTTAAACGGAATTGGATTGATTTACGCCAATTAATTTAATAAATTTAAAAATTGTAAGCGAAAGTGGCGGAACTGGCAGACGCGCTAGGTTCAGGGTCTAGTGGGCGCAAGCCCGTGGGGGTTCGACTCCCCCCTTTCGCACCAGTCAAAGCTCTGATCATAGAATGGTCAGGGCTTTTTTTGTATTAAAGCCAAGCCTTAAAATTTTAAGCGACTCCCGTTATCTGAGAATCAGCGCGAGTATGGCAAAAAGATCAATGACAATTAAAGTCGGCGTAACTTCATTCTTTTTGCCAATAACCAGCTTAATCACGGTCCAGCTTAAAAATCCCCAGATTAATCCCTGAGTAATCGAATAGGTTAGGGGAATTAAAATAAAAGCCAGAAAAGCGGGGATGGCGTCGTCATAATCAGACCAGTTGATTTTTATGACCGGCTGCATCATAAATACGCCGACCAAAACAAGGGCTGGAGCCGAGGCAATTGCCGGGATTACGGAAAGCAGAGGAGATAAAAAGATAAAAGGCAAAAACAGCAAACCGGCTACAACCGCGGTCAATCCCGTTCGCCCGCCTTCTTCGATTCCCGTTGCCGATTCGATGTAGCTTGTACCGGAACTCGTGCCGAACAAACCGGAGACGGTTGTGGCAAAGGCATCTACGATCAACGACTCTTTAATGTTAAGCGGCTCGCCGTTTTCATCCAGCAAATTGCCGGCTTCCGCCACGCCGATAAACGTGGAAAGACTGTCGAACAGATCGGTGAACAAAAGAGCAAAAACCACAGGCACCATTGAAAGACTTAACGAATCAACGAGATTCAAATGAAAGAACAGTGAAAAATCGGGTTTGGAGAGCAATCCGTTCCAGGCGACCAGAGTGGACTGACCGAATTGGGCGGTGGCGTCTCCGTAAAAACGTCCGATCGGAACGGATAAGACGGTCGTGATAATAATGCCCAGAATCAAAGCCCCGCGAATGCGTTTAACAACAAGAATTGCCGTGATAAACAGTCCGGCTACAAAGGTGAGAGTCAACTCGTTCAACGAACCGAAGGAAATAATGGTGGAAGAATTTGGGACCACAAAGCGGGCGTTTTCAAGTCCGATCAGGCTGATAAATAATCCGATGCCTCCGGCAATAGCGAAGCGCAATTGATGCGGGATGGCTCGAACCACATAGGTCCGAATATTAAAAACAGAGAGCAGAATGAAGATGATTCCGGACCAGAACACCGCGCCCAGTGCGACTTCCCATTTGACATTCATTCCGATAACCACTGAATAGGTAAAGAAGGCGTTGATTCCCATTCCCGGCGCGATAAGGATGGGGTTTTTAGCGTAAATTCCCATGGCAATGCTGCTAAAGGCGGAGACAAAAACGGTCGCCGTTAACACGCCGCTGAAGGGCATTCCCGCTTTGCTTAAAATCGCGGGATTCACCACGATGATGTACATACTGGCTAAAAAGGTGGTTACGCCGGCGATAATTTCATTCCGGTAATTTAACGATTCTCCTTTGCGACAAAACCATGATTCGGGCATTTTAACCTCGCTGTTTGGTAAATGAACCTCAAGATAAGATTTTAATAAAATGCGGAATGAACATCAATAAAATTTGCGCATTACGATTGATGCATTTCCTCTTCGTGCTACTTTGTTAATAATTCGTTAAGCG
>JAADIP010000150.1:3401-18165 GCA_013151275.1 Calditrichota bacterium | reverse complement strand
AGGTCGTTTACGACCTTGTAAAAGCCCCTTCAGGGGCTTGATCAGAACTGTTTGGTAATTAAGCACTCACTCCCAATTGTCAAGCGAAATTTTCAAAGAACCTGTTAAATACAAAAATTTATCTCCTGCTCCAGTTTCTGCTGCTCAAATACAATATCTTCCAACAAAAACGCCAGTCTCTTTTTGAAATCTTGTTAAGCTGATAAAAAACATCCTTGCGTTTCTGGAACGATGCCGTTTATCTCAGGTCGTTTACGACCTTTAAAAGTCCCGCTTAACCCTTACACCATTTACGCTTAACAAGAAAGCTTTCCAAGGTCGTTTACGACCTTTAGAAGCCCCTTCAGGGGCTTGATCAAAACCTCTTGACAATTAAAGATCTATTCCCAAATATCAAGCGAAATTTTCAAAGACCCTTGTTAAATAAAAACATGATCTCCCGTGCCGATTCTTACTGCTCAAATAAAATATCTTCAAACAAAAACGCCAATCTCTTTTTAAAATCTTGTTAAGCTGATAAAAAACATCCTTGCGTTTCCGGAACGATGCCGTTTTTCTCAGGTCGTTTACGACCTTTTAAAAATCCCCTTAACCCTTATACCATTAACGCTTAACAAAAAATTTCTCCGAGGTCGTTTACGACCTTTTAAAAGCCCCTTCAGGGGCTTGATCAAAACTGTTTGGTAATTAAGCACTCACTCCCAATTTTCAAGCGAAATTTTCAAAGACCCTCGTTAAATACAAAAATTGATCTCCTGCTCCAGTTTCTGCTGCTCAAATACAATATCTTCCAACGAAACAGTCAACCTCTTTTTGATATCTTGTTCCACATTATAAAAAACGTTTGCCAGCGCCTGAACCTGTAATTTGGATGAAATGTCCACCCCGCCTTCAAGTATTTCCAACACCTGAAAAAGCGTGATATTGCCAGGCGCGTCAGCCAACTGATACCCGCCTTTGTTTCCCCGAACGCTCTTAATTATTCCGTGGTGAACCAGCCGGTTAAATATCTGTTCCAGATAATATTTCGGAATATTTGTTTCTTCGGCTATGTTCTTTATTTGCAGAACACCCGTGCCGTAATGTTTGGCTAATTCAAAAATCGCCGCTAACCCGTATCGTGTTTTTGCCGAAATCGATAGCATAAGCTCTCCTTATCATCACCAAATTTAAATCCACGCATTAAATTAAGTATCTTGATGGGAATTGTCAAGTTTAAATTTAAAAAAATTTTCTTCTATGAAAACAAAACAATAAAACCCGCAAACGGGAAAGAAAAAGTAAAAAAACGTGAAATTATTAAAAGAAATATCAATAAGTTATCGCATAATTTTTTCTGTTGCCGCGCATTAGAACTGTTCTCTACAGCGTAATCTGCGGCACAACAATATTCATCCGCAAACCGTAACTGTCATAAACATAATATTCCGGCAGCATCGTCAGCCGTTCGGAAGAAAAACCCGCGCAAACGGCTAAAACAGCGGCGTCCAGAAAATCGTCAACGCCTATTCTTCTGCTTTTCAATTTCCCGTGCGCCGATCCGATCTTTGATTCGATTTCGGGAAGATACCTCCTTAAAACGGAAAACCGTTCCTGTACCCCCTCCCGCCTGTGCTTGGAAAACAAAAGACCTCGCCCCCCGTTTAAAGCCTGAAAACACAACTCGGGATGCGATTCCCAAATCCCCTCCCGCAGCTTCAACGAATTCCGCAAAAACCGATCCAGCTCGCGAATTTTAGGAACAATATTCCAGGCTTGAATCGAAATCTTTTTTCCGCACTTTTCAAAATTAATTGCACAGGCTTCTTCGTAGGTTGGCGCGTAAACAGCGGCTCGGCACGGAGTTAAAAAAATCGAAGCCGCCCATTTGCCCAATCTCTCTCTGGCGAGTAAGTCACATTCGCGCAAGGAATCCTCTTCTAAACCAAACGGCATGTCGATGAAAATCCGAGAAACTTTCGCAGCCGCCTCCCGAAGCTCATCCGGACTGTTCATAAAGCGGAACTCAAGATCACCGCCCACATGAACCGTTGCCCCTATCCAGCCGCCCGTGCAGCCGTCAATGCCCATCGACGGTAACTTATCCATTAAACCGCCTGCCGTCCCCGAAATATGATTAAAACAAAACAGGCTCCGCCGAACGACAGAACCTGTTAAATTTGAAGATTTTTTATTAGCGCAGCAAAAGCATCTTTCTTAAAGCGCGATGTTCTCCCGCCCGTAAACGATAAACGTACATCCCGGAACTCACACCGCGAAGCTGATCGTTGGTTCCGTCCCACACAACCCGATGCACCTGTCCGGGTTCCAGCACGGCATCCTTATACAAAGTCCGCACCTTTTGACCTATCGAATTAAATACCTCCAGTGTAACCGGACCCTTTTTTTCGAGAGTGAACATTATTGTTGTGCTCGGATTAAACGGATTGGGATAATTACCGATCAAAGCAAACGTATTCACCGCCGCCGGACTTCGCGCCAGATCGGACACCAGATTATTGGATTCGATATCATCGATTGCCCAGCCCCAGCCCGTTGTGTTAGCGTCGGAGTACAGTTTAAAACGAATATAAACCTTTGTGTCAAGAGGATAGTAGTTGGTTAAACTAACGTCATGAGTGCGATACATCGATTCGTCGCCGTCGTTGCCGTTATTGTAGGCGGTCTCCCAGGCGGAATCGTATCGGGAATCGTAAGGATCGACGATAATCGTCCAGTTGTCGCCGTCATCTGTGGCTTCCACCGTAACGTAATCCCAGAAATTTTCATCGGGATAAACCGATCCGGCTTCGCCCGGTTCGACAATCGCCACGTCGCTGTAACGAAAATAAGCACCGGATTTCAGGGTAATCGGCGTACCCAGATAAGAAAGATACGTCGTTTTATCGGAGTAAGGATGCGGCGAATGCAAGGCGGGAGTCGAAAATCCCGTGACATCCTGAATCTGAAAATCTCCGAAAAATGTCGAACTGTAATCGTCAAAATTTTCCAGAAGCGTATCCACAGCCGCGTAAATGTTATTGCTTTTCTCATCGCTGGAATTCGGCGCGCCGCTTTTGTAACCCACCACTTTTGCGGTAACATATTCGGGCGGATTTGTGGAGTAAAGCCCAAAGGTATCTTTTCCGGCGGGAACGGTAAATAACTTGTCAACAATCAGATTATTGACGTAAACCAAAGCCGAATCGTAATCGGAATTGGCGGTAAATCGAATCTTCAAGATGCCCGTATTAGGATTGGGAACCGTAATATCCTGCAAAGACGGAGCAAGAGGCGGCCACGCATCAAGCTCATCCCGATGCACAGACCAGATACCCCGTCCGTGAGTGGCAGCCACGATTTCCTGATTCACAATTTTTAAACGGCGAATGGAAACGGCAGGCAGACCGTTGTTCGAATATTGCCAGCTGCTTCCGGCATCGTACGAAATAAACAAACCGATGTCCGTGCCGATCCAGATTTCACTGGTGTCAAAGGGCATTACCAAAACGGTAAACACGGGCACATCCGGCAGATTATTGGTAATGTCCGTCCACGTTTGCCCCAGATCCCGCGTGCGATAAATTTTCCCGTAGCCCGAAGAACCGATGGTCAGAAAAGCCGTGCTGTCCTGCGTGGGATGCGTCGAAATTCCGGTTAAATAAGCATGAGGACTGCCCGGAGGCTGCGTAACCTGGCTAAAGGTCAAACCGCTGTCCGTCGAAACGTTCGTGTAAATGGTTGTGCTTCCCGTCCACACAATGCTCGAACTGGCTTCGGAAACGGCTATTTTAACGCGTGTATATCCGTTGTAATTTGTCGTTACCTCGTTCCAGTTATTCCCGCCGTCATTCGTCCAATAGAACTTATTATTATCCCCGGCTGTAAACAGCTTATCGGAATTGTCCGGATCCATCGCCAAAGGGGTATGAAAAATGTTGCTTTCCGGCAAATTATTATTGATAGAAACAAAATTGTAACCGCCGTCCGTTGACTTGTAAATACGCGTGTTGTAAAGCGTGCCGTAAACAATGGAAGGCTCTGTCTTATTCCAGGCGCAATCAAAACCGTCGCCGCCTATTACCCTTGACCAGCTCGACGTGTTGTTCGGTTCGTCGGGAGAACGATGCGTTCCGTTATCCTGAGTTCCGCCGATAAAAGCATTAACTCCCGGATGCCGATCCCCGTCGTAGTACTGCGTCACATTGTAATTGTTATCTTTGCTTTCCCAGGTGCTTCCCATGTCGGAGGAATAAAAAACGCCCCCGTCGTTTCCTGAGATAATGGCAAAATTACTGCTGCCGTCCTTAATGGTTACAAACGCGTGCTGATCGGCGTGGACGTAAGGATATCCGGCTCCGGAATACCAGTTGGTCAATTTATCGACGGACATCGTCGCCCCGTTAATGGTTACCCGATAAATATCAATGCCTCCCACAAATACGATATCAGGGTCTAACGGACTTACCACCAGAGCGTTATCGTACCATCCCTGACCGCCGAGCCAGTTTGTGGAATTACCATAGTTAAACCAGTTATTCCCGGCGTCGGGCGAACGGAAAAATCCCAAAAGACCCGAATTTCCGTCCACGGGCGAAGCGTAAACAATGTTCGTATCCGTTTCCGAAATCGCCATCTCGATGCGGTAATGATCCACGATCTCTTCGCTCACGTAATTCCATGTCAAACCGCCGTTTGTCGATTTGTAAATTCCGCTTGCATTTACGGCTATGAATTGTGTGTCCCATCGCAGGGGATTGGCAATAATCTGCTGAACACGATTCCCGTTGTTAAAAACTTCCGTCCATGTGTTCCCCCCGTTTTCGCTGCGATACACGCCGTTGTTAGTAGCAACAACCAAAGTGTCGGGATGCTGCGGATGAACAATCAGACGATTCACATAGCGAAAATTATAATTGGATGCCGTGCTGCCGATTTGCGTCCATGTTTCGCCGCCGTCGGTCGATTTAAAAACACCGTCGCCTATAATGGCGTCGATGTTGTAAAATCCTTCTCCTGTGCCGGCATACAAAATATCGGGCTGATCTTTGCAGATATCTATAGCCGTAACCGAAAGAACGGGCAGATCGTCGGTAACGGAACGCCAGCTGCTTCCGGCATCCGTTGTTTTCCATATTCCTCCGCCTACAGCTCCCGCCCACCAGGTGTTACTATCATTCGGATGCACAACAATAGACCGCGTACGACCGCCAAAATTGCCCGGTCCCCTTTCCACCCAATTTAAAGCAGCGGCTTTGTACAATACAGGCTGACTTTGCAGCGCCGCCCTCTGTGCTCTGAAACGCCAGCTTCCCGTGTAAGAAAATGGCTCTCCGATCACCGAACGCAGAGCAATCTCTTCTTCCATGGCTTCATCGGGCTTGTCTGGTCGTGGTCGTTTTTTCTTTAATTTCTTTTGTTCCAGTAAATAAGCGTTCCAGCCCTCCGACGTGCTTAAATCAAATCGGGGTTTTGTATGGCTTGATCCTTTTGAAAGGGGCTTTATGAGAATCCACAACCCCGCAATGGATAACACTAAAAGTATTGAAAACAATTTCCTCATGGGTGATCTCCGTTTCTTAACATAAATCGGTTAGTTTGAGTCTTACAATAAATCGTTACAGGCTCTGTAATAGCTATTTGTGACTAAATAAAAATAACTCATAAATTAATCAATAATTTTCAATCATCGAATTTTAGATTTGAAACTAAAAACCCAATATAATATTTTTAAATTGAAACAGGCATTATTCAAGATCACAAAATTCATTTTAATCGATTAATCTGCGGGATTATTGCCGAAAAACAGCCGTTTTTTTCGACCGACTCCGATCGATGTGCAAAATTATCCCAATGAATATCAACAGGTTATTACACAATTTTCTTTTGCCGAACACTCAAACTCTTCTCTGCGTTACAATCCCGTTAAAATTATTGTTCACAAAAAATCGTCTGTTATTGCGTTAAAAGCGTTCGTCGGATCAAAAAGTTCTAAAAATATTTCAATATTAACCGAAAATAGGAATAAGTTAATACGGAAAATAAACTATTCCAGGGATGTCCTTTCTTCTTACTGTATTTCATAGCGCAATAAATCTGTAATCAGGAAAAAGGTTGCATCCCGCCAGGAAAAAATAAATATCGGTCAACTTTAAACCCGTTTTGGGAGGAGAAACTCGTTGTTTTTTAAATGTTTTCCCGATAAAAAGAACGCTATTGTCCTGCTGTTAACAATAACTTTCGTTCTTTTTTCAAATGAATGCTACTCAAACGATACCGCCAATTTAAACCGCCGGATTCAAACAACTTTCAGCGATAGCGGCAAAGCTAAGCTACTGAGTAAGAGAGGCGACTATTATTTTCAAAAAGAATCGTACGATTCCAGTCTTATTTATTACTTAAAAGCCTCAAAATTATACGACTCATTAGGACAGTCGATTTCAGCCGGAATGATGTATTTAAAGCTAAGAGAAAATTACGAAAAATTACATAAAAATAAAGACGCCCTGATCTTTGCACAAAAAGCAAAAGATCGGTTTGAAGCGGTTCAAAACGATAGTCTGATTGCCAAATCCTTAAGCTTAATCGGTCGAGCCAGATGGAACATGGGAAATTTCACCGAAGCGCTCGATGCTTATCTTGCCGCGGAACGCCTGTTTAAAGTGTTGAACGATACGGCTTCTCTTGGCTCCGTTTATAACGCCATCGGTTCCATTCACTGGTTCCTTGGCAATTACGATATCGCTCTCGATCACTACCAACGATCGCTGAAAATAAGAGAAGCCCTGCAGGAGAATGATAAAATTGCTTTGATATTGAATAATATCGGACTTGTTTTTCAGGATTGGGGACAAATCGACGAAGCGATTCCTTATCATAAAAAAGCTTTGAATTTAGCCGAAAAAATCGACTACCCTTTCGGAAAAGCTTATTCCAGGATTAATCTCGGCATAATCTGGACAAAGAAAGGTCAATATCAAAAAGCGCTTCAAATGTTTAAAAAAGCTTCAAAGTACTTCTATAATCTGAAGGATCCTGCCGGCGTTGCCTATATTGAAAAATTTCTGGCGGACGTTTACGATAGATTAAATCAAAACGAAAAAGCTTTTGAATATTATCAATCTTCCATGAAAAATTCGCAAAAGGTAAACAATATTTTTCGAACTACGGTCGCCCAGTTTAATATCGGAAGAATTTATAAAAAAATGGGCGATAAAGATAAAGCTGAACTTTTTATTCGTCAAAGCCTGGTAAACTCTAAATTACACAAATATAAAACTTTGATTAAAAAAGGTTATGAACTGTTAGCGCAGATAAACGAAGAAAGAAAAAATTACAAAGAGGCTCTTGATTATTTCAAATTGGCAGCCGCTTATAACGACAGCATTTTCAACGAACAGAAAATAGCCGCCATCAGCGACCTGCAACTCAGGTTAAAATTTGAACAACAGGAAAGAGAAAACGCCGTTTTACGCAAAAATAATAAAATTCAGGAATTAACTATTTCGCGCCAAAAGCTGCAGCGTAACGCGTTGATTATTATTCTGGGCTTAATTCTTATCACATTGATATTAATCATCCATAAGTGGTATATTGCGCGAAACATAAACGCCTTATTAAAAAGGCAAAACAAAGAAATCAAAGCCATTAATCAGGAAAAAGAAGAACTCATCAACGAATTAAAAGAAGCCCTGGAAAACGTAAACCAGCTCGAAAACTTGCTTCCGATTTGCGCCTCCTGTAAAAAGATCCGCAACGACGAAGGGTATTGGAGCTCGGTTGAAGATTACATTTCCAAACATTCGAATATCAAATTTTCTCACGGCATCTGCCCCGACTGCATGATGAAGCTTTATCCCGAATATTACGATGACGTTCATACGAAAGGAGAAAAATCAGACTAACCGAATCGCCGCTTTTGCCGCGCTCGATTTAAAAATTACGGAAGGTTTCAAAACAATTATCTGTCTCCCTGCAAAAGAAAAAACGCCGCCCGCCTCGTGAGCGGACAGCGTTTAATTAATCCAACCGCCGAAAGCTCATCTGTTTTTCTCGTTTTTGAACAAAGCATCTACCAGATCTTCCGCCAATCCTTCTTTGGGCACAAACGGAATGGTGATATGCCCTTTATCGGCGTTTTTTTCATTCCACGTTTTAGCTGTTTCGATGGCATTGGGATTCCGCGCCCAACTGCGGCGGGCAATACCGCCCATCACATCCCATGAAATGGCTTTTTTGATGATTTCATCAACCCGTTCGCTGCCGTCCAGCACAAGACCGAAACCGCCGTTGCGCGCTCTGCCGATTCCGACGCCGCCGCCGTTGGAAAGCACAACCAACGTCATGCCGCGCGCCACATTGCCGGCAAAACACTGCACCGCCATATCGGCTGTAACACGGCTTCCGTCATAAATATTGGCTGTTTCGCGGAAGGGAGAATCGGTGCCCGACACGTCATGATGATCGCGACCGATTATCACCGGTCCTATTTCGCCCTTACGCACCATCTCATTAAACTTAAGCGCAATTTTCATCCGACCCTCTTCGTCCGAATACAAAATACGCGCCCTGGTTCCCACAACCAATTTGTTTTGTTCTGCGGTGGCAATCCAGTGGTAATTGTCACGATGCAGCGAACTTAATTTGGGATCAATGCACTCCATGGCTGCACGGTCGGTTTTACGCAGATCCTCATCCCTGCCGCTCAGACACACCCAGCGGAAAGGTCCGAAACCGCGGTCAAAACAAATAGGTCCCATGATATCTTCCACATACGAGGGCCAGATGAATCCTTCGGAAGTGTCGCGCTTGTTTTTTGCAATCTCCTTTTCTCCGGCGTCAAAAACCGAAGCCATAAAACTGTTTCCGTAATCCCAGAAATGCCCGCCCTTGTCAGTTAATCTCTTCAAAACTCTGAAATGACGGCGCAGCGATTCGTCCACCAATTCTTTAAAACGCCGCACATCTTCCTGAATCAATTTGCGTCCTTCTTCAAACGTAACGCCCGCGGGCGTGTAGCCGCCCTCGTAAACGGCGTGACACGAGGTCTGATCGGATAGCAGTTGCACGTCGATATCGTGTTTGTCGATGTATTCCAACAAATCGACAATGTTCCCGTGATACGCAATGGAAACGGATTCTTTCTTCTTTTTGTACTCATCCATCCACAGCGCAATCTGATCGAGATCATCCGAAATTTTACCGACCCAGCCCTGATCGTAGCGGGTTTTGATCCGGCTGTAATCCACTTCGGCAATCACTCCTATTCCCCCGGCAATTTCAACCGCCTTTGCCTGCGCGCCGGACATTCCCCCCAATCCCGACGACACAAAAAAGACCCCGTGCAAATCGTCTTCTTCCGGAATGCCTAAATACAATCTGCCGGCGTTCAAAATGGTAATGTAAGTCCCGTGCACAATCCCCTGCGGTCCGATGTACATCCAGCCCCCTGCCGTCATTTGACCGTAATTGGAAACGCCCATTGCCGCCAGTTTTTGAAAAGTTTCGGGATTGTCCCATTTACCGACAATCAAACCGTTTGTGGAAATAACTCTCGGCGCGTTGCGATGGGAAGGAAACAAACCCAGCGGATGACCCGAGCTGACCACCAGCGTTTGATCTTCGCGCATGATTTCCAGATATTTCTTGATCAGCAGATATTGCATCCAATTCTGACAAACCTGACCCGTCTCTCCGTACGTCACAAGTTCGTACGGATACAACGCCACGTCAAAATCAAGATTATTGTCGATATTCACCTGCAAAGCCCGCGCTTCCAGAATGCCTTTGTACTCATCGACCGGCTTGCCGTAAATACGTCCCTCGGGACGAAAACGATAGCCGTAAATGCGTCCCATGGTGCGTAATTCTTCCAGAAATTCCGGCGCCAGCGTCTCATGCAGTTCATTCGGGATATAACGCAACGCGTTTTTTAAGGCGATAACCGTTTCATGCTTCGTTAAATTAAATCCGCGGCTCGGCGCCCGACGAACGCCGGGTACAAATTCTTTTTTCGGAGGTAATTCCGGGGGCAACTGAATTGTAATAACTTCGTTTGTGTTGAGCTCTGATAGATTCATGATTTTCTCCAAAGATTTTTCGCACAATTTATTCGTTCCTAATTTAATAATTGAGAACAAAGAAGTCATTAAAAAATCAATCTTTTTTACTTAAAGTCGGCTGAAATTTAACGGGAAAGACTTCTCCGCTTTTAAATCAAAACAGACTAATCGATTTTATCACAAAAACCAAAAGGAAAAACCTGAAAACCGGAGACGCCGGGCAGACAATCTCTTGCTTTTAAAAGTACTTTTGGCTACACTTTTATTTGTCGAATATTTTGGATCAAAGATAATGAACGTCGCCGTCATCGTTATTTCCGTCGGTCTTATTCAGGGATTTTTCCTCACCTTTGTGCTGCTGACCGCCAAAAGAGGCAACAAGCGGGCAAACAGACTGCTTGGTCTTTTCATCTTTCTGTTTACAATTACTCTGGGTCATGTTTTTATCGAATTGACGAAATTGTATCTTGACTATCCCCATGTCCTGTTAATCGTTCACCCCATTCAATTCCTTTTCGGTCCGATTTTGCTGGGTTATGTTCTCGCACTCACCGATCCCAGGTTCAGGTTCAAGAAAAAGTATCTGTTCCATTTCCTGCCCTTTCTGATCAACGTGGTCTATTTCACCCTCACTTTTTACATAAAGAGCGCGGAATACAAAATATACCGTTTTGAAACCTGGCGGCTTTCGGTCACGGCAGCCGATTATTTCTGGAGCCTGAGTCATGTGGTTTACACCACGCCCTACCTGATCGCCTGCGTCATCGCCGTTAAAAAACACCAGGAACGGGTAAAATCTTCTTTTTCTTCCGTTGAAAAAATTAAGCTTACCTGGCTGCAAAGATTATTATACATCATAATTTTCATTTTTGTCATCAATACCATTTTTGATGTTCTCTATTTCCTGAATATCGGTCGCTACGCGGGCAACCCGATTATGGGCATGATTGTGGCGGTGGTCATCTACGCCATCGGTTATATGGGCTGGCAGCAGCCGGAAATTTTCATCGGGACGGACATCCCCGCAGCAACGGAAAAATATAAAAGTTCAACGCTTAGTGCGCAGCAGGTGCAAAAATACAAACAAAAGTTGTTGGACGTCATGCAAACAGAAAAACCCTTTCTGAACAGTTCCCTTACCATTAAGGAGCTGGCTGAAAAGATTCACATTCAGGGCTACCAGCTTTCTCAGATTATCAATCAGCAGTTTAATCAGAACTTTTTTGATTTCATCAATTCTTACCGCATAAAAGAAGCCCGACAAAAATTAAGCGACCCGAATAATGCGCATTTTTCCATACTGGCTATAGCCTACGATGTGGGCTTCAACTCCAAATCTGCCTTTAATACCGCTTTTAAAAAACACACCGGCTTAACTCCTTCCCAATTCAGAGCGCAATCCGAAAATTGACCGGCAAACAGCGCCGGTACTCGTCGAAGTTCTGTTTTGGAAATCCGTACGTCCTTTTTTAGAAACAAGGACGCTGTTTTCTCCGTATTTGCTTACTATTGTCGTGAGATTTTAACAGAATAATTTTAACGGAGACATATCGTGCAAAAAATTTCGCTTTTATTACTCGCGTTTCTGCTGGCGTTTGGTCAGACATTTGCCAAAGGGACATTGCAGAACGACAGGGGCAGTGAAAAAAAGACCGCCAAGCGTCAATCGCTGATTTTCCTGCCTGTTGTTTTTTACACGCCGGAAACCCGCTGGGCGGGCGGCGGTCTGCTGAACTATTTTTTTACCCTGTCCGACGACGCGCAGAAAAACAAACCGTCCACCCTGATGCCGTCGGTCATCTACACGCAAAACCATCAGGTCACTGCTGAACTGATATTGAATTTGTTCTTTCCCAAAGACGCTTATCGCTTGAACGGCTATCTGAGTTTTAACCGTTTTCCGGACAAATTTTACGGCATCGGCAATAACACAAGCGCAAAAAACGAAGAAAACTACCTGCCGCAATTTTTCCGTGTTCGGGTAAAAATACAAAAAAAGGTGGCGGACGGACTTTATGCCGGGCTTTCGTATGAATATGAGAATAGTAGGCTCACCGATTTTACGGGCGACGGTTTATTGGCAAAAGACGATATTCCCGGCTCCCGCGGAGGCACTGTTTCCGGCATCGGCGCGGTTATTACCTCGGATAGCAGAGATCGGATTTTTGCACCGGCGACCGGACGCTATTACCGGTTTTCCGTGCAGATGTTTCGCTCCGCCTGGGCAAGCGACTATCGTTTTACCCGATACGCTTTCGATCTTCGGAATTACTTTTCGCCCTTTTCTTCCCATGTTCTTGCCCTGCGGGTGCAGGCTGTCACGAACAAAGGACAGACGCCCTTTCGCCAAATGCCCCTATTGGGCGGTCAATTTTTAATGCGCGGAATTTATCAGGGACGCTTCCGTGATAAAAACATGATTACGGTGCAAAGCGAATACCGCCTGCCTTTGCGAAAACGATTCGGCTTAACCGGATTTTTGTCTGCGGGAGAGGTGGCGCCGCAAATCGATCGATTCGCATTGAAAGAATTTAAATACTCTTACGGGATGGGACTGCGTTTTATGTTGAATCCGAAAGAAGGCGTCAATCTGCGCATGGACTTTGGCTTTAGTAAAGATGATTCGGGAATTTATCTTTCCATAGGGGAAGCGTTTTGAGAGTGAATAAATTTTAAGCTTTAAAACAGTTTAGAAAAAAGGGAGTATCGCTCATGAACATACACGCCATACTGGACAAGTTTGTCATCGGTCTTTCCGCCCTGGCTGCCGGGAAAAACACCTTTTTTTGCAAAAGCATCGACAGCCCGGCTTTTAGCGACCATTTGCAAAATGTTGATCTGCAATTTCCCGAAATTAAAAATCCGGGAAAATACGAAGTCGTTGCGGAAACGTTGGCGGGACAATTGGACGCCGCTTTCTGGATCGCCCAATGGAAGGGAAACTCCTTCCCGATCATCATCTATCATCACGGCAGCAACGAGCGCCCTTTTGACACGGGCTGGGCGGCTAAAAACAGCTTCAAAAATATCTTTCTTTCCGGCAGCCGTTTCGCGGAAGTTAATCTGATTGCCCTGCGGGCGCCGTTTCACAATGACTCAACGGGCGATTACATGCGGAAAATGGGTTACCTTAATAATTTTACAGCCATGAACGCCGTTTCGGTAAAATTGATCGAAGCGCTTGTTTCCTATTACAAACCGTTCATGAAAAACGCCATTATCGTTTCCGGCATCAGTCTGGGCGGCTGGGCGACCAATTTGCACCGAGCCTATTATAACAGCGCCGACGCCTACATCCCCGTCATGGCGGGCGCGGCTCTAAACGCGGTTTTCACTTCGTCCGTTTACCGCAAATTAACCGGAAAATTAGCCCGGCAAAACCCGCAGGTATTGAAAACCGTTCTTAATTTCGAAGAAGAATTTCGGAAGATCTCCGCCGACAATGTTTTTCCCCTGCTTGCCGCTTACGATCAGATCATTACCTACGAAAGACAGAGGAAATGCTACGGAAAGCGCGCCGTCAATGTTCTGGAGAAGGGACATATCTCGGGCGCCCTGGCTTACGGAGAAATAAGGCAGCATTTCCTGGCAGTGACAGACAGTTTGAGAAGGAGTTAATACCATGAACACGCTAAGCAGCGTTAAGAACCCGCAAAGCGCCGTCAAAACTCGTTCTTCGACTCCCGATAGTCCGTGGCTGTTTTTCGCCTTGGCGTATGCTTTAAGCGGATTGTTCTGGATACCTGCCGGGCTTGCGGGTAAAAGCGCGACCGCCTTTCCCTTCTCCCTGCTGCTCTATTCAGGCGGACTGGGACCGATGATCGCCGACATCATTCTGGTGCGCCGCACCTACACGACTGAAGAACGACGCGACTACTGGCGGAGAGTGATCGATTTCCGCCGCATCGGCTGGCGGTGGTATTTATTTATTCTCCTGTTTTTCCCGCTGCTTTCAATATCGGGTTTAATGATTCATTTAATCAACGGCGGCGATATGCCCGCATTTGAAAAAGTCGCCGGTTTCCTGAATAATCCGCTTTCGATAATTCCGTTTGCCGTTTTTATTCTGCTGTTCGGACCCCTGCCGGAAGAACTCGGGTGGCGCGGTTACGCACTGGACCGCTTGCAGGAAAGACTCAACGCGCTTTCTTCAAGCTTAATATTGGGAACCTTCTGGGCTTTGTGGCATCTGCCGCTGTTTTTTATGAACGGCACTTACCAACATCAAATGGGGCTGATGTCTTCCGCCTTCCTGTTGTACAGCCTAAATATGATCTTCGATTCAGTGCTCTACACATGGATTTACAATAACACGCGCCGAAGCGTTTTATCGGCTATCCTGTTCCATTTTATGACAAACTTTTCCGGCGAACTCATGCCCATGCCGCAGCAAATCGAAATCTTTAAGCTGATCATAAAAATTATCGTGGTCGGCGCCGTAATCTATTATTGGGGATATCAAACTTTAAGCCGAAGCCATTCCCCCGAATAAAAAGAGAGAACCGAAAATGAAAACATTAAATCTGAAAAGCTTGCTTCTTCTCTTTGCGTTCTGTATTACCTTGCACAATTTTGAGGAATGGCTGACAATGGAAAAATGGATGCGGGTTCATCCCGATTTATTGCCGCAATTTATTCGGACGATGGTTCAATCGGGTGATTTTAACGCGCTGATTACAATCGGGTTAATACTGACAACCGTTTTGACCTATGCGATTATTTTT
>JAADIP010000150.1:341-3370 GCA_013151275.1 Calditrichota bacterium | reverse complement strand
GGATACGTTTTATTACTGCTGATAATGCTGATTTTAATAAATTCCGTTCAGCATATTTTAACATCTCTGATAACGCGGGAGTACAATCCGGGGCTGGTTACGGCAATCTTTTTAAATTTACCTGTTACCGTTCTTTTACTAAAACAAACCGTTCAAATAAACATGATCGGAACAAAGGACTTACTAAGGCGGGTTCTTCCCGTTTCGTTGGGCTTGTACTTACCCGTCATAATATTAATATGGACGTTAAGTTTCGGAATTCGCTCAATGTTGAACTGAAATTGAGAGAGCCGTTTCCGCCGTTTAACCTTTTATTTTCGTTTGTGCGCCGTTGAAAAAATAAAGAATGAGTCGATTTTCAAAACAGGCAACCTATTACTCTTGTTTTCGTAATATTTTAACCATAAACCGACGTCGCCGGAGCGTGTTTGCGGCGTCGCTTACGAACTGATTAAGTCTTCCTGATGTCGTTGAATAAAATGTTAAAGGAAGGTTGAATATGGAAAACAAAATTTGCGTGGTAACGGGAGCCAACTCGGGAATCGGATTCGCCCTGGCAAAAGGAATGGCGCAAAAGAATTTTACTGTGGTTATGCTGTGCCGAAACAAAGAAGCCGGGGAATCCGCTAAAAACGAAATCATAAGGTCAACGGGAAACCGGAATATTGACCTGATGATAGCGGAACTATCATCACAGAACTCCATCAGAAAATTTATCGACGGATTTAACGCAAAATACGAGCGGCTTGACGTTTTATTTAATAACGCCGGCGCTAATTTTTTCAGCCGACAATTATCCGAAGACGGCATTGAAATGACCTTTGCCGTAAACTATCTGGCGACGTTTTTAATGACCAATTTACTGCTGCCCAAATTACAAAAAAGTCCGTCGGGAAAAATCATTACAACCGTGGGTGAATATCACAGAAAAGGCACGATAAATTTTGCCGATATAAACTTCGAAAAAAATTACAGTCCCATAAAAACGGGCGGACAGGCTCTTCTGGCTAAAATTATTTTCACTTACGAATTAGCCAGGCGCTTGAAAAATACAAACATAAAAGTCAACTGCTTTCATCCCGGAGCAGTCAAAACTCAGTTGCAGAAAAAATTGCCTCCCCTCTGGAGGATTCTGACGGGAATGTTCCGTCCTTTTTTCCTTAGCCCGGAAAAAGGAGCCGAACCGGGCATTTATCTGGCGACATCCGAAGAAGCGGAGAATGTAAGCGGAAAATATTTTAACCGCTTTAAGGAAACGCGCTCATCAAAACTGTCTTACGATCTTGAAACAGCCAAACGACTTTGGGAATTAAGTGAAGAGATGACAGGCATTCATACTACGATTGGTCAAAACAACTAAGAACATGCTTTAAAACTTTACATTTGCTTGATTAAATTACGGAGTCGTCAAATGAGACAAAGAACAAAAAGCTTTTTATTCGTCTTGATGTTTCTTGGCAGTTCTTTGCTTTTCGGGCAAAACCAAAAATTTTCATCCCCAGTCCGCTTCGACTCAAAATGGGACTGGGATGGTTTGCTCAGGCGGTCAAACAACCCGCAAACAAAAGATAACATTAAAAAACTACGGGAAATCGTCTCAATCGACGAGGCAAGGTTTATTCTTGATCAATTAAGCAGGCTCTCGGAACCGGAGCGGATTAAAGAATTGTCGCGGATAGAAAAGGATCAGTCCGAATGGGGCGGCGGCTTTTACGGCGTTATTCCGGATTATTTCGCCGACCCGGACAGCATTCCCGTACCTGACAATTGGGATAATTTAATCGGCGCGGCTCTTTACTTATCGCAAATCCGAAAAAAGAATCTGGAAATCGTCTCCAATCCGGCTTTTCACTACCGTCTCCGTTTTACCGGACAGGCTTTCCCGAAAACAAAAGATTTTCGTCCGCCGAAAAATTGGCATCTGGAAATCGACCTGTCCGTTATCGAAAAACTGCTGAATTTGTTTGAACAGAACCGGATCAGCATGGAACAGGCTCAATCCGTTGCCCGGGATCCCATAATTCTGGAAATGCTTAAACATCGCCGCTCTCTGGGATATGTGCCCGAACCTTTACCGGACAGCTCCGACATGGCGCAATTTATTTTTAACGCCGGAAGCCGTGAACCTGTAAAGATGATCTGGAAATGGCTGAATCCGTGGAACTATTTTTGTCTATCGGACGTCTATCTGAACCGGCGTGAGTTTGCCGGATTTCTTTCGGCGTTAAAAGCAAATCGACAAAACTTAGAGCGCCATATTCTGGGACAAATCGCTCCTTACCTCTCCGATGACGTCTCATTTAACGACCGTCTCGGTTTTGCGGTGAACTGGGGAATAAGAAGCTGGGCTACGGAAAAGATGTTGGGTTCCAATCTTGTTCAGTTTAAGGATGACTATCCAACCATGCTGCGAACCTTGACGCACGAAACTTTCCATCGTTTTCAGTTGCTGATTTGCCCCGCGGACCCCTCCCGCGTTTCTGAAAAACCGAAGGAATTTGAGGATCTGGTTTCTTATGATTTTCCTTCCGAAGAGGACCGGAAATTTTACCAGGCGCTCTCTTACATAATGCTGGAAGGCTCCGCAACTTATGTCGGCGGAATTGATTCTGACTGGCAGGCTGATAAATTGATGGCTGAAGGAAAATTACTTTTACGGATGATATTCAACACGCTTTACGACCGTCATAATTTTACCGAATACGATTCGCTGATAAACAAAGGTTTAAAATCCAACGGTCCGTTTTATGCGCTCGGATATGTTATGAGCAAGACAATTGTCGAAAAAGAAGGACCAAAAGAGCTGGGTCTGTTGCTAAAAAAAGGAAGCCTCGGATTTTTCGGAAAATATGTTGACCTCGTATCCGAAAGCGGTGAATCGCAGCTGATTTTTGATTCGGATTTGGTTGAAAAGATTAAAACAATGGGAAAAGAATAACCGCAGATTAGACCGCAGATGATCACAGATTACGCTGATGTCGCTGATTGGATTGAGGTGTTTTTGATTATTGGTGCTTAAAATTAGGAGA
>JAADIP010000150.1:0-268 GCA_013151275.1 Calditrichota bacterium | reverse complement strand
CCGCAGATTAGACCGCAGATGATCACAGATTACGCTGATGTCGCTGATTGGATTGAGGTGTTTTTGATTATTGGTGCTTAAAATTAGGAGAATTTGTGTTAGTTTCGGTTTTAGTTTTAAATTAAATTTCCTTTGTGCTCTTTGTGAATTCTTTGTGAGCTTGGCGGTTAGTATTCCCCGCAGATTAGACCGCAGATGATCACAGATTACGCTGATGTCGCTGATTGGATTGAGGTGTTTTTGATTATTGGTGCTTAAAATTAGGAGA
>JAADIP010000063.1 GCA_013151275.1 Calditrichota bacterium | reverse complement strand
AGCGCAGTGACGAGAAATTCTTGTCTTTATCGGAGCTTTAAGATTTTACTCTGCGTTAGGAAGAACGGAACTCGGCTTTTAGAGCAGAATGAATCATATTAAGTGACTTGTTATTAAAGCGAAATTTTCTTTCAATCAATTCTGATTATTGAAATGTTCGATTAACGAAAATTCCGTGAATAATCGGCGAGGATTAAGAATGGGCGAAAAAAGGGGGGGTAGGTCGTTTACGACCTTTGGAAGCCCCTTTAGGGGCTTGATAACCGTCGATGAAAATTACTCGGAGTTCTCCCGCTGCTGTTGATTACCTTCGTTAAACTTTTAACAGTTGACAAAGATTACCCTCGCTTCTGACTATCAAAAACCGCATTATTTTATTAATCATTATCTCGGACTACAAAATTATGTTAAAAAAATAATCAGGAGTCTGCTCTGAAAAATCTGTAATTGCTATTTAGAGCAACGCGGCGACCTGAAATCTGAAATCTCTTGCCTTTATCGGAATCATTAAATTTCTCTCTGCGATCGAAATGACAGAACCCTGTTTTAAAGCGGACTCTTTAATTTTCAAGCAAATTAATTTGCTTTAACTCTTGACTTTTTCGATTCTGTTTCCGATATTTAACCAGTTGGTTAAATTAATCGGTTGAATATTATGGTTGAACCAATTGGTCCAAAAGAAGAACATATCCTGAACATCGCCATGCAGGTGTTTGTCGAAAAAGGCTGGCACGGGACAAAAATGCAGGAAATTGCCGACAGAGCCGGCGTTAACAAAGCCATGCTCCATTACTATTTCCGCAGTAAAGAACGTTTGTACTCCACGATTTTTCGCCAGCTTTTTATGAAGTACATGAGTTCCTTAAGCGATTCTTTCCAGCCCGAGCAGGATTTTGCCTCCACGCTTAAGCAGTTCATCAACCGCTTTTCGGACATGCTGCGCGACAACCCCCAATTACCGATGTTCGTCGCCCGCGAACTAAGCGAAGGCGGCGCCATTGTTCAACAATGCGTCCGCGAGCTTGTAAAAGACGGCAAACTTCAAACCCCGCAAAAATTTATTGACGAAATAAAAAAAGCCGAAGCGCGCGGCGAAATTGAACACATGGAAGAACCCGTTCACTTTCTGTTTACTTTAATCGGCTCCTGCATCTATTTTTTTCTTGCCGGACCGATTATCAAACCACTCTTCCCCGGTCTTCTTTCCGATCCCGACGCTTTTTTGGAAAAACGAAAAGAAGCGATTTTCAAACACCTCTATTTTGGCATCAAAAAACGAGGAGACAATACATGAGCGGACGTAAATATTTTATTCGGACCGCCTTAATCTTTCTGCTTTCACTCGCTCCGCTGTTCGCACAGAATTTAAAACAGGTCGTCGATTTGTCCTTAAAGCAAAACAAACAGCTTCAGGCTCAAAAACTGGCTTACAAAAGATCGCAATTGGAAGCCAGAGCGGTTTTTCGCCAGACCCTGCCCTCAATCGATTTCAAGGCTTCGTACCGGCACGTTACCGTTGTTCCGGAAATCGAATTCCCGGCGTTTTTCCCGGGCGCCGTCGTCCCCCCAATCCGTCTGGGTTTGTACGATACTTATGAAAGCGGTATTACTGCCAGTTATGTTTTGTTCAGCGGATTCGCATTGAAAAACAAAGTTCGATTGATGACGCAAAAAGCGGACCTGGAAAACCTTAATCTTACTCAAAAACAGAAACAGATTGTTTTTCAGGTTATTGCGGCTTACCGGCAGGTGCAGGGCGGACAACTGGAAATTGACGTTCTTAACGCTTCCATGGAAAGAGTTCAATGGCAGATCAGGCGTTTGCGCTCTTTGGTCAAACAGGGTATGGCGCTTTCGCTGGACACGCTTTCTTTGACGCTGGCGCGTTTGAATATCAGCCAGCAGTTGATTGCCGCCCGCGGAAAATTAGCCACGGCGCGACAGCAATTGAATCAACTGGTCGGACAGGAAGTCGAAGTACAGCCTTTTACTCCGCCCGAAACGTTAATCTTAAACGCCGAACCCCTGATCGAACAAATGGACGCCTACCGGCAGCTAAATCAGCAAAACAAGATGCAAATGACAAACCTGAAATTAACCCAGTCGGCTTATTACCCCACCCTTGCCGTTTTTGCCAGTTACAATTACGGCAAACCCGGTCTGGATTTCATTCAAAACAAATGGATGGATTACGGCATCTGGGGGGTGAGTTTAAGCTGGAATCTCTTCCGCTGGAACTCCGACAAATTACAGGAACAGGCTGCCCGGGCTGGACTCAAACAAATCGAATGGCAAAAAGAAGCCGTAAAAGATCAGTTAAAAACGCGCTTCGATTCCGCCCTGCGTGACTGGCAAACCATGAACGAACAAAAAAGCGTATTTAAAACGGCGCTCGATGTGGCGCGCAATAAAATGAAGATCGTCGAATCCCAGTACCGGCAGGGCATGGCTTCGGTAAGCGATTTTAACGAGACAAACCTTGAACTGACGAAAGCCGAATTGAACTTAAAGCGCCATCTTTTGCTCATGGTTTTAAAACGCAACGAAATTGAATATTTAAGCGGTGAACCCATAACTCAATGGAGCATCCAATGAAGAGAACATTGATCATCATTTCAGGCTTTGCTTTAGCGTTGTCTTTTGTTTCCTGCAAAAACGGCAAAGACAGTTCGTTTGCTTACAACGGTCGTCTGGACGCCGACGTTTTGCGCCTTTCCGCAAAAGTGCCGGGCACAGTCGATTCGCTTACCGTTGACGAAGGCGACGCGGTCAGAAAGGGAGATTTGCTGGTAAAAATCAATACGGACCGGGTCGAGCTTCAATTGCAGCAACAACAAGCGCAGTTATCGGAAATTGAGACCAATCTTCAGGCGTTAAAAGCAAAAATACGACAGGTGAAAAGTCAGTTGGAATTTAACCGGCAAACGCTGGCAAAAACGGAAAAGATGCTGCAGCAAGGAGCAGCCACGGAACAGCAGCGCGATCAATTAGCCACGCAGGTAAAGGTTTTGCAGGCGCAACTGGACGAGATTATGACCAACAAAAAATTAATAGCCAGCAAATCGGAGCAATTACAGGCTGCCATTAAAATTACCCGACTAACGCTTCGGGACGCCCGCGTTATTTCTCCGATCAACGGAATCGTAATTAACCGTTTTGTCGATCGCTTTGAATTAGCCGCTCCCGGAACCGTGCTTTTGGAACTTGCCGATTTAAGCTCTTTGGAAGCGACCATTTACGTTCCTTTGACCAAATTAAACAAAATTAAAATCGGTGAAAAAGCGCAGATTAAAGTTGACGGAACGGACAAAACCTTTGCCGCCAAAGTCAAATGGATTTCCAGCGTGGCGGAATTTACCCCAAAAACCATTTTGACCGAAGAAACGCGAACAACCCTTGTTTACGCCGTAAAACTCGACGTCGCCAATCCTGACGGCGCGTTGAAAATCGGCATGCCCGTGGAAGTGGTACTGGATTAATTCGGATTACCTATGAACACAAAACCATTAGTTGTGGAAAATCTTAAAAAAAGTTTCGGAAAAGTCAGCGCTCTGCGCGGCGTCGATCTTTCGGTTGACAGGGGAGAGATCTTCGGCTTAATCGGTCCGGACGGAGCGGGCAAAACAACCTTTATTCGCATTGTCGTCAGCCTGTTAAACGCCGACGAAGGCGCGGTCTATTTTCAGGGAAAGCCCGTTCGTGAAAACATCGCTTATGTTCGTTCGCGCATCGGTTACATGCCGCAGCGGTTCAGCCTGTATCCCGATTTAACAGTGGAAGAAAATTTGCGGTTTTTCGGCGACCTGTTCGGAGTGCCTTTGAAAATTCAAAAAGAGCGCATGGAAAGGCTTTACCGCTTTTCCAGACTGGGCGCTTTTAAAGACCGGCGCGCCGACGCCCTTTCCGGGGGAATGAAGCAAAAACTGGCGCTCTCCTGCATGCTGATGCACGAACCCGAAGTTATTGTCATGGACGAACCCACCTATGGGGTAGATCCCGTTTCCCGCTCGGAGTTATGGGAAATTTTAAGAACTCTAACCGATGAAGGAAGAACAATTTTGGTGAGCACCGCTTACATGGACGAAGCTCAACTGTGCGACCGCGTGGGTTTGATTTTTAAAGGGGAAGTCCTGGCACAGGGAAAACCGGATTCGCTTTTAAACCTCATTACCGATCCCCTGTACATGGTTAAAACGCCCCAACCGCATCGGGTGTATTTTGAATTACTGAAACACTTTGAAGCGGTTGACTGTAATATTTTCGGAAACGGCGTGCACGTGATAGATCGCCATTCGGTCGGCGCAGAACAAATCGCCAAAATTCTAAAACAGAGTAATTTCGACTTTGACGAAATCACGCCCATTCGTCCGGGAATTGAAGATGTGTTTTTAAAATTGATTCGAACCGCCAACCCTTCTGCAAAGCCGGAGCAGCGCGGAGAATTATCGGCTTAAAATGAAATGCCTTTCAGGACAAAACCGTTAAAAGGAAAACCGAACTTGAACGCTAATGAAAAATACGCTGTTGTTGCAAAAGATTTAACCCGTAAATTCGGCGCGTTTACCGCCGTGGATCATGTTTCCTTTTCCGTTTCCAGAGGCGAGATTTTCGGCTTTTTGGGCGCCAACGGCGCGGGTAAAACCACCACCATTCGCATGATGTGCGGACTTTTGCTCCCCACCTCCGGCTCCGCCCTGGTCGCCGGATTCGATGTTTTCACTCAGGCGGAGCAAATTAAGCAGCACATCGGCTACATGAGCCAGCGTTTCAGCCTGTACGAAGATTTAACAGTGCTGGAAAACATTGAATTCTACGGAGGAATTTACGGATTATCCCGCAAACAAATTCGCCGGAAAAGCCGGGAACTTTTGGCTTACTTAAAATTGGAGGATCGGGCAAATACCGTCACCGCCGAATTACCGCTGGGCTTAAAACAACGCATGGCGCTCAGCACCGCTCTGCTCCACGACCCGGAAATCATTTTTCTGGACGAACCCACAAGCGGAGTCGATCCCGATTCCCGCCGCCAATTCTGGCTTTTGATTTACGAACTTGCCGCCCGAGGAAAAACCGTGTTTGTAACCACCCATTTTATGGACGAAGCCGAATACTGCCAGCGCGTTTCCATCATGCAGGAAGGAAGAATAATCGAACTGGATTCTCCGCAAAATCTTAAAGAAAAATACAAAAGCGAATCCATGCAGAGCGTATTTTTAAAAGCGATCGGAGAAGAATCGTCATGAGCCGGACTTTCGTCAGCATTATCAAAAAAGAGTTTCTGCACATTGTCAGGGACTATCAAACCTTAATCATTATCGTTCTGATGCCTGTTATGATGCTTTTGCTTTACGGGTACGCCATCACCCTCGAAATGCGGGAAATAAAAATCGCCATTGTGGATCATTCCAAAACTCCGCAAAGCCGGGCGCTTATCAATCACATCACAAGCAGCAATTTTTTTGATATTAAGGCGCGCAATGTTCCGGAATCGCAGTTTGAAGACCTCTTTCAGCAAAGGCTCGTACGTTCCGTTTTGGTCATCCCTCAGGATTTTTCCCGCTCGCTGAATTCAAATCCGCAAACGCCCGTTCAGCTTTTGATCGACGCCAGCGATCCCAACGCCGCCAATTACATTTTAAAATATTTAAGCCAGATCGTCACGGAATTCGAAATCGAACAAAACCCGAGGCTGCATTTTCCTTTTCGGGTGGTTCCGCGCTTGCTCTACAATCCGGACCTTAAATCGGAGTACTTTTTTGTCCCCGGATTGATAGCCGTGATTATTTTACTGATCAGCGCCCTGCTCACCAGCCTTGCAATTGTTCGCGAAAAGGAGCGCGGCACTTTCGAGCAAATTCTCGTCAGCCCGGTTCACGCCTATCAAATTGTTGTGGGCAAGGTGATTCCGTACATCGCTCTGGGATTTGTGGATAGCGTTATTATTCTTGTCTTCGGGCATTTCTGGTTCAAAGTCCCGGTGGAAGGTTCCATACTTTTGCTTCTGGGCTCTCTTATTCTTTACCTTTTAACGGGTCTTAGTTTCGGACTCTTTGTTTCCACCATTACCGAATCTCAAAGAGTCGCCATGATCGTTACTTTACTGATGACCATCCTTCCGACCATCATGTTAAGCGGATTCATTTTCCCCATTCCCAGCATGCCCGTAATTTTTCAATACATCAGCCAGATAATTCCGGCGACTCACTTCTTGAAAATTATTCGCGGGATTTTGTTAAAGGGCAGCGGATTGGCTGATCTGAAAAATCAATTATTTTACCTGGTGCTGTTAGCCTCGTTTTTAATCGCCGTCAGCATTAGAAAATTTAAAACCACGCTGGAGTGACCATGCAACGATTGCTTTATTTGATTCAAAAGGAATTCAGACAAATTCGGCGCGAACGCATGTTTGTGGGCATTATTTTCATAATGCCGATTTTCCAGTTGATTTTACTCGGATTTGCCATTACCACGGATATTAAGAATGTGTCCATGGTTTTGGTGGATGAAGATCATTCCGCTTTCAGCCGCAAAGTGGAAGAATCTTTTGCGGTCACTACCGCATTCCGCTATCTGGGCGCGGTGCAAAACGTGGAACAGGCTAAACAGCGGATTAAAAAAGGCGAGGCGCAATTAGCCGTGGTTATTCCTTATCATTTTGAAAGAGACGTTAAAAGCGGGAAGAGCCCGGGAATGTTAATCCTTATCGACGGCGTTGACGGGAATTCCGCCGGAGTAATCGCCGCTTATGTCGGTCGGGTGGCGGAACGGCTGCAGAAAACATGGTTGCCGAAATCCGGACTTTCCCCGATTCAGATTAAAAATTTACACCTGACCGAACTAAGAACGCGTATGATTTATAATCCCAATTTAAAGAGCGTCGATAATATTGTGCCCGGAATTCTTGCCATTCTGATCATAATCATTACCTCCTTTTTGACGGGCATGTCCATCGTCCGCGAAAAAGAGATCGGTACGCTTGAACAGCTAATGGTTACCCCGCTTCGGAACTGGGAGCTTTTGGCTGGCAAAATAATTCCCATGATTGCCGTTGTCTTTTTATTGCTTAATGTGGGAATATTGGCTGCGGGTTTAATTTTCGGACTCTGGATAAAGGGTAATTTATTTTCCTTGTATGCGCTCGCCCTGCTTTTCAGCCTTAGCGGCTTGTCGCTGGGTGTATTTGTTTCGACAATTTCTCAAACGCAACAGCAAGCCATGTTTTTCGCCTGGTTTTTTATGATCTTTTCCATCCTTCTTTCGGGATTTTTTATTCCTATCGAAAACATGCCCCCGTTGATTCAACTGATCACTTATTTGAATCCCGTGCGCTATTTTATGATCGTTATTCGTGAAATCTATTTAAAGGGAACGCCGATTATTTACCTGTGGCAGCAGGCTCTTGCCATGACTGTTTTTGGGATTGTCATGTTCGTTTTAGCCGGCTTGCGCTTTCAAAAACGGTTGGGTTGAGGTAAAATTTGCGAATGAATCGTTATCTCGATATCTTTTCCGAATCAAAATAATATTCTGCGTGTGACTCTTCAAGTCTCGGGCGAGAAATTGTTGAATTTACCGGTAATACTTCCCCTGCCAGGTTTCCCGTCGTTCCATTTCTTTTTCCAGCAAACGCACTAATTCCGTGTGGCGCATTCCCCAGTGCGGAGCGACAAGCGTTCGCGGAGGCGCCTCGCCAAACAACCGTTGAATAACAATTCTCGGATCCAGGCGCTCCAAAAATCGAATAATAAGGTCAATGTACTCTTCCGGTTCGGGCAAAGGAAACGGATTTTTTTTGTACGCTATTTCCATTGCCGTGCCCTTTACCACATGTAATTGGTGAATCTTCAAAAAATCGAACGGTTTATCCGACAGCCAATCCGCCGTTTTCAGCCAAAGTGTTCTGTCTTCCCACGGAAACCCGAAAATTATATGCGTGCAAATTTTAATTCCCCGGTTTTTCGTTAAATCCAGAGCGTTTAAATAGCATTGCACATCATGCCCGCGGTTTATCCGGCGCAGTGTATCGTCAGAAATCGATTCAAGTCCGTACTCGATGGTTATGTCGTATGTTTTCGCCAATTCCTGCAAATAGGCGATTTTTGCCTCATCGACGCAATCGGGGCGCGTGCCGATTGTCAATCCTACTACTTCCGGATGGCTGAGCGCTTGTTCGTAAAGACTCTTTAATGTTTCGAGTGGGGCGTAAGTATTGCTGTAGGGTTGAAAATAGACGATAAATTTGCGGACATTTTTGTATCGCCGTTTTAAAAATTCGATTCCTTCGTCTATTTGCCGCAGAATGGTCTTTGAAGCGCTGTTATAACCGGGATTAAAACTCTCGTTATTGCAATAAACACAGCCGCCTTTAGCCACGCTGCCGTCGCGATTCGGACAGGTAAAACCGGCGTCAACGGTTACTTTTTGAACCCTTTCGCCGTATATTTTTTTTTGATAATCCGCAAAACGATTATAGGGGTACGATGTGCCCCATTCAAAAATCTTTTTTGTATTTTTTGATTCTGTCGAATTAAGCATTAACCGATATTCCAAACATCAATTTTCAATCAACTCCCGCCTTAAATTTTAGACATTCACGTAAGCGTTGTCAAATTACATTTTTAGCCAAATAAAAAATCAAAAATAAAATAAACGGCGGCTTGTTAAAATAGCGGGCGTTTAAAGAAAAATTTTAAAACTGTGCAAAACAGCCTTTTCACAATTTTTCCGAATGAACGGCTGCCGTCCTTTTCCTGGATCTGAGAACCATTAAAATTTCCGAACGGCAGAAATTACATTCGTAAAAACGGCTGTTAGGAACAAAACGCATCCATTTTCTGCGCGGCAGGCGCGTCAAATCTTCATGTTTGCATTTCGGACACTGTTTCTTAAAAGTAAAATAAACGCGCATTAATCAAACCCGGATTAGTTGAACATTCCATGTTATTTAAAAATATTCTTAATGCTGCCGAGCGTATTGCTCGTTCCACCACAATGAACCTAAGACAAGGCTTCCTCCGACTACAAGCCTGAAAATATTGGTCTGCTCTCCGAAAAAAAGCAGAGCCACCAAAACAGCCAGGGGAATTTTCAGATTATTAAAAACAGCCAATGCCCCGGCATTCACTTTTGTAGCCCCGTAGTTCCATAAAAAAAACCCGAAACCGGACGCTAAAATTCCCAGATAGATTAAAGTTCTGATCTGCCCGGAATTCAAAACCAACCCGCTCCATTCGGTGGTTACGCCGGCAAATATTCCGGTCACAAATACAGCTCCCAAATAAATAAGCGCAAAAACCCGCGCATCATCAATGATCGAACGCCCTGAACCGCGCAGCTTCCGGTAATACACCTGACCAAAGGCAAAACACAGATTGGATAATTGAACCAGACCGAATCCCTTCCATATCAAAATACTATCCGCCTGTTTCCAGATGATTATTCCGGTGCCTATTACGGAAAGCAAAGCCGTCCAAAAATGAAAAGTGTGAAATTTTCGTTTCAGTACATCGTCGATTAAGGTCACGTAAATCGGGGTGAAAATGGTAAACAACGCCACCTGGTAGGCTTGCAAAAACTGATAAGAAAAAATGTAAACAATGTACATAAACCCGAACTGGATTATTCCCAGGATAAAGAGCTCTTTCTTATGTTCGATCTCTTTAAATCGCAGAAAGGGCAAAAAAACCAGAAAGGCTAACAGCATCCGTACAAACGCCACAAAATTGGCATTCAACGAGGTTAGCTGCTCTTTGATTAATCCAAACGAAAATGCCCATAATAAAGACACGATCAACAGATAAACCATTTTCATCCTTGATTGATTAAAAGAAACGCAAATATAATATTAATTAACGATCTCCACAAAATAATTTGATCCCCACATCTAAAAATCATAACTTCCTGCCTTTTAAGTTTAATCCTGAAGGAAATTAAGATGATTAAACAGATACTCTTTTTAATCCTGTCTTTTAATTTTTCGCTTGCTCCGCTTTTTGCCCAACATGTCGATTCCTTGTTAACTTTCGAGTTAAGCGAACCCATCATTGTCACGGCGTCAAAATCGCCTGTTCCTTTAATGCGCTCAGCCAGAACGGTAAGCGTACTCGACAGCGCGATGCTTGTCGATCTGCACGTCAATTCCGTTCAGGATGCTCTCGAATATGTCAGCGGAGTGGACATTCAGCAGCGCGGCGGTCAGGGTGTTCAAGCCGATATTAGTTTGCGCGGCTCCACTTACGAACAGACTTTAATTTTAATCGACGGGGTAAAAACAAACGATCCCCAAACCGGTCACCACAATCTGAACCTGCCTTTAACTTTGCAGGATGTTCAACGGATCGAGGTTTTAAAAGGCGCCGGTTCGCGTATTTACGGTCCAAACGCCTTCGGCGGCGTTATTAATATAATTACCCGAAAAGCAAAGGGTAAAAGGCTGCTGCTTTCCGCGACGGGCGGCGACTTCGGTTACCGCGAAGGAAATTTAAATTTCGGATTCCCTACCGGTAATCTCAATCACAATTTGTCAATTTCCGGTTCAGCAAGCGAAGGTTACAGACCTAACACGGACTTTGAAAAGTACTCCCTTTTTTATCGGAACGGATTCCGCGTAAAAGACACAGAATTTGAAATGACCGGCGGTTTTACCTCAAAAGACTTCGGGGCAAACCGTTTTTACCATCCCTCATTTCCCAATCAAAAAGAAAAAACGCAGGTTTATTATTTTAAAACCTCCGCCGAATACCGAAATTCAAACCGTTCTTTTTTTGTCAATCCGCGTCTTTTCTGGCGGCGCCATACCGATGATTTTCTTCTGGATTACACGCGTCCCGATTGGTATCATAATCGCCATAAAACAAATATTTTCGGCGTCGAAATTCTGAATCAGTTTTTCCACAAATACGGAAAAACGTCGTTCCAGACCGAATGGAGTTTGAATCAAATACAAAGCAACAGCCTGGGCGATCACCAACGCCGACAATTCGGTCTTTCGGTTGAACACCTGGTTACATTAAAATCATTTTTAATCGTATTTGGCAGTACCTTTTACAACTACTCCGATTGGGGCTGGCAATTTTGTCCGGGACTGGACGTCAGTTATCAGTTTTCGCCCACATTAACTTTCTATGCTTCTGCCGGCAAGGCTTTCCGCCCGCCCAGTTTTACCGAGCTTTACTATTACAGCGCCGCGAATCACGGCAACCCCAGCCTTAAACCCGAAAAAACTCTTGATTATGAGTTAGGCGCGCGATTGCAAAGGCGTAACCTGTTTTTGACATTTTCGCTTTTCCAACGGAAGGGTAATCAACTGATAGACTGGATTTGGGATGCCGACGGCGAATTCTGGCAGGCGACCAATTTTTCTGATATCGCGACATCCGGAGGAGAATTTGAAATCAGGATTCTTGCTCCGTTTTCAATGATTAAGGATCTACGCCTTGGTTATACTTATCTGAATTCCCGTAAATCCGCGCACGGGCAAATCTCAAAATATGTTCTTAATTACCTGCGTCATCAGTTGATACTTAGAATCCGCCACAATTTAATCCTGCCCGGAATCACCGCAGCCTGGAATCTTCGATACGAGGATCGCGTAAACTCCGGCGACCATCTGCTGACCGATATCGATTTACAGTGGAAAACCAAAAGCCTGATCTGGTTTGTAAATGTCGCCAATCTTTTTAATCGGCATTACGAAGATTTTACAGCCATTCCTCAGCCGGGACGTTGGTTTAAACTGGGTTTTCGTTACAGGGTATTTTAAGTTGTTTAGTTGTTTAGTTGTTTAGTTGTTTAGTTGTTTAGAATGAAAATAATGAAAAAAGTTCTAAATGGTAAATTCCGTAGGAATTGAATGTAAGCAGCCCGATAATTTATTGCCGGGAATGGAGGGACGCCCCCCTTTTTCTCTGCCCCTCAGGACAAAGTGCGAAAGTTGTGACAAGTTAGTAAATAGCAACCAGTGACCAGTAGCCGGTAACGCTTAACGCTTAACGAAAATTAACAAGGTAAGCTGAAGATGAAATTCATAAATCATAAATCCAAGCCTTCTACTTTTTGGTGCGATAGAGATTGGGATCGATGACTTCAATGGCGGATTGAGTTGCCAAGTGAATTCCCAAAAACGTTTCTGTTTTTTTAAGGACTAACATCGGAGACCGAAGCAGCTCCCGATAATCAACGTCGATGTAACGGATATTGGGCTGCCGGTTTAACCAGCGGTGAATTTCTTTAAGATGAGTTTCAAAATAATGCTTCAGGCGCGGGGTTTCCAGCTTACCGATCGGTTTTCCCAAAGCCCGCAGCATTTTGTTTTGCGATTCGATAACTTCATCAAGATCGCGGTTCATAAAAATGATTTCGTACTCAAATCCTGAGGGCAAATATGGCAAAAGATGCGAAATAACTTTAACCGCTTTTCCCCTTGCCTGCTTTAGCCATTCCGGATTTTGTTTTATTTTTTTTACCGGCTCGAACTCAAAATATCCGCGCGGATTATTTTCATCCGGCTTACGGCGCTCATCGGTTAAAACCGGAATTCCCGCGGCATGCAAAATTTGCATCATCAGGGACGTTCCGCTGCGCGGTAATCCGCTAACAATAATTATTTTGTTTTTCAAGATTGATCGATTCTCCGAAAATGTAATTTTTTCCGTTTTTCTGAATTTTTTAGAAACACTCCGCCGCATTCCCCGTATTTAAAAGTAACTTATTTATTTTTATCTTTTTGGGAGGTTTATCATGTTACGTTCAACTTACCGCAACTTTATCGTTGCCGGTTTTGTTTTACTGTTTCTTCTGTCTTTTGGTTTTGCGCAAGAAACCAGAACTCCGGATTGGAAGAAATTCAGTAAGCAATTGGTTAAGTCGGTGAAATCCGAAAACGAGGGCGTACGGATTTCAGCCATGCAGCAAATCATTCGCTTCTCAGACAGTGTTAAAGTTACAAACGCCCGTTATGCGGTGATGAAAAACTTTCTTTCCGCAAAAGATCACGGAGTTCGCCAGTTAGCGCTGATAACGCTTTACAAAATCGGAAATTGGTTTGACATGGGTTATCTTCAGTTACATTATCCTTATGAAAAAGATCCGCTTCTGAAGCGCCAGATCGCCGCTATTTTGATAGCCAAGGGACGCCGGATACCCCAAACCGCGGCATTTGACAATCCGGAGTTACAATATTCGCTAAAATAGTTTCATCAAAACTGCAAAAAACCCCGTTTAACGCGGGGTTTTTTTATGGATTTAATCCCAACCGTTCCGCAACCCCGCTGAGCGCTTTTACCACAAATTCCACATGTTCTTCAAAAGGAACGCCTAATTCCTCGGCGCCCTCCCGAATTTCATCACGATTTACTTTGGCGGCAAAGCTTTTGTCTTTCATTTTCTTTTTAACCGATTTTACTTTAACCTCGCCGATAGACTTGGTCGGACGCACAAGAGCAACGGCTATCAAAAATCCGCAAAGTTCATCCACGGCGTACAAAGTCTTTGCCATCAGCGTGTCTCTGAGAACGCCGGAATAATTTGCATGACCCAGAATCGCCTTCCGGATATCCTCCGGCACGCCTTTTTCTTCTAAAATTTTGCTGCCTTTCATCGGATGTTCTTCGGGGAATTTTTCATAATCAAAATCGTGCAGCAAGCCCACAACGCCCCAAAGCTCCTCATCCTCGTTAAATTTACGGGCGTAAGCCCTCATCGCGGCTTCCACCGCAAAGGCGTGTTTGAGCAAACTTTCCGTTTTAGTATATTCTTTCAGAATCGCAAGCGCTTCGTCTCTTGTCATTTTCTAAATCCTCCTTATCCGCATAAAACATTTCCGCCGTTGACATTCAGAATTTCGCCGTTTATGTAACGAGCCAAATTCGAAGCCAGAAAAACCACGGGTCCCGCAATATCTTCGGGCTCCCCGATAAAGCCCACCGGAATACCCTTCACAATATCTTCTTTCTGTTTACTAAGAGCCTGTTCGGTCATATCCGTTTTTACCCAGCCGGGAGCAACGCAGTTAACGCGAATCCCTTTCGGTCCCAACTCTGTAGCCAGAGACTTGGTAAAACTGATAATCGCCCCTTTGGTTGCGGCGTAATGAGAATAATAGGCTTCGCCTCTTTGACCCGCCGTGGAAGAGATATTAATGATATGCCCCCGAATTTTATTACCGAGCATGTGGCGAACAACCGTTCGGGTAAAATAAAACGTACCGTCTAAATTCGTCTGGATAGTCTTCCGCCAGTTATCCACCGACATTTCATCTATCGGACCGTATTCCCAAACGCCCGCATTGTTTACCAGAATATCGATCTGTCCGAAATGTTCGACAGCTTTGCGTACAAAGGAGCGAACTTCCTGAAAATCCCGAATATCGCATTCGTCAAAAAAGATTTCGGCGCCAAATTTTTTACATTCTTCCGCCAACTGTTCCGCGCCCCTCAGATTTTTATTGTAGTTAAAAGCGACTCCCGCGCCTAATCTGCTAAACATCCGCACCACGGCGGCTCCGATCCCGCGGCTGCCGCCCGTGACAAGCACATATTTCCCCTCAAAGCTAATCATCTCACTCACTCCCTTTGTGCTTAGTATTTATTTGTTTTTTGTTTTGTTCAATCCTATCTTCTTTATTGAAAATAATAATTTTACAAATTAATCGCTAATTATTCCTACAAAGGGAGGCTTTATGAGAATATTTAAAATCTTCCTGCTCTTTTCATTGTTCTTATTAATTACGTTTTGCTCAAAAAACAAGGAGAATTCTGTGTTTGAAAAAGATGTTATTAAAGAGGGAAAAAATATAACCATACCGTCCGAAGTTACCACGACATCCTCCGGCTTGAAATACATCGATTTGGTCGAAGGCAGCGGTCCCGCTCCGCAGGCGGGACAAACGGTTGTCGTGCATTATACAGGTTGGCTGATGAACGGCAAAAAGTTTGATAGTTCGGTGGATCGCAATCAACCCTTTCGTTTTATCATCGGTCAGGGGCAAGTAATTCCCGGTTGGGAAGAAGGATTGCAAACAATGCACACGGGCGGCAAACGCCGTCTTTTTATCCCTTATCAACTGGCTTACGGAGAAAGGGGCTACCCGCCGGTAATTCCGCCCAAGGCAATGCTGGTATTTGATGTTGAGCTGCTTGAAATTCAATAGAATTTGTTTATATTTGACAGGGGAAAGCTTTGTTTTTCCCTGTCTGTTTTTCTGTCTTCCTACTGACTAAATCTGTTGCTTGGTTTTCTTTCTGTTCTTTTAAATTCCTGTCGGGACACAAAAGATTAATTTCCGTTGTCTCCGGAATTTTTAAGTTTCTGATTGCGTCTGTTATAAAATAAAATAAATATCAAAATTTTATCACTATATTAAAATTCATTAAATTTAAGACGATGATAAAGTGTATCATTTCTTTAGGAGGTATGTTTAAATGCTCCACAAAAACAAATTAAGCGGAATTATCTCGCTCCTGAGTATAGTTCTCTTAATTATCTTTATTATTCCGTCTGTTATATTGGCTACCACTTATTATTCCCAAGGTTCTGCGAACTTTGGCACGCTTTCCAACTGGAACACGGCGCGGGATGGCAGCGGCGGTAATCCTGCGGGAATTAATTCAACGGATGATTTCGTAATTCAAAACGGTCACACTATTACCAACGACGGTTCTTATACCATTAACAGCCTGACCATCGAAAACGGAGGCACTTATGACGGCAACGGAAATACCATTGTTTTAAACGGCAATTTTACGCAAAACGGAACAATGACCGACGGAGTAAATCCCAGTGCTAATTTTACATTTTCGGGAAGCGCAACCCAGACAATTGGCGGCACGGGCACCCTTGAATTTTACTATATAACCTTCAACGGAACAGGCACTTATACCATTAGCGCCAATTTTTCCGCTTATTATTTAACATTAAGCGGCGGAACTTTAAATGCAGGCAGCTACGTTATTTCTATCATTGGATTTAGCGCCACGGTTTTCAATAAAACCGGCGGTACGTTTAACGCCGGAACCAGCCGTTTCCAATTTAACACCATCGGAAGTCAAACAATTTCAAGTAATTCGGATTTGGTCTTTTACGATTTAGAGCATTCTCCCGGTTTAGCCAAAAGTTTAACCTTTTCCGGAGACGTTCAATTTTCTGTTTCCAATACGTTTACCAGAGGAGGCAGCAGCCTAAGTATTCTGCTTAACGGCACCACCACTTTAAATTTAAACAGCGCCACGTTAATTTATTCCGGAAGCGTGGATAAAACGGTTAGCGCGGAATGGCCCACAAACAGTTCTTTGGCGCCCTCGGAGGTGCAGATAACCTCGGGAATTACCGTAACCGCAGATCCGGGAGCCGGAAATACTTTGAGCACCAGTACGCTCCTGCTTAACGCCTCGGGAGCGGTTCTTCAAATTTCATCCGGCTCGGTTCAGGTGAACACACAACTCACCATGACCAGCGGCTCCATTCTGGAAAACGGCGGCACTTTTGCCTGGGGAACGGGCACCACAACCCTGCTTTACAACGGCACTTCCCAGCAAAACGTGGGTCCGGAATGGACCACATCCAAAGCGCCGGATAACGTTCAGGTAAACAATTCCTCGGGATCGAATCCCGCCGTTGTTATGGGATCAAGTTCTCTTTACGCTTTAAGCGGCAACCTAACATTAACCTACGGCAGTCTCGATTACTCCGTTTCCGGATTATCTTTAACCGTAAGCGGCGATGTGGAAGGAGGGTCGGGCTCGTTCGGTACGGTGAATTCCAACACGTTATTGGTTGACGGCGCAAGCAGCGCGGTTACCTCATCGGGAACGGCTTCATTCTACAATTTAACAATAACTTCCGTAAGCGGCACCTTGTCCGATATTAAAATATCGGGAACGCTCACCGTCAATCCGGGCAGCGGAAACACCACCACTTTGAACGGCGCGGTTACATTGGAAACCGGCGCAAATCTCACGGTCTCCAGCGGCATTCTTAATTTAAACGGTCAGTTAGTTACCAAAACGGGCTCCAATACTCTTACGCTCTCCTCGGGCGCCCAGCTTACCACCGGCGGGTCTTCCATCGTCGGGTTCGCCACTTACAGTCTGGACCCCGCCAGCACCATTTTATTCAACGGAGCCTCTTCCGAAGACATCCCCGCGGGAGTCAGTTACGGAAATATTGAGATAAACAAAACCAATTCCAGCGCCATCGTTTCCGGCACAGGAACCACCGTTTTACAGGACAACGCCGATTTAACCGTAACCGCCGGTACCTTTGATTTAAACGCTTTGGCTCTGCAATTAGGGAATAACAGCGATCTAAACGTTCAGGGCGGTATTCTCGATCTCAACGGCGGTTCGTTAAGTATTACTCTTACCAACACTAACAATTTAACAATCGCTTCCGGCGCAACCCTGAAAACCGGCGGAACGAGTATTGACGGATTTGATACCTACACCGCGAGCGGCACGGTAATTTTCAACGGCTCCACGTCAGAAACCATACCGTCGGGAATGACCTCGTTTAACGATCTTACTATCAATAACGGCGCGGGGGTCGATGCGTCTAACAGCACCAAAAGCGTTTCCGGCACGCTCACTCTTTCTTTGGGAACATTAACGCCCGCGACCTTAAATCTTTCGGGCACCTTAACAACCGACGGCGGAAATTTCAGCACTTCAACCGGAACCGTTGTCTTTCAGGGCAGCTCGGCGCAGACCATTAACGGCACCTCGGCGGTGGACTTTTACAATTTTACCATCAGCAATGCAAGCGGGGTTACGCTGAACCATAACATCACGGTTTACGGCACGTTATACCTTTCCGGCGGCGTTATTGACGCAAACGGCAATCTGCTCTCGCTCACCACCGGCGGTTCGTTTTCCGGGGGAAGCTCGAGCAGTTATGTCGAAGGACGGGTGGCGAAAACCTTTGCCCTGGGAAGCTCGGCGACTTTTACTTTTCACACCGCCAAAGGCGGACAATATCTGCCCGTGGGGGTAGCCTTTACCGACGTTTCGGGAAGCGATTACACCGTTACCGTGGAACAATACAACTCCGATCCGCACAGCGCGGTCAGTAGTTCCATTGACGCCGGAACATTGAGCAATATTTCGTCCGTCCGCTACTGGTTTATTGACGGCTCCGGCGGCACCCCCGCAAACCTTCAGATTACCCTGACCTGGAATTCAACAGACGGAGTTTCGGTTCTTACCGCTCTCGATGTCGCCCAGTTTACCGGAACCCAATGGATCAGCGTAGGCGGGGACGGCACTGGCGATTCCAACAGCGGAACCATCCAATCCGATGTTATTACCACCAGCGGAAGCTATTACACCTTCGGCGACGACGCAGCGGGCGGTCAGGACAACTCACTGCCCGTAACCTTGTCCGCGTTCAAAGCCGAAGCTTCTTTCAATAAAGTTGTTTTGGAATGGACAACCGAATCCGAAATCGATAATCTCGGTTTTAATATCTACCGAAAAACGGAAGGTTCCGACGACTGGCAAAAAATTAATCAGGATTTGATTCCCGGCGCGGGGAATTCCAGCTACCGACACGACTACCGATTTGTCGATCAAAGCGTAACTTCCGGCGCAGCCTATTCCTACCGTCTGGAAAGCGTATCTTACGACGGTTCGACCCAGACGTTCAATAATCTGCTCCAGACCGTTAAAATACCGATTCCCACCGACTTCGTCGTTTTCCCGAATTTCCCGAATCCGTTTAATCCCGAAACAACAATTAAATTTCAACTGCCCGAAACGCAGACTGTTTCCGTCCTAATTTTCGACATAAAAGGCAATCTGATAAAACATCTGATCGACAAAGAATCTCTCGGCGCGGGAGAGCATCAGGTAAAATGGAACGCCACCGACGACAATAATCAGCAGGTTTCCAGCGGAACCTATATCTATCGTTTTGTGAGTCCCAAATATTCGAAAATCGGGAAGATGGTTTTTCTCAAATAAACGCTTTCGAATTTCAAAGCCCTGAATTTAAATCAGGGCTTTTTTTTTACTCGTTTTCTTCGTCAACCACTTGTTTTAAGGTAGGCATAAATTCGGGCAGAGCCGATTCAATCCGCGACCAGCCGGGGATCATGGGAAGCTCCATGGGATTTGCCAGAAACTGGTCTCCGGCAATGATAATACTTTTTAAAAATACTTCGATGGTTTTTTCTTCCGAATGGCGGTCGTATTTTAATCCGTTAATCATGGCGTCAACATAATACTTATCCAGAAAATCCAGAGCGTTGCGCAAAAAGGTGGCTTTGATCGTTCTGAAAAACTGATCGGAAAAAACCACGCCCATACTGGCGAGCATTCTGTAAAACGATTTGGCGATGTCGATGGACATTTTAGCCAGACCCGCGTTGGGGTTGTCTTCGGATAGTTCCTGATGTTTGTGATCGTAGCGATCGATAATATCGACCTGACAAATCTGATTTTTGGCATAATTACGGTAGATCTCGTTGAGCGTTCCTATCTCCAGCCCCCAGTCGGTCGGCAAACGCAGACGCACCGCCACATCGCGAATCATGGACATCTCTCCGGACAGGGGGTAGCGGAACGAATCGATATAATCCAGATAATCATAAGGACCCAATATCTTTTTCAGAGAGCGGATTAAAGGCGTAATGAACAAACGCGACACTCTGCCGTGCATCCGGTCGGACACCCTGCTGTAGTACCCTTTGCAAAACCTAAAATTAAGCGTGGAGTTGGTAACCGGATAAACCAGCCTGGCTAACAACGAGCGATTGTATGTCAAAATATCGCAATCGTGTATGGCGAAAACCCGCGATACGTTAGACGCCAGAAGATAACCCATGCACAGCCAGACATTACGCCCCTTGCCTTCGGTGCCGATAAACAGATTGTTCTTGTCCAGAAGATCGTACAAATCCTGAATTCGCGGACTTCTTTGCCAGATAATTTTAGTGGGCTGCGGCAATTGCGAAAAAAACTTTTTGGCGTGTTCAAATTCTTCTTTTGAAGCCCTGTCCAGTCCCACGACAATTTCGGATAAATAGGGCACTTTTTTAAGTTCGTCAACTATTCTGGGAAGAGCCTGCCCCTGAATTTCGCTGTACAACGAGGGAAGAATAAGCGCAATGGGTCTGCGTTTGGAGTAGTACAGAATCTCTTCTTCCAATTGCTCGGTAGGATGTTCGGTTAATTTATGTAATGTGGTTATTACACCGTTTTGAAAAAAATCAGCCATAGTTTACTCCAATTTTTATTAACCGGCACATTTCACACAATACGAAGACTTTGCAATAAACATAAATCTTTTTCTTTAACGTATATTTACCGAAACCCGCCGCGCGCAAGAAGAGCGGGGCACGGTCAATTAAACTTTCCTTAAAGCGGACTTTTCGGGAACGGTCACAATTTCTATCGCTTCCGCCCATCCCGCGGGACCGGGTTTCCGGGTCAAATAAAGATTCGAAAGCGTCAATCCTTCGGCATAACTCAAATCCTTTTTCCGTACAAGAACGGGCAGATCAACCGCTTTGAGCATTTCAAAATCATTTTTGCTGTCGCCGAGACCCACGGTTTTTACCGGCGACGAATACTTTTTCCGGAATAATTCCGTGAGATGATTTACGGCGTTCCCTTTGTCGCTGTTTCCCAACAGATGATAGAAGCGATTTCCGCGCAACAACCGGAAGCCGTGTTCCCTGATGAATTCCGTCAACCGATCATTTTTCAGGAGATCATGGTCTTCTTCGCTTACCATCGGTTCGCTGAAAAATCTTCTTTTTGCCAATGCCGCTTCTTCTTCGGAAAGCTGCGTCAATTCCGCAATTTCCCCGACGGTCATCTCGGAAAAACCTTTGACCTTTAATTTAAATTCGCGGCGTAGATAATTAAAAAAACGTAAAACTTCCTCATGCCGTTTGCCAAGGATCAATGCCTTAAAACCGTCCAAATCGACGAAATCTTCCGTATTCGGAAAATAGCCGGCGGGCGTTAAAACCGCGCTTCCGTTTTCGACAATAAAGGGAGCTTCGAGTCCCAATCTGTTTATTAATCGAATCACTTCGGGATGGGTTTTGCTTGTACACGGAATAACCGGTATTTCCCGCTGTTTCAGATATTCAAGCGCCGGAACCGCCTCCCGAAAAGAGTAGGTGGAAGCGTCCAACAGCGTTCCGTCCAAATCGGTGAAGATTACCCATTTTAAGTTCATATTTTTAAAATGGTATCAATTAACGAAAAAGTCAAGCGATAACTTTTAATTTTTTAAATTATTATTAAAAGCGCCCAAAAGTTTGTGAATAAATTGAAAAGTAAATTTTGGTTTCATATTTTAAGGAGTCGGTAAAGAGGAAAAAGAGAACGTTATGGATAAAAAAGCGATCACAAAAATTTTGGAAGAGATCGGAAAACTTTTGGAAATTAAGGGTGAAAATCCGTTCAAAGCGCGGGCTTACTACAACGCAGCCCGGCAATTGGAAATGCTTCAGCAGGATTTAACCCTCTTGGTCAAAGAAGGGCGTATCCGGGAATTAAAGGGCATCGGCGAAGCGCTGGCAAAAAAAATCGAAACTCTGGTTACTACAGGAACCCTCCCCTATTACGAAAATTTAAAGGCTTCGGTGCCCGAAGGACTGCTGGAGATGCTGACCATTCCGGGGATGGGTCCTAAAAAAATTAAAACCGTTTATGAAAAATTAGGCGTTACCACCATCGGCGAATTGGAATACGCCTGTCTGGAAAACCGCCTGCGCGACCTTCCCGGATTCGGATTAAAAACGCAGGAAAAAATACTGAAGGGCATTGAACTGCGGAAAAAATACAAAGCCCGCTTCCACCTGCCCGTTGCCCTCGAAGAAGCGGAAAAGATTCTCCGCTATCTCAAAAAAAGACCCGAAATCATCCGGCTTGAAGTAGCCGGCAGCCTGCGCCGTAAAAACGAAACCATCAAAGACATCGATATTTTGCTCTCATGTTCGGACGAGCATCGCGAAGCGGTTACGGATCATTTTATCAACTATCCGGAAGTGGATGCGGTTACAGCCAAAGGCGAAACAAAATCGAGCATTGTGCTTACCTCCGGTTTGGCTTGCGATTTACGCATTGTCCGGGACAATCAATTCGCCTTTGCGCTTCAATATTTTACGGGCAGCAAAGAACACAACACAGCCCTGAGACACAGAGCAAAAAAACTGGGTTTTACTTTGAATGAGTACGGATTATTTCCGCATAATCAGGAAAATTCACTTCTTTGCAATAAAGAATCGGAAATTTACCGCCATCTCGGATTGTCCTTTATCGCTCCGGAATTAAGAGAGAATTACGGAGAAATAGAAGCCGCAGAAAACAATCAATTACCGGAATTAATTGAGGAGGACGATCTGCTCGGTCTTTTTCATGTTCACAGTTCATTTAGCGACGGAAGTAATTCGATAGAAGAGATGGCGCGTTATTGCAAAAACTCGGGATTTCACTATATTGGGATATGCGATCACAGTAAGGCGGCTTATTATGCCAACGGACTCACTGAAGAGCGGTTAAAGTTGCAGCATGAAGAGATAGACCGGTTGAACGAAATTCTAAAGCCTTTTGTTATTTTAAAGGGAATTGAAGCGGATATCCTTCCTGACGGTTCGCTCGACTTTGATGACGCCACCCTGGCAACGTTTGATTTTGTTATTGTCTCGGTTCATTCATCATTTAATCTTTCGGAAGAGGAGATGACAAACCGAATTTGCAAGGCGCTCCGTCATCCTCTGGTTTCCATGCTTGGTCACCCGACCGGACGATTGCTGCTGGGTCGCGAGCCTTACGCCGTGAATATGGAAAAGATTTTAGAGACGGCTGCGCAATTTAATAAAATTATCGAAATAAACGCCAATCCCTATCGACTTGACCTCGATTGGCGCTGGGGAATTAAGGCTAACGCTTTGGGAATTAAAACAGCCATTAATCCGGATGCGCATTCTCTTGAAGGTTTGAATGATTTCAAATTCGGTCTGGCTATTGCCCGCAAATCGTGGTATTCAAAAAAGGGCGTTCTAAATTCGTTTACAATCGAAGAACTAAAATCGTTTTTTGATTTACAGCGAAATTCTTCGCGTTAAATGTAATTGACAACGCTGTCTGAAATGCTGAAAACCTTTAATTCCCGAGGCTTTTTTGCCAATACTCGTAAATCTTGTTAATTTTAATCGATTTGAAAACGGGGGTAAAATATCATGCCAATAAGAATTGTTGTCGATGCCATGGGCGGCGATTATGCTCCGGCTGAAATTATTAAGGGTTCGGTTCGCGCCTTAAAGGAATTCAAAGATACCGTTATTATTTTTGTCGGAGATGAGGCTAAAATCAATCCGCTTTTGGAAGCAGAGGATTGTGAGCAGAATATTGAAATTGTACATACCGACCAATTCATCGCCATGGACGAATCTCCTAAAGAAGGCGTTAAGACAAAACAGAAAGCCAGTATCAATTTGGCTATGCAAATCTTAAACGAGAACGAAGCCGACGCGCTGGTAAGCGCCGGAAATACCGGAGCCATCGTACTTTCCGCCGCAAAGCACCTGTCCATGATTCAGGGCATAGAGCGCTCGGGATTAGCCACCATTTATCCCACGGCAAAAATACATCCCAGCAACCACGGTTTTTCTTTAATGATCGATGTCGGAGCGACATTGCATTGCACGCCCAAACAATTAGTGCATTTTGCCTACATGGGAAGTTATTATCTTTCTCATATTCTGGAAATTCCCCATCCCCGCGTGGCATTGTTAAATATCGGTTCGGAAGAAACCAAAGGCGGCGAGACTTTAACAAAAGCCTATCGCTACTTAAAAGACGCTCCCGGAATTAATTTTGTGGGAAATATTGAAGGGAATGACGTCCCCAGAGGAATGGTTGATGTTGTTGTCACCGAAGGCTTTGTGGGAAATATTGTTCTTAAAACTCTGGAAGGCGCCAGCGACGTTTTAAGAGTAGCCGGCAGGTACGCCTTTAAAAAACGATTAATATGGAAAGTCGGTCTGGCTTTGCTTAGTTCCGGAGTTAAACAATTGAAAAAGCGAACCGATTACTCCGAATACGGAGGCGCTCCGGTATTAGGGTTTAAAAAGCTGGTGATCAAGGCTCACGGTCGGTCTAACGCCAAGGCGTTTTTCAATGCCTTAAGCGTCGCCCGTCGTTCTGTAATCGAAGGCGTTGTGGAACATATCGGTGAATCCGTCCAGAAATTTAATCAGCAGCATCGCATCGACTTTCTGGAGATTTAAAGCGCTCCGTCGGAACTTACTCAAAAAGGTTAAGACAAAAATAACCTGAGTATCTTACAATAAGCCGGATTAAAATGGTTTTCTTTTTTCCGTAATGAATTTACCGCTTAACTCATCCCGATTTTTCGGACCGTATCGGATAACTTTTAATCTTTGTCGAATATCGAAACAGACAGAGCGGAAATTATTTAAGATCAGCATTATTCAAAACCGGATGTAATTCATTTTGGCTAAAATAATTGATATTTGTGCCGATAGTATTTCAAGCTATCTAGCATTTTGAAGAAAGCAAACTATGCAACATAAAATTGCTTTTATCTCTGACAGACTGGTTGAATTCCATTCTTTCCTTAAAGCTGCTCATAACGGTGAGTACCGCCTCGATCTGTATGAACACATGGAGGCGATTCGCAAATCGATCCAAATGATCTATTACGATATGTTTATCATTGATATTAACGAAGAATGGCTTGCCATACCCTTCTGGCTTTTGGAACAGGCAAATCACCAGTATTTTTATCAGGTTATCATAATTTCCGATCACGGTTTGCCCGAAAGCTTAAGACGGATATTGGGAAAACGGTTGTTTAGGGTGATTGATCAGAATGTTGCCAAAGAAAATCTCTCGGAAATTTTTCAGCAGGCAAGAAAAGTTATCGACGAACACCACTACAAATCGCCACACACCTATACGTACGAACGTTGGAATCAGGACGGGCTGATCGGCAAAGACGAGGCTATCAAAAGAGTCAACGAATTTATTCAGATTATCAGTAAAGCCCATTACACCCCCTGCCTGATTCGCGGGGAAACGGGTACGGGGAAAAATCTGGTATCTTATCTTATCCATTCAAGCAGAGAAAGAACAGAGGGACCTTTCATAGTAAAAAATTGTGAATACGCCACCACCAACGAGCTGCTTGCAGATCTTTTCGGGGTAATCGGCGAAAGCTCCGTTCACGGCGCTCCGCGAAAGGGATTGATTGAGCAGGCAGCCGGGGGCACCCTGGTTCTGAAAAATATCGAACGGCTGCCCACCGAAGTTCAGCATAAGTTGTTAATCTATCTTGACAGCCATGTTTTTAAACCCGTGGGCGCGGAAAAACCCATCCGGGTGGATACGCGGATTATCGCTCAAACGCGATTTGAACTGGAAAAATTTGTCCGTAACGGCAGTTTTAATCCCGAACTTTATTTTCATTTAAAAAGCTTTGAAAAATATTTACCCCCTTTGCGCGAACGCCGCAGAGATATCGGGATTTTAACCAAATACTTTATCCAGTATTTCAGTTTTCAATACGCCAAAAAGATTGACAAGATTTCTCCGATGGCGCTGAACATATTAAAAGATTACTATTGGCCCGGCAATGTCAAGGAGCTGCGCGAATTACTGGAACGAAGCGTTTTAATCAGCGAGAATAAAGAAATTACAATAAAAGACTTACCGGCGCATCTCAGCAGTTCCGACAATATCCCCGAAGATGTGGAATTGTTGGGCAATTGTTCGTTAAAAGAGATCGAGCGCGTCCATATCGAACGCGTTTTAGCGCGCACAAAAGGGAATAAATCAAAAGCGGCGGAGATTTTGCAAATTTCAAGAACGACCCTCCGCGAAAAAATCAGAAATTATGGTCTCGGAAATTAATTCTTACCCGAAAATTTTACCCCGGATTACACAAATTAAGCAAAAAATAACAATTCCGATGCGCTTTAATAAAAATACTGCGTTTTAATCTGAAAAATTTTACTATTGATCGGAAGAAGATTTTACGGGAATAACGGGACATTTAATATGATTATTCTTTTACAACTTCTTTGGGCATATTTTTACCTTCATCTTTATTTGCCAGAAATTTTCTGATTGTTTAAGTTAATTAACAAAGATAACAAACCCGGTTTTAATTCAGGAAAACAGATGGAAGAGATTTTTTATTATCGGAACAACCGACTTCACTGCGACGAAATAGATCTTCAGGAATTCAGCCGCTCAAAGAGAACGCCTTTTTATCTTTACTCCCAAAAACGAATCGAACAAAACTGCCAAACGGTTATTGAGGCGGGCAAGGATCTGGATTTTCTGCCGTGCTACGCCTTAAAAGCAAATTATAATCCGGCTATCTTAAAATTAATACAAAACCTGGGCTTTGGAGCCGATGTGGTTTCCGGCGGAGAATTGTTCTTTGCATTAAGAGCGGGATTTCCTCCCAAAAAAATCGTCTTTGCCGGCGTGGGAAAAACCGCATCTGAAATTGAGCTGGCAATAAGAACGGGTATTCATTCGTTGAATATTGAGTCGGCGGAGGAATTTTATCTGACGCGAGAGATCGCCGGGAAATTAAAAATCGAAACTCCGGTAGCCTTTAGAATTAATCCCGATATCGGAGCCCCGACCCATGATTACATCTCAACGGGCAAACACCTCAACAAATTCGGAATTCCTTTGAACGACGCCTTGCGTTTGTATCAACAGGCTTTTGAGGACAAGTGGTTAAAACCCGTCGGAATTCACGTGCACATCGGATCTCAGATTACCGATCCCAAACCGTTTCTCGAAACCGCCGAATATTTGAAAGACATTATCGATCAATTACGCAAAAAAGGATTTGAGATTTCCGCTTTGGACCTCGGAGGCGGAATAGGCATCGATTATTACAATGATTTTAAAAAGCCGCAGCGTGAATATCCGTTAAAAACGATCCTTCCGTCCTATTTACGGGCTTTTAAAAATCTGGGAGTAAAATTGGTCGTCGAATTGGGAAGATCTATCGTCGGCGACGCCGGGTTGTTAATCACGCGGGTATTGTACCGCAAACAGACCCCGGTTAAAAAGTTTTTAATTGTTGACGCAGCCATGAACAACTTACTGCGTCCGAGCCTGTACCACGCTTACCACTCCGTTGTCCCGTTAATTTTAAACGATAACGCCAAAGATCGTTTTGACGTTGTGGGACCGGTTTGTGAGAGCGGCGATTTTCTGGCAACCGACCGGGAAATGCCGCTGACGGAAAGAGGCGACTTGCTGGCTGTGGGCGGCGCCGGAGCCTACGGACAGGTTCTGGCTTCCAACTACAACCTTCGCCCCTCGATTCCCGAATATCTTGTTTCCGGGAAAGAAGTCCGGACAATTTTTAAAGGACAAACCGCAGAAGAACTTGCTCAAAAATACGATTGGTGAAGCCATGGGACCTACAAGAGCATATATTTTTCATTCAAATTTAATTAATAATTTAAAACTCATTCAAAACGCCGTGGCTCCCGCGCGGGTAATGGGAGTTGTAAAAGCCGACGCTTACGGTCACGGAAGCGTGCAGGTCGCCCGAACATTAATAGAAAACGGCGTAAATTATTTAGGCGTTGCTTTTCATGAAGAAGGAATCGAATTGCGAAAAGCGGGAATCGAAGCTCCGATTCTGGTATTCGGCGCGCATCTGAGTAACTTTTTTCCGGAATATCTGAATTACAATCTGGATATTACGCTCACGGATAGTTCGCAGCTTGAACCGCTGCGTTCCTTGTGTATTTCAGAAAAGAAAAAAGCGCGCGTTCAAATCAAAATCGATACCGGAATGGGGCGGATCGGTTTTTTCCCGGAGAAAGATTTGCAACTAATCCTCAAAATTTTGGACGAACCCAGTTGGCAGGTTGTCGGCGTCTATTCTCACCTTTCAAGCGCCGACGAAGAAGACCGCGAATTTACCCAAAATCAAATAGCGGCTTTCCTCGATTTTCAAAAAAAAATTAAAAGCAAATATCCCGGTCTGATTTTTCATTTGGCAAATTCAGCAGCCATCATGCGCTTTCCGCAGGCTTACTTTGATATGGTGCGTCCGGGCGTAATGCTTTACGGAAACCCGCCCTCTCCCGACTTTAAACATGACTGGACTTTAAAAGAAGTAATGGCGTTTAAATCAAAAATAACATTAATCAAAAAAATGCCTGCGGGAAGACCGGTAAGTTACAACCGCCGCTACCACACTCCGCGCCAAACGCATATTGCCGTGATCCCGGCGGGTTACGCCGACGGCTATAACCGCCGCTTTACCAACAAGGGCACGGTTTTAATCCGCGGCAAGCGGTATCCGGTAGTGGGCACGGTTTGCATGGATCAATTTATGGTCGATCTTGGACCCGCTACCGACGTAAAAATCGGCGACGAAGTGGTGATTTTTGGCAAACAGGGCAAAGAGCACATCAAGATTATTGAAATTGCCAAAACCCTGCAAACGATTCCTTATGAGGTTACCTGCTGGATTTCGCGCCGGGTTCCGAGAATTCATTGCCGATGATTTAAATTCTTTGAAAAACAAATTATCCGCAAACCCATCGCTCAAAATATTCTTCATGAATTTTTACCTTGAATTTCAGCGATTAACTGATTAAAATGTTTGCCTGTTGACAGAACCATTTTAATAATTGAATTTATTAGCTTTTATTAAAGCGAGTTTTTATATTGAGGTGTCAAGTTAAAAAAATTATGGAGTAGCCATGAAAAAGCTGCATTATGTTTTAATAGTGCTTTTTGTTCTCTCCGCTTTTAGTTTTGCTCAGGTCTTAAAAGTAACCGTAACTCTTGATCCGTCAAATTTACCCGCCGACGAGCTAAACATTCTTTCAAATTTTGCAGATAAAGTCGAACAGTACTATAACGGATACGAGTGGATCGACGACGAATATGAATACGATGTAAATTGCAGAATCCGCATCATAATTCAGACCGTCCAGAAAAAGAGCCATGAAAAAATTTATCTGGCTCAGTTTTTAATCACCAGCGAATCGGGCGAATATTTTTACGACAAAACGTGGGAATTTCCTTATGATCAGGGCACTCCTCTCAGTCATTTTAAAAGCCAGTTTGATCCGCTGACCCATTTTCTTGATTTTTATGCTTACATGATTTTAGCCGGAGAGTTGGACACAAACGATTATCTGAAAGGAAATCCTCTGTACGAAAAGGCGAGGGATATTGCAAATCAGGGGCAGCTTTCCAACTATCCAAAAGGCTGGACTTCACGAATGAATTTGGTTTTTATGATTACGGACTCGAGAACCAGACCTTTGCGCGAAGTAAAACCGGACTTTTTTGAGGCTTTATATCTTTTGGACGAAGGCAAACGCATGGAAGCTTATAAATACGCTAAAAAGGTCCTCGACGGAATGATGAAGGTTTATAAAGTACAGCCGAACAATCTTTATTTGCAGTATTTTTTCAATTCGCATAGTAAGGAATTAGCGGATTTATTCAGAGGTTTCAAACCGGATCTGGAAAAATTGGTCCGATTAGACAGTAAACACCGCGAAACCTATCGCGCGGCTATGGAATAAAAGGAGCGGTTTTCCGCTCCTTTTTTAATTTGCCGAAGTCTTTATTTTAACGAATTTTCTTTTGCCAACCTTCAGTATCTGACCATCCTTTAAATCTGCCAGATAAAACGGATCGGTAATTTTCTCTCCGTCCAGACTCACTCCGCCGCCGGAGATTAAACGCCTTGCTTCGCTTTTGGAGACCGCCGTTTTTGTGGCGATAAGAAGATTATCAATACGCATTTGAACCGTTTTTAACAGAACTTCCGGCATTTCATCGGGAATATCTTTTTTCACAAATACTTTCCGGAATTCCTGCGCCGCATGGTCAGCCGCCTCTTCTCCGTGATACATCCGCACAAGGGTGTGCGCCAACTGCATCTTAAGATCACGCGGATTTACTTTGGGATCGGCAAGTTGTTCTTTAATGCGTTTCAATTGCGCGCCGTCCACATCGGTAACCAGCTCAAAATAGCGGTAAATCAACTCATCGGGAATGGACATTGTTTTGCCGTACATTTCTCTCGGATCTTCGTCGATCCCGATGTAGTTTCCGATGGATTTGCTCATGCGCTGCTTGCCGTCCAGACCTTCAAGAACCGGCAGCGTTAAAATTACCTGCGGCTCCTGCCCGTATTCCCGCTGAATATCCCGCCCGATTGTCAGATTAAATTTTTGCTCCGTGGCGCCTATTTCCACATCCGCCTTTATCATAACCGAATCGTATCCCTGCATCAACGGGTAAAAAAACTCGTGAATGCTGATCGGCTGCTGGCTGCCGTAACGTCTCGCAAAATCATCGCGTTCCAGCATTCTTGCCACGGTGAATTTGGAAGCCAACTCCATGATTTCGGCAAACGACATCTTGCCGAACCATTCCCCGTTAAAACGAATGACGGTTTTTTTAGGATCGAGGATTTTAAAAAACTGTTCCTGATACGTTTGGGCGTTTTTCAAAACCTGTTCATGGGTCAATCTGGGTCTGGTGGAATTTCTCTCGCTGGGGTCGCCGACCATGGCTGTGTAATCGCCGATAATAACCACCACCTGATGCCCCAGATCCTGAAAGTGTTTTAATTTCCTAATTCCCACCGTGTGCCCGAGATGAATATCCGGCGCCGTGGGATCGAATCCCTGCTTTATGATTAACGGCTTGCCTTCTTTAATCGATCGTTCTAATTTTTTAACCAGTTCTTCTTCCGGCAATAATTCAACAACGCCTCTCTTTATCAAATCCATTTGCTCATTAATCGGCGGAAAAACCATCGTTGACTCCTTTTTGATCCTCGTTAAAAATTCCTTTTAAGCATACGTTCAAGTTCGCGTTTTTGATCGCGTTCGGCGATGGAAGCGCGCTTATCGTACTGTTTTTTACCGCGGGCTATCCCCAATTCGATTTTTACAAGATGTTTTTTAAAATAGACTTTCAGAGGAATTAAAGTAACACCTTTTTCGTCCACGTATCTTTGCAGCCTTTTTAGCTCCCGTTTGTGCAACAGTAATTTGCGGGTTCTTAAAGGGTCCTGCATTTCAAACGTGGCTTGCCTGTAAGGCGAAATGTGCATCCCGATAAGCCATAATTCGCCGTTTTTAAAGCGGGCATAGGCGTCTTTCAGGTTTACCTTGCCTTCGCGGATGGATTTTACTTCGCTTCCTCTCAGAACAATTCCCGCTTCCACCGAATCGATGATGTGATAGTCATGCCTGGCTTTACGATTATTCGTTACCACACGAACATTATTTTCACTCATAAATTGTTTACCAATCAATTTAAGTCTGTAATCTTCATAAATTCCGTAAAAGATCAATTATAACCATAAAATAGCTTTGGAGCAAGATCAAAAACGGCGGGCTTTAATGCGATTGATCATAGCAAATAGTATTTTGATTTCGGAGCAAACACACATTCAATCCAAATAGCTTTCCACTTATCGTCTCCGGCTTCCACAATCTGCATATTCAAAATATCGCCGGGAAAAACAGATTCAATCTCAAGCATGGAAAGATCGACCAATGAATACTGATCCTTCAAATGAATATCTTCGATCACAAATAAATCTTCCACCCGATCGACAACCTCAAAAAAGCCGTCGATAATCGAAGGATCGTTTTTCTCCTCGGAAAGCTGATAGTCAACATAGGAATTATTTTTATGATAGGCTTGACCCAAATAGAAAGTTCGTTTTAAGTCGTTTAAAAGCGTGGTTTCAAAATCATCCCAGTACAAAGAGAGATTCGCCTCGTACTGATAATCCAAAAATTTGAGAAAGTTGGAAAACGATTCGACTTCCCGCTCAAAATTTATTTGTGGTTCGGAACACATTTCCGTGGGCAGCACAATCATCAGGAATTCTTCCAGATCATCGTAAGAGAGCTCTTTTACGTCAATGGAGCCGATGAATCCGTTCACAAATTTTCCGAAGAGCTCCAGAATATCGTTTCGGGTTGTTGCCGAAGTTTTTCTCAGTTGTTTAAATTCTTCGATCGCCAAAAATAAATCCGTGTTAGGAAGCTTCCATAATTCGTCCGGTTCGTTGTGATCCTGTTCTTCAAAAGACCAAAAGTCGTACTCATTCCAGGTGGTCTCTTCAGAATTTATTAAATTCTCGAAATAAGAGCTGGCGTTTTCCTGAGGATTTACCAACAGATGATTTCCGTGCCGTCTGACCAGATCTATCATCGTTTCGTTTACAAATTGAATAAGTTGTTGTAAAATGGGATGATCGTCTTCGGCGGAGATATTGAGATCGTACCTGTAAAAATCGAGAATGGCGTCAATAATCACGTAATTAAGCAAATCGTACTTCAGACAGTGCTCTTTAATGGAACAGGAATGTACAGTGAATTCCATGTTTTCCGGTACTTTTCCGGCTTTCAAAAAATCCTCGGAAGTTATTTTTTGATCCAGTTGGATCGGGCAGTTCATGCTGCAAATGCCAAAACAGTTTTTGTCAAAAAACAACTGAAGATTATCGCCCAGATGAAAAGCGAGATTTGTAATTTCATCGTTATCCAACAGAAACTGTTCGTCAATATTGCGCTGGGACGGAAAAAAAATAGTTTCAAGATACTCCGCCAGCGTATTCATCGTTAAATAGATGAAATAATCCAGGTTTGTTAACTCGTAAACTTCTTTTTCCCATGCTTTTACAAACTCAGAAGCCGAGATGTATATTTTATGAAACTGTTCCGCCAACTTTTTCCTCCTTCAATTGGCAAATATATAGCAGCGCCTGTTGATTATCAAACAAAATTTTTCCGGGAAGCCCTCTTTCCATTAAGAAAGCGCTCATTTTTAAATCACGGGCGCTTTATCCGGGACGTTGATTTTTTCTGTCGGCTATTTTTTATCCGGCGGAGAATAATCATTTCTCTCTTATAGTCAACTAATCAACTTCATAATCGTTTCAAATTTTTATTTAAGCGTTTCCCGGTTTAGAATATTTTTTTTTTATCTATTTCTGTTTAAATTACCCGTGTTAATAACAAAGAAAGGAGGAGAATCTTGGCATTTAAACATCTGAACCCACCCGACTCCGGTGAACACATTTCTTTATCCGATGGTAAATTAAACGTGCCGGACAATCCGATAATTCCCTTTATCGAAGGGGACGGAACAGGTCCGGACATTTGGCGCGCATCGCAGCATGTTTTTGACGAAGCCGTGAAAAAAGCTTACGGCGGCAAACGAAAAATAGAATGGTTCGAAGTATTTGCCGGTGAAAAAGCCTTTAAAAAGTTCAATAGCTGGCTTCCCGATGATACCATTGAAGCTTTTAAGGAATATTTGGTCGGTATTAAAGGACCTCTTACCACGCCTGTGGGCGGCGGAATTCGTTCGCTGAACGTCACCTTAAGACAAACTCTGGATCTCTACGTCTGTTTACGCCCTGTCCGGTACTTTAAAGGCGTTCCCTCTCCGGTGCTCCGTCCCGAAAAGGTCGATATGGTTATTTTCAGGGAAAACACGGAAGATATTTACGCCGGTATTGAATGGCCCGCCGAATCGGAAGAGGTAAAAAAAGTGATCCGATTTTTACAGGAAGAGATGGGCGTAAAGAATATCCGCTTCCCCAACACTTCCGGAATCGGGATTAAACCGGTCTCCAAAGAAGGATCAATGCGTCTGGCTCGGGCGGCTATCAAATACGCCTTAAGCCACAACCGCAAATCCGTGACGTTTGTCCACAAGGGCAACATCATGAAATTCACCGAGGGCGCTTTTAAAAACTGGGGATACGAAGTCGCCAAAACCGAATTCAGAGATCATGTCGTCACTCAGCGGGAAAGCTGGATTTTAGGAAACAAAGACGCTGATCCCAATATTTCAGTCGAAGAGAACGCGCGAAGAATTGAACCCGGCTACGACTTATTAACCGACTCGAAAAAGCTGGAACTTCAGAAGGAAGTGGAAGAAGCCTTAAAATTGTACCCCACCCACGGCAACGGAAAGTACAAAGAAAAACTAATGATCAAAGACGCCATTGCCGACATCACGCTTCAACAGGTTTTGACCCGCGCCGACGAGTTTGACGTAATCGCCACCATGAATTTGAACGGCGATTATCTTTCCGACGCGCTCGCCGCGCAAGTAGGCGGAATCGGAATCGCACCCGGAGCCAATATTAATTACGACACCGGACACGCTATCTTCGAAGCCACACACGGCACGGCTCCCAAATACGCCAATCTGGACAAGGTTAATCCCGGATCGCTCATCCTCTCCGGCGTTTTAATGTTCGAACATTTAGGCTGGCAGGAAGTTGCCGATCTAATCGTTAAAGGGATGGAAAAAACCATTCTGCAAAAACGGGTAACTTACGATTTCCATCGTCTTTTGGACGGCGCAACCCTGTTGAAAACTTCCGAATTCGCCAAAGCGATCGTCGAAAACATGGAATAAACAGAATAATCGGATTTTTAAAAGCAGGTCGCAAACGACCTGCTTTTTTTAATTCGGTTAAATCGCACTTTCACCTTTTGAGATAACCGGCAATTAACTTTTATCCCGCATTAAAAACCGAAAATATTGTTTGGGAACAATTTTAATCTCCGGCGTTCAATTACTAACGAAAACTTAATGAAACTTCAATAATAATTTTGTAAATTGGAGCGCCGCTAATAGTATCAAATCGTCAAACTCTAAGAAGGAGGGTTGGATATGTCAAGTAAAAAGATTTTAATGCTGGTAGGCGACTTTGTTGAAGATTACGAAACCATGGTTCCCTTCCAGATTCTCACCATGGTCGGACACCAGGTAGATGCCGTTTGTCCGGGCAAAAAACCGGGGCAAACAGTCAAAACCGCAATCCACGATTTTGAAGGCGATCAAACCTACAGCGAAAAACCCGGGCACAACTTTGCGGTTAACGCCGATTTTGACAAAGTAAATCCCGAAGATTACGATGCGCTGGTTATCCCCGGCGGTCGCGCTCCGGAATATCTTCGTCTGACCGAGCGGGTGCTTGAGATTGTGCGCCATTTTGCGGAAAACGACAAACCCATCGCCGCCGTCTGCCACGGAGCGCAACTGCTTTCGGCTGCCGGCGTGTTAAAAGGGAAAAAGTGCTCTGCCTATCCCGCGGTTAAAACCGAAGTCGAACTTGCCGGCGGAACGTGGATTCCGAACAACGAAACCTTTTCCGACGCGCACACCGACGGCAAACTGGTTTCCGCTCCAGCCTGGCCCGCCCATCCCGAATGGATGAAGCAGTTTCTGAATGTGCTCGGCACTAAAATCGAACCCTAATAGTCGTCAAAGCGCCCGCCCGCGGCGGGCGTTTTTTGACAATCCGAAAGTTTTTCAACGAAATAATTATGGCGTTACATTGTAGAATTTTAGGACAACCATTTGCAGACAACGCGCTGTTTTTAAAAGTAGATACCGGACAAAAACAATTCCGTTTGCTTTTTGACTGCGGCGAAAACACGATTAACAATTTATCCCTTTCCGAAATCCAAAAAACAGATCATCTCTTCTTTTCGCACTTCCATCTGGATCATGTCGCGGGCTTTGATCATTTTATTCGCGCCAACTACGACCGGGCAAACAAACCCGTTCATATATGGGGACCAAAAGACACCGCAAAAATAATCTTTCACCGCCTCAACAGCTTTACCTGGAATCTGACGCAGGGCATCGAATCAAAATGGCTGATTCACGAAATACAACCGCAAAAGATTATCACATTTCAACTGTCGGCAAAAAACGGCTTCTCCCGAAAACGAAAAATTCGGGAATCGGCTTTTTCGCAGACCGTCTTTTCCGATGAAGCGTTTAAAGTTTCCGTCCGTTTTTTAGAGCACAAAATACCGGTTCTGGGCTTTAAGACCGAAGAAGCCCCGAAGCTAAAGATAAACGAACTCCTTTTAAATGCGGACAATTTAAAACCGGGCGAGTGGCTTGGCTTACTTAAAGACACGTCATTAAAAGATTCGGATGAAATTGAAGTTCTGGGAATTAAAAGAAATCTGGGAGAATTAAGACAAAAGCTGCTGTTCAGAAAACCGGGCGAAAGCGCGGCTTACCTGACGGATTTTTATTTAACCCGGGACAATGCGAGTTTGACCGAATGGCTGCGCGGCTGTGATTATTTGTTTTGCGAAAGTCAATATCTGGAGCGGGAAAGGGCTTTGGCTGAAAAGAACTGTCACTTAACCGCCGAATTCGCCGCGCGGTTGGCTAAAAAATCGGGCGTTAAAAAGTTAATCTTATTCCATTTTTCCAAGCGATATGTGGCAACCGGCGTGCTGCCCTTTTTAAACGAAGCAAAAAGTGTTTTTGAGCAAAGCTTTTTGCCCGAAGGATGGCTTTAAAACCGCGAATGCGGAACGGGAGATTTAATCCTAACGAGCTATTCCTTCAACTGTTTCTCAAAATCTACGACAAAGCCAGGTTCAATAAATATTCGTTTAAATTGATTTTGTAATAAATGGGGTCCACCGTTCCCACGATATTGTGAAGCTCCCCTATTCCTTTGGAAAGATCAAGATTCCTCGGCGTTATCGGAATATCCTTCTTCAAATCGTAGATGAGACGAACTATGGGACGTAAAATATTCGCCCGACCCGCTTCGATTACAATCGCCAAAAATCCGCTTTCCAATTTTACGATACTGCCGGGCGGGTAAATGCCCAAAAAACGTATGAACTGTTCGATCAGATCTTCATCGAAATGAATCAATCGCTGCGCGTAAATCTCTTTAATCGCCTGCACGGGATTAAGGGGCGGATGATAAACCCTGTTAGAGGTAAGAGCGTCGTAAACATCGATAATGGCGCCTACTTTTCCCCCTTTACTGATTTCATATTCGTTCAACTTACGGGGGTAACCGGTACCGTTTAAGCGCTCGTGGTGTTCGGCAATTACCGAAAGCGCATTTTCGCTGATATGTTCGTGAGAACTCACCAACTCCATTCCGTAATTGACATGCTTTTTTAAGATTTCAAATTCTTTGGGAGTTAGCGGAGTTTTTTTATTTAAAATTTCATTCGGTATTTTACTTTTTCCGATATCATGGAGAAAAGCGCCTAAAGTATAATCGACAATTTCTTCTTTCTCCATTTTCAACGCCTTGCAAATGCCCGCAGTTAAAATAGAAACATTAATTGAATGCTCATAAGTGTACTCGTCTTTATTCTTGATATTTGAAATAAGCAATAAAGCGTCGTGATTTCTGGAGATTGAATTAACGATTTCTTTAACAGTTGAAGCGACTTCATCCACTCTGATGCCGTTGCCGTAGCGGATGTCCTGATACGCTTTTTTCAGAATCTGGCTCGCCTGATTCTGGATTTCGCGCGCCCTTTTTAATTCCTTTTTAAGAGGAACCTGAACCTCAAAGTCTAATTCATCGCCCGGACTTATCTGGAATGAATCGGATTCAAAAATCCTGAGAAATTCGTCTTTCGAAAAAGTGTCGTAAACATCGATACCCTTGGTCGTGTCTATGTACACTTCGTCTATGCCGGTCCTTTTTATCTTTTCAACATCGCGATAACTGTTAATACGTTTTTTACTCGTCAAAAAAGGATGGCTTATCCAGTTACAATTAAAATCAGAAATATAGACGCCTGGTTTTAATTGATCCACTTTTACTTTCTTAATCATCCCGGATAAAATACCTCGCTATCTTATGAACACTCATTATAATTGGTCGGAAGAATTTTGAAAATTATTAATTTTTTACAAATTTAAAGGGAAATTTCCGGATTAATAATTTATTTTTAAAATACAATGTGCTAACAAAATCAATCTGATCTTAAAAATAACGCTCTTAAATTCTCTCGAATTAATGCCGATAACAATAAATTGCTTTTCGATTTAAGAATCTTTAAATTACATTGTTATATTAATATAACAAGGGTTATTATTTCCTTACTATACTATGAAATCGGGATTAAACGGATATGATGAACGAACAAAACTTGGAAGTGGATAAAAAAAACGCGTTTGCATCTTCTCAAACGCGAAAGAAGAAAAAACATGCAAAAATAGTGATTGTAGGTTCTCCCAATGTCGGGAAAAGCGTTTTATTTAATACATTGACCGGCGCTTATGTCACGGTTTCCAATTACCCGGGCACAACGGTAGAGCTCTCCAACGGAAAGGGGCGCTTAAATTCGATTTCGCTTAATATAATAGATACGCCGGGCATGTATCGTTTATTGCCGATTACCGAAGAAGAGCGCGTCGCCCGGAATGTGCTGATCAACGAATCTCCCGACGTGGTCATCCACGTGGTTGACGCTAAAAACTTAAATCGCATGCTGCCCATGACCTTACAACTCAAGAACGCGGGTTTGCCCGTCTTTTTAGTAATAAACATGATGGACGAAGCCGATCGTCTTTCCATTAAAATCGATCCCGCTCAAATTGAACACATATTACAAATTCCGGTTGTTACAACCGCGCTTGCCAGAAACAGGGGTATAAAGGAATTAAAAAAGCGTCTGTCCGAATTTTTACAGACGGAAACTCAATTTTCCGATAATCATCGGGGCGTCGAAATTCCCTATCCGCCTCTCATCAAAAAGGCTATTCAAACAATCAGTTCGCTTCTGAAAAGCAGGTACGCCTTGTCCGCAAATATGCTTGCCTATCTGTTTTTGTTAGGCGATAAAGAAGTCCGGAAAATGATCGAAGAAAAAGAGCCGGATTCCGTTTTTCAACAAATTAAAGAGACAAGGGAAAAGGTTAAAGCGGCTTACCATGTGGGGTTGGATTTGGAGATAGCGAAAAGCGAGCGGGCGCTGACGGATCAAATTCTTAAAAAGGCTGTAAAATCGTCGGCGGAAAAAGCGACGACGCCAACCGGTTTTCTGGATCGCTTGTTCCTGTCGCCCTATACCGGGTTTCCCATTATTATTCTTGTTCTGTACCTGTTTTATCTGTTTGTGGGAGTTCTCGGCGCTCAGACCATTGTTGATTTTCTGGAAATTTCCGTTTTCGGGCAATATGTCAATCCTTTGGTAAATAAACTCTTGGTAAGCTGGGTACCCTGGCAGCCTATTCGTGATCTGTTCGGAGGCGAGTACGGAATAATTACCCTGGGAATTCGCTACGCCATTGCCATTATTTTACCCATAGTCGGCACTTTCTTTCTGGCTTTTTCATTCATCGAAGACAGCGGTTATTTGCCGAGGCTGGCGCTTTTGGTTGACCGCTTTTTCAAGAAAATAGGATTAAACGGAAGAGCGGTTTTGCCGATCGTTTTGGGATTCGGCTGCGATACAATGGCAACGGTGGTCACAAGAACCCTGGAAACAAAACGCGAACGAATCATCAGCACACTGTTGCTGACTCTGGCAATTCCCTGTTCGGCGCAGCTCGGCGTTTTATTAGCCATGGCTTCGACCAATCCCAAGGTTCTGTGGGTCTGGATCGGGATTGTTCTTATGATCTTCTTTCTGGTCGGATTTTTATCGTCAAAACTGATGCCCGGAGTGCGTCCCAGCTTTTACATCGAGCTGCCGCCTTTGCGGTTTCCGCGTCCCACGAATATTCTTGTAAAAACCTATACGCGGATGGAATGGTACTTTAAAGAGGTTTTGCCGTTTTTTGTTCTGGCGAGCGTTTTGTTATGGTTGGGACAACTGACGGGATTGTTTGAATTGATCGTAAACGGCATGAAACCTTTAATGAGCTGGATGGGTTTACCGGGCGATACCGCAGTGGCTTTTATTTTCGGCTTTTTCAGAAGGGATTACGGCGCAGCCGGTCTTTATGACTTACGCGGAATATTAACCGGTAACCAATTGCTGATATCCATAACGGTTATGACGCTGTTCGTCCCCTGTATTGCGCAGTTCGCCGTAACCATTAAAGAACGCGGGATCAAAACGGCGTTAGGAATGTTTTTCTTTGTAATGCTGTTTGCTTTTGGTTCTGGAATTGTTTTACACAAATTTTTTGCATTTACGGGTATCGTATTATGAAATGTCCCTTATGCGGGTATGAATATCAACCCGAAGAGGCTAAAAGTCCTTGTGAATCATGTCCGCTTCATCGATCGTGCAGCCTTATATGTTGCCCCAACTGCGGGTACGAAATGCTGCCCGAAAGTAAAACTGGTAAAAAGCTCAGAAAGCTGTTATCTTTTAAATTCAAAAAAAATAAAGTGGAGCCTTGATTATGGTCAGCGAAGCAGCCCAGGAAGTTTTGGAAGATTTGTGGACAACAATAGTTGAAAATAAAAAGACCTTTTTGGACGCAAGTAATTACGCCCCGGAAGTCATTGCCGAATTAAAAGAGCACGGATTAATTGCTTTAAAGGGGAAGCAGGTTAAAATGACCGGGAAGGGAGAAAAGGAATCCGCAATGGCTATCAGACGCCACCGTTTGGCGGAAAGGCTTTTAGCAGATGTCTTTAACACGGTGGATCAGGTTCTGGACGATCACGCCTGCCGACTGGAACACGCCCTTTTTGACGGACTTGACGAGGCAATTTGCACGCTTTTGGGTCATCCGCACTTTTGCCCGCACGGTAAACCGATCCCCGAAGGAAAATGCTGCGAAAAAAAATTGGAGACCATTCGCCCCATCATTGTGCCTTTAAGCGAGATGCGTCCCAACGAACAGGGACAAATCGCTTATGTTCACATGTCCCAACGGGATCTTCTGGACAAAATGTTAGCCATGGGCATTTTACCGGGCAACGACATTACTTTAATCCAAAGATCGCCGTCTTTCGTCTTCAAGTCCGGACACAGCCAATTTGCCGTGGATGAGGAGATTGCTTCGGAAATTTTTATCCGGATAAGAAGGCACTAAATTTTCCCGAATCTTTGCTGACATTAAGAACGAAAAACCGTCTTTCCTGCGAACTTACTTTTTTCTTAATGAAACTATGCGTCATTTTTAAGCGTTAATAAAATTCTTTTTGCTTTGATTGGCTAAAGTTTATTAGTTTTCAACTCAATTGAATGCAAAATATTGGGGAATTGAACATGAATCGTGGAATAAAAATCGTCTTTGCCATAATGTTATTTGCCGCTTTTGCTTTTGCTCAACAGGCTTCTCAAAAAGAATGGAAGATTTTCCAACAGGGCATTCAGGATTACAAAACCGGAGAATACCAAAAAGCCCGCAAAAACTTTTCTTTGGTCATTTCCCGTCTGGGGTCCAAAAGCCATCTTTTAACCGCCAATTATTTGATGCTGGCAAAAACGCTTTACAAAATGGGCGAATATCAAAAATCCCTGGAAATTTGCGAGACGTTTTTGAAAAAATTTCCGGAAAGCCGTTACCGCGACGATATTCAATTCGTAATGGCTAATAATTATTTTCGTTTAAACCGCGTTCAGACGGCTACTCAAATTTGGCTGTCGATTGTTGAAAAAAGCGACGATCCCAGATTAAAGAAAAAGACTTTTGAGTTGGTGAAAAACGCCCTGCGCTACGCTCTGGATGAACAGGGCATCTCCTTTATTGAGCAACAAGCCAGAACTCCTTTCCGGAAGAAACTTGTAAAATACATAGAAGCCGAACGTTTTTACGAGGCGCGGAACGCTCAGGCGGCTTTGCGGATACTGGAAGAGTACAAAACGCTTCCCGGCAATTTCGCCGAAATCGACCAAAAAGCGGAAAACTTGTACGATTTTCTGAAAAACAGAGAGCACAACGTGGTGCGAATTGCGGTTCTGCTGCCGTTGAGCGGAGCAAACAAGGACATTGGCAAGGCAATTTTAGACGGCGCGCAATTGGCTCTGTCCGAATTCAACCATATCAATCAAATGAATATTCAATTAGTTCCTTACGATTACGAGGGGCGGCTGGTCACGGCTTTACAAAAGATGAAAGAGATCAGCAGAGATCCGTCGATAACCTGTGTGTTCGGTCCTTTGGAAAATGAAATAACGGCAAGTTGCGCCGTGATTGCCGATTACGAGCAAATTACTCTGATTAGTCCCACGGCTTCGGGAAAAAGTCTGCGTCGTCTCTCAAACCGCCTCGTTCAACTCGCCGTTCCCGTTGATATTATGGCGAGTAAGCTGGCGAGATTTGTGGTGGATTCATTAAACATCCGCAGAGTTGTAACCCTTTCGCCGATAGATGATTATTTTCTCGATTTTACCAAAACGTTTACCGATTATCTGGAAAACAATTTTATTGAAATACCGGCTCAACGATGGTACTACCCGGAAGACAGAGACTTGACCAATCATTTTAAAACGCTGAAACGCGTGGCGTTGAAATTGGCGTTTCAGGATTCCGTAATGCAGGCGGATACCACGGTAAAACTGAGTCAAATCGATTCTCTGTACCGTATTTATCAAAAGGAAAAAAGAGAGCAGATCCTGCATTCCACAAACCGCGTTAAAATCGATTCCGCCGATATTCCGGTTCACAGCATAGGCGGGATTTTGTTACCCGTCTATTCCGAGGATATTGCCATGGTAGCCTCACAGTACGCTTATTGGAACATCCAGGCTCAGATCATCGGAAACAGCGACTGGTATGACACGGACAAATTGAACAAGAACAAAAATTACATAAACGGGCTGATTTTTATCAGCGATAATTTTCTGAATCAGGAAAACTGGGACTACAGACAATTTGTCAACAAATTCAGGCAGACTTTTCATCGTACTCCCGAAAAGTATGAATTGTTGGGCTATGACAATTTCAACTTTATTCTGCACGCCATCTCCTCCGACAGCAAAAAACCGACGCGTGAAAACTTTTTGGAATTAATGAAGGAAGCGCCAAAGTACGAAGGCATTTTACGACGCTTTAATGTGGGCGAAAAAAGATACAACAACGCGACAAGAATTTTGAAATACGTTTACGGACAACTGTTACCGCTCAATTAAATTAAACCCGAAAAGGTAAACCCGATTTGGAGATTAAACCGCTTATTAAACGATTCGATATCTTCAAGCCCTTCCCTCGGATTATTCACGGTTTTTCCACCCGCAAGGGCGGCGTAAGCAATCCGCCCTTCGATCAGTGTAATTTAGGTCTCCGTACCGGTGATCTTCCCTCAGCCGTTGAACAAAACCGGCGTCTTTTTTTTACCGAACTCGGCGTACCGCAGCAGCAGATCGTCTTTCCGGAACAGGTGCATTCCGATCGGATAAAAATTGTTGACGCGCCCGGCATTGTTCCGCAATGCGACGCTTTGATTACCGCTCGACCCGGTCTTTTTTTAAGCGTACAAACCGCGGACTGCTTCCCGGTTTTTATTTATGACGACCAAAACGAGGCGGCGGCGATTGTCCATTCCGGCTGGCGCGGAAGCGCAAAAAATATCGTGGGTAAAACCGTCTCCCTCTTAAAAACCCGTTTTCATTCCTCGCCGGAAAATTTGTTTGTCGCCGTCGGACCCGGCGTTCAAAAACAGTGTTACCAAATCGATCCGGAAACCGCCCGGTATTTTCCGGAATCTTTCTTGTCTCCCGACGGAGCGGATCATTTTAAACTGAATTTACAGGGCGTTATTTTGCGGCAACTCGCCGATGAAGGAATTCCCGAAGCCAATATCGAATATGATTCGGATTGTACCCATTGCAACGCGGAACTCTATTACTCGTATCGCAGAGACGGAAATAAAAGCGGACGTATGATGGGCGTTATCGGTATTCGCCAAAAAACCTGAAACAAAGATATTAGTCCGGCTTCTTTTTTCTCAAAAAATTTTTTTAACCCACCTTTGCGGAAATTAATGATCCCCTTTATTTCGTTTTTAATAAAATGGATTTGCAGTTAATGCCATAGATTTTTAAGATAATAGACACCAGGCAATAAATTAGCGGGGCAAACCAATGAAAAGACTCTTCCTTTTTTTCGCACTCATCGCTGCTTTATCAGGCGTATCACGGATATCCGCTCAAACCGGTTTGGATCCGGACATGTTTGCGAAAACGACAACCGGTCAGTTAAAAGCATGGATATTTTTTAAGGACAAGGGAAAGTCTTCCGCGGCTTTAATGAAACCGGAACAAATATTAAGCGAACGAGCCATCAAACGAAGAATGTTGAGAAGACCGCAAAAAGCGCTGATTGAATTCAGCGATCTGCCTGTTTACGAACCCTACATCGAAGCCGTTAAATCCCGTGTCAGCCGAATACGCGTTGTTTCCCGCTGGCTGAACGGAGTAAGCGCGGAAGCCTCGCTTGAAAATCTGGAGGCGATCCGCAACTTCGATTTTGTCCTTAAGATCGAGCCCGTTATTGTCGGCAAAAGAATTTTACCCCGACCGGACGAAGAAAAAATCCACTCTCTTCCAAAGCGCGGCAGCACAACCGATTCTCTCCCTTACGGAGAATCTTTGGATCAACTTGAATTAATCAACGTTCCTTTTTTGCATCAACAAGGTTTTTACGGAGAAGATGTTGTTATCTGCATGCTTGACGACGGATTTAATCTGCTGTATCATCATCTGGCGTTCGATAGTCTTAATATTATAGCCACTTATGATTTTATCCACGGCGATGAGGGGGTGGATGATTCACAGTTTAAAGCGTATGAAGGCTGGCACGGAACAAAAACGCTTTCGGTAATTGCGGGATATGCGCCGGGAATGCTGATTGGCGCCGCTTTTAAAGCATCGTTTTTACTGGCAAAAACGGAAGTCGATCAAAGCGAAACGCCGATTGAAGAAGACTACTGGGTTGCCGGAATCGAATGGGGGGAAAAAATGGGGGCGGATATTGTCAGCAGTTCATTGGGCTACATCGACTGGTACACTCCCGCGCAAATGGACGGCAAAACCGCAAAAACCACCATTGCCGCAGAAATGGCGGTGGAAAAAGGAGTTATCGTTTTTAATTCCGCGGGAAACGAGGGCGACGATCCATATACCAACACGCTGTTAGCACCGGCTGACGGAGAAAAAGTGCTCGCGGTTGCGGCGGTAGATCGTTTCGGGCTTCGGGCTTCGTTTTCTTCCGTAGGTCCCACAGCGGACGGGCGCATTAAACCGGATATTGCAGCCATGGGCGTTTATGTGGTAACCGCCGATCAAAAAGATTCCACGGGCTTCAACTATGCAAGCGGGACATCCTTTTCCTGTCCTCTTGCTTCCGGCGGCGCCGCTTTGCTTTTGCAGGCTTTTCCGCAAACAACTCCGGAGTTAATGGCAAAGGCGTTAAAAGAAACCGCTTCGCAAGCCGATTTCCCCGATAAATATCTGGGCTGGGGTATTATTGATTTGAAAAAAGCGTACAATTACCTTGACACTGCCATCGTCAGAGAGGATAAAACCAAATTAAGCCATTTACAGATATTTTTGAATGAACCGAATCCTGCCGACGAAAAGACCAGCTTTTCTTTTCGGGTCGAAAATCCGAGCGACGTGGAGATTCGCATTTATGACATTACCGGAAGAAAAGTAAAATCTCTCGGGACAAAACGATATAAGGCGCACAGAAAATATTACGAAGAATTCAGGACAAAAACTTTGGCTTCGGGAACTTATATCTATCACGTTTTAGCCAGAGAGTTGGGAACCGGTATTATCTATCGTAAAAGCGGAAAATTTGTTGTTCTGCATTAATTTGTTTTTAATTCGGGAACGCCAAAAAGCAATGGGGGAAATATGATTGAATGGTTAACATCATTCCATCCGGTTGTTCAGGCTTTGATAGCCACCATCTTCACCTGGTTTATGACCGCCGCCGGAGCCTCGATGATCTTTTTCTTCAAGAGCTTTAATAAAAAGCTGATGGACGGGATGCTTGGTTTTGCGGCGGGAGTGATGATTGCCGCCAGTTTTTGGTCGCTGCTTGCCCCGGCTATCGAAATGGCGGAGAGTTTGTCCGTTCCGTCGTGGGTGCCCGCAGTGGTCGGCTTTTTGTCGGGCGGCGTATTTTTGCGTTTGATCGATCGCTTTTTACCGCACCTTCATTTAGGGCTGGAAATGAAAGACGCCGAGGGAATTAAAACGCAATGGCAACGAAGCATTTTGCTTGTTTTAGCCATAACGCTCCATAATATCCCCGAAGGTCTTGCCGTGGGCGTTGCTTTCGGCGCAGTGGCTGCGGATTTACCTTCCGCAAGCCTCGCCGGAGCCGTCGCTCTTGCCATCGGTATCGGAATTCAAAACTTTCCGGAAGGCACCGCGGTTTCCGCTCCGTTGCGAAGAGAAGGCTTTTCCCGCTTTAAAAGTTTCTGGTACGGACAAATGAGCGGCATTGTGGAACCCGTTGCGGGAGTTATCGGAGCCGCGGCTGTTCTCATCATGCGCCCGATTTTGCCTTACGCGCTCTCTTTTGCCGCCGGCGCCATGATCTTTGTGGTGGTCGAAGAACTGATCCCGGAATCGCAATCCGATCCGGCTAACACCGATATTTCCACCATGGGCGCCATGTTAGGATTTGCAGTTATGATGTTATTGGATGTCGCTCTGGGTTAATTCGGTTTTCGATATTATTAATTCCTATTGAAGCGGCTTTTTGCCGTCTTTTTCGACGGGATAGCCGTAATCCTTTGCCGCCGATTAATTCCGCAAAAAAGCGGATCTTTTCAAGCAAACTCCGCGGTTAAATTAATCCTCAAAAATTAATATCCGTCTTTCCGTCCTGCCGCATATCGGCTCGTAGTATTGAATCAGGGTATCAAGCGTTTTTTTCAGGTAAGAAGCGCTTACTTCGGGGGGAGTAAAAAAAACGGCAAGAATATTCCGCGTATCGGCGTCAACGGATGTACGTTTGGAATCCGCCGTCGGATTACCGAAAATTCCCGTTTGATCTCTTAA
>JAADIP010000003.1 GCA_013151275.1 Calditrichota bacterium | reverse complement strand
GTTATGTACCTAACAAAAAGTTAACCAGCGGCAAAATTTAAAGCTAAATCGTAACAAACCGGAAAAGAGCAGCAGTAAAACCGCAAACGCCTCAAATCCCCGCCGAGCCTTTGCCGTTTGGTTGGAGGACTTGTTGTGGTTGCCTGTGTTTTGACGATATTGCAAAAAACAAAGATAAGCCTTTAAACCGGCACAATGCAAGCGGCAACCGGAAATTTGGTAATTTTCTTTAACCTTTGTCAATAATAAAGCAAAAAAGGAACACCTTTGGCAATATCTCTCCGTTTACAGCTCCGCCACGTCAGTTACACAGTATAACCCAAAACAGACACATCCTCGGGCTATGCTGTCCGGCGATAATAAAAATGCTCTCCATTGCGATATGTTCTCTTTACAGTAGGTTGGGAATCAAGCCTGTCAATCCGAGTCTTTAGGCTTGTTCTATGCTGAATGAATTGATTTTTAATGTATTATTATAACCATATTTAATATAAAAATTATAGAAAGAATGTCAAAAAAAAATAGAATCCGCCGCGTTTCTTCCGCCCGGTTATTCATTGTTCAAACCCAAAAAACTAATATCAGATACAGAACAAGGAATAATCAATCCGAAACGTAAAAACGGTTAATTCCGCAAATTGACTATTCCTTGTCCATATAAATTCTTCTACCGCTTCAAAATTTTATCACATTAGATAAAAGGGCAGAGAAGCGGCTAATTTTTTTGCGATTCATTCGTTATGTTTAAACCAGCCTCGTCCGCGTCAATTACCGTGTAGTCGTCGGTCACAATTAAATCGGCAAGGGGACGCAAAGACTGGACAACCCTGTGTTCCTGCTCCAGTACCTGAAACCGAAACTCGTCCTGCGGCTCTTTTCCCCTCAACAATTGCGCCTTTTTCGTCTCGTAGTAGGTTAAGGTTATAAAAATCCGCAAATCGACGTCCGCCAATAAAGAATACAAACCTTCGACAATCAGATAATCGATGGGCTTAAAATCGGTGATCAGCTCGTCGGTTATGTCCGTCAGCAGGTCAACGCAGGGCATTTTTGCTTTTTTACCCTCTCTGAATTCCTGAATATTTTTGTTGATCAGCTCCCAGTCATATTCATCCGGTCCGATTTTATCTATTCCGTGTTTTTTGCGCCAGGCGGTCTTTTCCTGCGGGGGAACTTTGTAATAATTGTCGATATGTATTATCTTTGCCAGCTTGCCGTGCTGTCTGATTTTTCGACCCAGAACGTGCGCCAATTCGGATTTACCCGCTCCCGATTCGCCGCTGATGCCAATCACGGTTCGGTTGGAATTTAATGGCAGTAATCTTTGCAGTATCTGCTCAGCCGCCTGGTAATGTTTGTCCTTTAGCAACAATACGTCTTCTAACATCTACCGTCTCTCCTTTACAATTCAATTTCGACATACTTGTTTTTATTAAAACGAATTTTATTTTCTCTCAAATAAACGGCGCCTGTCTGCACTTCCGGAGTAGTGTTCATAATCTTCAATTTCTGCGATGTTATTTTGATATTGTAACCTTGACCCCGATAGCGCACAATAAAACTTATGCTGCGCCAGCCCGCAGGCAAACGCGGATCGAGATAAATATTGTCTCCTTTAAAATGCAGTCCGGCGTAATTTTTAAGGATCAGGAAAACCGATCCCGCCATTACTCCGGTATGGATGCCTTCTTTGGTTGTGCCGCCCTGCACGTCGTGATAATCGCTTTTCAACGCCTCCGTAAAATAATCGTGGCTTAAGGGCTCATATCCGGCTTGTAAGGCAATGTTGGAATGCACCAGTTTGCTCAGCGTCGAGCCGTGTGAAGTGTACTTTATGTAGTAGTCGAAATTTTTGTTCAACAGCCCTTCCTTCGGTGAAAATCCGGTTTGATAGAGCAGATCGTAAACTTCGACCACATCCAGATTATAAAAGACCATTAATGTGTCAGCCTGTTTAATCACTTTATAGTCATTGGGATTTTTTCCTTCCGCTTTAAGAATACGATCCATGCGGCTGACGTTATCGTATTTTTTGGCGTATTCCCGCAAATCGATTTCTTTTAGATTAAAATATCCCTCGAACTGCTCCAGAATGTTATCCTTTGAAAGTCGAATTTGCAAAAGATTGCCGATGTTGCGCCACTCGTTTAATTCTCTTTCTTTAAGATTAATCTTTTCAAAAATTTTCTTTTTATCGGCGGCGGGCAGCAGATCAAGAATATCAAAAGCGCGGTTAAAAGCCCATATTACCATAATATTTGTGTAGCTGTTGTTTTTAAGACCTCCCGTTTTTGCGCCAGGATAGGCTTCGTGATATTCGTCGGGACCCATCACTCCGGCAATATCGAAGCGCCAGGTTTTAGAATTGAAATTTGCTTTGCTTGCCCAGAAGCGGCAGATTTCAAAAAACATTTCCGCGCCGTAATCGCGCAAAAATTCCAGATCGCCGGTGAATTTGTAATAATTGAAAATATTGTAAGCGATTGCCAGAGAAACATGGCGCTGCAGACTGCTGTAATCGTCGTCCCATTTGCCGGATAAAGGATTAAGATGCAGCGTCTGCGTTTCTTCTCTGCCGTCGCTGCCGCTTTGCCAGGGAAACATGGCGCCTTTGTAGCCGTGCTCCGCGGCGTAAGAGCGGGCTTTGTCCAGTCGCCGGTAACGATACATCAACACCGATTTGGCGGTTTCCGGAAAATGCATAAAATAAAGCGGCAGAATAAAGAGCTCGTCCCAAAAGATGTGTCCGCGGTAGGCTTCGCCGTGCAGCCCGCGGGCGGGAATTCCGGCGTCCAATCGGGCGTTATGCGGCGAGGCGGTAACCATCAAATGGTAAAGATTCAGCCTTGCCAGTTTCTGCACAAGTCGCTGCCCGTCTATTCTGATATCGATCTTTTTCCATATTTTCGACCAGGCTTTCTTGCTTTCGTTATACAGGCTTTCGAAGCCGTTTGTTTTATTCAGTTCGTTTTCCGCGGATTGTTGGGGATTAACTTTTTCTTTTGTCGTATAAAAGGCGACGATTTTTTCGACGGTCAGCGGTGTGTTTTTCTTGCCTTCGACGCGGATAATCGATCTCACGGCGCCGGGTTCGGTTGTAATTACAAATTGGGATTCGGATGTTTGTCCGCCGTTTCGGATGAAATGACGAGCAGCCACGGCTAATTTTATTTTCGATTGATTTGTGCGCACCACAAGAAAGCTGTTTTTGCCGTATCCGCCCTGATCGACTGTCTGCCAGTGTTTTGAGTTTAATTGTTTGTAACGTTCAACGCCGCTGTTGATCACCTGCCCGTCAAGTTCCGTGCGAATGATAATATCGGAATTATAATTGAGCGGAGTGATGGTGTATTTTAACGCGGCAAGATGCGGGTTTGCCATGCTGACAAAGCGCACCGAGCGGATTAAAGTTTCGCGACCCTCGCCGTCTTTTACAATAACTTTTCTGTAAAGAGAACCGTCGCGGAAGTCCAATCGCCGTTCAAACAACTTGATTTCAACTTTGTTCAAATCAAGCCAGTCGCCGTTGCCGATTTTAAAAGTAAGCGGCAGCCAGTTGGGACAATTTACAAAATCTTCGTTCTCCACTTTTCTGCCGCTTACTTCGGAGGTTAAGCGATTATATAAGCCGGCTAAGTATGTGCCCGGATAGTTTATGCCATTGGCTTTCGATTCTTCCAATGCGCCGCGTGTACCCATATAACCGTTACCCACAGTGCACAAGGCTTCGCGCGTACCTTCTTTCTCCGGATCGTAGTTATAATAAGTAAGCGACCATTGATCGTCGTGCAAGCCGTTGGTAAACCACTTATTTAATTCGCTTAAGGATATTTGAGACAAATCGCCGACAACAATATCGGCGCCGTTTAATTTTAATTCCTGTTCGTTATCTTCGCGGGCAACGCCCAGCACCAGACCAAATTGCCCGTTTTGACCAGCCTGCACTCCGGAGACAGCGTCTTCCACAATAACGCTTTTGTCATAATCAACTCCCATATTGTCGCAGGCTGTTTTAAAGATATCCGGCTCTGGTTTTCCTTTTAAACCGAGCCGAGCCGAAACCAGTCCGTCAACTATTGTTTCAAAAAGGTGCGAGAGACCGGCAGCCTTAAGTATCTTTTCGCAATTTTTACTCGATGAAGCCACGCCTACTTTAACGCCGTTTTTCAGCAGTTCTTTAATAAACGCCACGGTGGAATCGAACACGACCAGATTGCCCTCGTCAATCAGACGATTAAAAATTTCGTTTTTGCGATTACCCAATCCGCAAATCGTTTTTTTATTCGGATCGTCCGCGGGATCGCCGTAAGGCAAATCGATATTTCGTGATTTCAGAAAAGAAGCGACGCCGTCGAAGCGCGGCTTGCCGTCAACATAAGGTAAATAATCGTTGTTATGAGTAAATTCACGGAACGGTTCGCCCGTTTCGTCTGCATAGTCTTTCAGAAATTCGTCAAACATTTGCTTCCATGCGGCGCTATGCACGGATGCGGTTTGTGTAATAACGCCGTCAAGATCAAAGACAACCGCATCAAATTTTAAATCGGACATGAATTAACTTCCTCCGGAACTAAAGTTCAATTTGTAAAACAAGCGCTCAGACATTTTCACCTTCTATGGTATCCGCGGGATCACTTGTCGCCTCCCGCCACCAGAGCGGAATAAGAGCCGCTGCGATAACCAGATAGAGTATGGGAAAAAATATTGAAGTATCCGGCGCGGGAATCAGCAATTTGCCTACGCCGATTAACATCAAAAACAGTGAAGCTGCGGCAAAAAAAGTGATCTTAATTTCTTTGAATAGTTTTTTAACCGGCACTTTGGCATCGTCGCCAACAAGAACAGCCGTTTTCTGCCAAAAGCCCATGGGACGGGTTTTTTTGTAAAAACTAATTAAAACGGAATCGTCGGTCTTGGGCGTAAAGAATGTTACAAGTATCGCCGTTGTGGTGGAAACCAACGCCATGGTTCCCAAACGAATCCACTCCGCGTCCGTTACAACAAGAAGAATAGGCGCGACAATCAAAGAAACCGTAATGGCGGCTAATTCGGAAAACAGGTTAATACGTTCCCACAGCCATCTTAATACCAACACCGATCCCATTCCTGCGCCGAAAAGCAGAGAGATAAACCACGCGGTCTGAATAGAGCCCAGGTTAGCCATAATAGTAAGCGCGATGAGCAAAATGAATATATTCGATAAACGCGCGGCAAGAACCAGTTCGGTGTTTTTGGGTTTTCGCTTAAGCCATTCTTTGCAAATCAGGCGCTGGTAAATATCGTTGCTCCAGTAGCTGGCGCCCCAATTTAAATGCGTATCGATGGTGGAAGCGAGCGCGGCTAACATTGCGGTAAGCATAATGCCGCGAATGCCTATTGGGAGAATATCGTTGATTCCGGTAACAAAAAGGATTTCACGTGTTGCGGCAAAATTACCGCCGGCAGCCTCCGCAGGTGTAAACGGATAAAATACAAGTAAACTGACACCGATGATCAACCAGATTAAACTTCTGAAAAATATTTGCATCCACGAAAAAACCAGCGCCGCAACGCGCGCGTCGCGGTCGGTGGAACAAGCCATGGATCGCTGCGCCAGATATCCTGTTCCGTCGCTGTTCATCTGGAAAAACCACTGTAAGCCGATAATGATCAAAAAAGGCAGCAAAAGCTCGCCTCCCGTCGGCGCAAAAGAGAGCAGTTTATCGGCTAAGTTCACTCCGTAAAGTTCAACCACTTTATCCACAATGCCGCCTATTCCGCCTATGTGTCTCACAACCTCGATGGCGTAAATCAAAGTGCCGATCATCGCCAGACTAAATTGCACGACATCGGTGGATATCACGCTGCGCAATCCGCCGGTAGTGGAGTAGAGAGTGGTAAAACCGACAATCAATAAAATACTGATTATGTTATTGGTGGTAGCCACGACGGGATCCAGATTTGTAACGCTGCTTCCCAGCGATATACCCGATGCGCTGGTAACGCTCAGAAAAAAATTATAGATTCCCGACGGAAGCCACAGATGCCACGGTAAAAAGACCTCCGCGATCCGCACGGCGGCTACCAGCACCATCGCCATTACCACGCAGTTGATTACCGTTCCGTAATAAACGGCTTTAAGCACTCTTAAACTCAAAACGCCTTTACCGCTGTAGCGCACTTCCGTTAATTCGGCGTCGGTTAAAACGCCCGCGCGCCGCCAACCGATGGAGAAAATAAATCCCATCATTAAAAACGCGATGCCGTATATCCATAGCCGCCAGAGCATAAATATCCCGCTGGTGGCTATTAAGCCGGTTACCAGCAAAGGAGTGTCGGCGGCAAACTGGGTGGCTGCCATACTGAATCCGGCTCTCCAACCGCTGATGGTTCTGCCCGCTAAAAAATACTCGTTCAGGTTCTGAGAAGCCTTCTTTTTCGCTATAAATCCCGATGAAATTGAATAGATTACAAATGCTAATACGATAAGTAAATCAATCATAAATATCCTTCAAATATGGATTATAACTTTATAAAAACCGCGCCAAAGTTAAATTCCATAAACCAAGCGCTGTTTTTACCGGTGTCTGAAACATAAAAACCGGGGCCGGGCTACGACCCCGGTTGTACGATCGCTATTCGAACAACAAATCAATAAATAAAACAGAGCGGCTTAAGCACGTTGTGTGCATACGTTTTACAGTAATATTGTCTGTAATAACAAACGCAACTCAGCGCTCCGTTTCATTCCCCCTTTGTCCTTAGAAATTATGAATGACCGAAAATTTGACCGAACGACCGAAAATCGGACGACCGTTAGCCGCCATAGGATCACGAGGATCGCCTTCCGTCAGACCTTCGGAGTTGTTCAGATTATCGATATGAACCTGAAACGACATATTACCCGGGGTAGATACAATCACTCCCGCGTCAATTTTCGTATAGCCGTCCAATTGGAAAACGTTATCTCTGGAATCCCAGCGTTTTCCGACCGAGCGAATAGCGCCGTAGAGGATTGCATTGAGTTTTCCCAATGCCAGATTATAGCTCGGCGCAATTCTGAACTGCCAGTCAGGCTGACGCCAGATGGAATTTCCGACAACTTCCGGAGCGACATCGGAATCGGTAATTTCGCCATTTTGGTAGGTGGCAATGGCGCGCACCGAAAAGTTGTTTAAGGAAACAACGCCGTCGAGTTCCACGCCCATTGTTCTGGTGTTAAGCAGAGCGGCTTCTCTTTTGGCGCCCACGTCTCCGTCAAAAACATATACACGGTTCATAAAACCGGTGGCAAACAGGCTGAAATTTCTGGAATCGTATTTTAAACCGATTTCATACTGTTTGAAGTCATTGGCTTCGATATTGCCGTTACTGTCAATACTGTATTTGCCTTCTCTGAGCATATCAAAATGAGGGAACTGGTAACTGTCGGAGTAGCGGGCAAAAGTACCGAGAGCCTTGGTAAAGTCGTAGTTAACTGCACCGGTAAAGGCGAAGTCTTTTCCTTTGCGCGATACGGTTTTGTCTATTATGCCGTCTGGGAGGCTTCCGTGATCGAGCGTGTATTCGAGATTTCTCCATTCGTAACGGGCGCCGAGATCAACTCTCAAAGCCGGCATAACTTTCCATGAATCAGCCAGATAGGCTGCAAATACTCTGGCGTCGCCTGCGGAATTCAGTCCGTAATTCCATGGTCCTCCGCCTCCGTGAGCTGCGATGGAATCGGCGGGAATACCGTCCAAGATATCGCCGTTGGCGATATTTTCGACAGGTATATGGTTGCCCAGCGTCCAGAAATCATCCGAAGACCAACGAGCCTGATACAGACCGAAAGTAATATTGTGTTCATTCCAGACTTTGTTAATACTCAGGTCATTAGTAATGGATTGAAGATTCTTCAGAACAACCCAGTGACCGTAATTCTGCACGTAGTCAGACCCTTTCAAAACCTTTCCGCCTCTGGTTTTTACTGTAGCAAGTCCCAGAGCGGAAACTTTTATCGGATTACCGTTCGGCACAAAACCGAATGTGTTGGCGTCGCCGGAGGTATAGGTCAAAACGTCGCTGATCATCCAGCCCGATCCGAGATCAAAGTTGGCGTTTAATCCGCTGATGCTGCCTTTCCATCCGCGACCGTTGGCAAAATCAAACGAAGCGCTGTCGCCCTGAGTGTTAATTTGAAGAGTGCGAAAGCGTGTCGCATTACCTAACGGCGTGAATGTGCCGAGATTATTTCCGGTCTTAAGCGCCATCGGCAATACCCACTGACCATAATCATTGGTCAAACGTGTGAATACATTCAATGCGCCTCTCTTAAATAATTTGGTTATCTGAATGGTAAACTGTCTTCCGTTTTCGGAATTGAATTGCGTGTTTCTTATTCCGGGTGAAGTTTTTACATAACCGCCTGCCATATAATACAGGTTGTCTGTAATTTTACCGCTCATGTAACCGTCAAAGCGCTGCAGGTAGTAGTCGGATGTTTCATATTTCAAACGACCTTCGGTTTTCTCGCCGCCTTTTCTCAGATTAAAGTTTACGGTCATACCGGGCTCGGCATTTGAGAAAACAGAGTTAGGTCCACCGCGCGTTACCTCTGTCAGAGCCACGGTTTCATCCATACGGAAGATGGAACTTTGCTCAAAAAACGAGAGGGTTTCCACTCCGTAAGTAGGACCGCCGTTGATAGACATGGTCACGAACGGAGCATCGCCCGAAGATGGCAAACCGCGCACAAAAATATTGGCGCCGGCAACTCCGCCTGAACTTTCAGACCAGACGCCTGGGATAGCGTCCAGAAGATTTGCGGTGCTGCTGGGAGAGAGTCTGCTGACCTGAGTGGCATCGATAGTGTTAATGGCAAAACTGGCGTCTCTTTTGCGAATTCCTATTCCGCCAGGCGTACCGATAATCACAACAGCGTCTAACAGCAGAGGATCTTCAACCAAAGTGATGTTCTGTTTTACCGTTTCGTTTTCTTTTACGGTCACTTTAATCTTAACCGTTCTATAACCCACGGAGCTGGCTACGAGAGTATAGGTGCCGGCAGGAACATGATCGATGAGATACATGCCGTCTGCGTCGGTGGCGGCGCCTAAGGTTGTTTTTTCAAGATAAACATTTACGCCAGCCATCGGACCTTTTTCGCTGGTTACCGAACCGGCGATCTTTCCCGTGCCCTGGGCTATGGTAAAAGTGGCGAATGCCAATAAAATGATTAGAAATTGACTAAAAAACTTCATAACTTCCTCCTGTGATTGATGACAAGTCACGTTTTGAAAAAAAAATGCTGCCTTGTTGTCAGTCCAAGGCGATAAGCGACCCGCCTGGCGGGAGACGGATAAGAAATCCCACGTTCTTTGCCGGGAACAAGATTTCTTACCTTATCGGCACGTCAGGCGACGTCGTTTATCCTGATTCGGGTTAAATTACGAATCGAATCATACATCATTTTTTCACTATTCCTTAAAAAACGATATTGAACAAATGGTATGGGCTTCGACTCCTCCTCGGTTTTGTTGTACTAATCATTGAGAAACGCAGAAATTAAAATTTATGTTGAAAACAGCTCCTCCTTCCTTTTGTTACACTTCCGTTGTTTATAATCTTAAAGTTAAACTCAAATTAACAAAGCGTCCCAGAATCGGGCGCGCCATAAACACGTTCTGCCGGCGATTGGCAAATTCCTGTTCAATTCTCGGATTTCCTTCGGTTAATCCGAGCGTATTTGTTAAATTGGAAATATTAAGCCCCAGCCTGACCTTGTTTTTCAATAATTTATAAGAAGCGCCGGCGGAAATTAAATTATAGCCCGGCAATACCGCCGTGTTGGCGTCGTCCACAAAGCGATCGCCGATATATTGCCAACTGTAAAAAATATTGAATCCTTTGTAATTGTAAGAAGGTCTGAAATCAATAATAAATTGCGGAATACGACGCACGCGGTTTCCGCTTAAGTTCTTATAAGTAACAGCGCCGGTTTTGGGATCAATTTTGTTGCTCAATAATTGCAGCAATCGGGGATCCTGAATTGTGCCGATTAGGTTTAGGTGCAGTCCGCTGGTCGGGATAAATACCGCTTCAAATTCAACACCGACGGTTCTGCTTTTTGCAAAGCGCTTTTCATGGATAATTCTGCCGTTTTTGAAAACCTCGTCAATAAAAGGAATATTGTTTATATGGCTGAAGAAAACCGAGCTGAAGAGCGAAAATTGAGGACTGGCGACTTTTAAACCGCCCTCCATCTGATAAATATATTGCGATTTTCCCTTGTCCTCGGAAAAAATCCACTGCTCAAAATCGGGCGTTCTAAATCCGCGGCTGAGCCGTCCGTATAAGGCTAAATGGCGGTTAATGCTGTAATTTCCGCCGAACGAAAAAGCCCACTCATTAAATTTATGCTTGTAATAACGAAACGTGCCGTCGCCGAAAACAACGTTCCGTTCCGCCTCGGTTTTTCCGTCGCCGATAATAAAATCGTCTCTGGTGTTTTCCACTTTTCCTTTGAAATGGTGCGATTCCAGACGCATGCCCGTATCCAGCCGCAGTTTTTCCGTCGCCTGCCATTCGTCAGTAAAATATGTCGAATAAACCGTGGCGTTGCTCATGGCATTCACGTAAAAGCTGCCGTACTGTTCAAAACCGTTCTGTGTTACCGAGTGCACCACTTCGCCGGAAGAATTCAGACCCACCAGATCCAAAAGTCGCGGCGCGTCTTTAACTTCGGTCAAGATGTTCTGCCAATACCAAAAATCGCCGGCGCTGTATTTGCTGAAATATCCGGCGAAGCTTACTTTGTGTTTGCCGAATTTTTTGTTGATCTGCAGGTTGTTTACCAGATTTTTCAAAGGTTTGGAAATTGTCCACCAACCGTTAAGAGCTATTAAACCGTTATTGTTTAAATTTGAAATATTTTCGATAGGCGCGCCGTTGTTAGCATAGCGGTATTCCCAGCGCGCAACTTCGGGATTATCGGAAAGGTGCTTAACGGAGTCCGCGAAAAACGAGGCGTTAAACGGCGTTTCCAGAGGAAAAATCGCATTAAATTCAATATCCGTTTTCATCACGCGCAAATTGTTCTGAATACTCCAACCCTGACCGAAATCATACACATATTCAAGGGTAACGGACATTAATTCGGGATGGATGCCGTCGCGAATGTCCCGCTGATAGACTTTTCCGTAAGGGCTGGGGAATGAAGATTTGCCGGCATGTACACTTGTAATGGTGCCGTAGTTGGCGTTGAGTCCTGGTATCGATTCGGGATCATTGGGGTTTTGCAAGGGGATCGGCAGATAGAAGATGTTGCGGTCGTTCAGGTATTTTCCGTAGATCCTGAAATAACCTTTTTTGAAAAGACGCGTCATGTTCAATTTTATTTGACCGCCGCTGTTGCCGGTAAAATGAGCCGAACGTATTCCTTTACTGTATCGTAAAAAGCCGCCCACGTTAAACTTTATTTTTTCCGACGCCGGACCGCCGTAATTAAAATCCAGTCTTCTGAAATCGTTGCTGCCGGCGGATAATTTAATGATTATTTCCCGCTTATTGCCTCCGGTTTTGCTTATGAAATTTATTACGCCGCCCGGAGCGTTGCTGGCATAAATGGAGCTTGTACCGCCGCGTACGCCTTCCATGCTTTTCACGCTTTCATCAAGACGCATCATAATATCGATATTGGCGAACGCTAATTCAGGAGCTTCAAAAATAGGCAAGCCGTCTTCATACATTGCCACATAGCGGTAGGAACCGTCCTGAGGAATTCCCCGCGGAAATAAATTGTTGGATACTTCGCCTCCGGAGCTTTCCACATAAAAACCGGGAATTACTTTTAACAGATCAGCCGTGCTTTGGGGAGCGCGCTCGGCAATCTGTTTACTGTTAGCCGTGGTTATCGCCACGCTGGATTCCAGCTTCATAAAGGGATTTCGACAGGCGACCGTTACGATCTCTTCCATATCGAGTATGTCCGATTCAAGGAAAAAGTTTTGATCGACGATCTCTCCCGGGGTTACTTTAACAAGAAAAGATTTTGTTTTGTAACCTATCATTTGCGCCGATACAAGGTATTCTCCTTTTTGAAGACCATCGAAAATATAGGCTCCCTTATTATCGGCAATATCCAGAAGCTTGGCGTTTATAAGCATAACTTCCGCGCCCGGTAAAGGATTACCGTCGCCGTCCGTTACAAATCCCCTGATTTTTCCGAAGGTGGTTTTACTGACCGGCTTCCTTAAAATTACAAATGTCTTTTTGCCCACAAGGCTGTATTGCAGGTGGTGCTTTTTAAGAATCTTTTGCAGATCGTCAAAAACGTTTCCGGAAAATTCTTTTATTGCCGGCGTTTTTAAACCGCTGATTATCTGGTTTTCGTAAATAAAATAGACGTCGTATTTTTTTTCCAACAGATGGAAGGCTTTTTCCAAAGAAATCTGATGTTCCGCGGAATCATCGGGAGATTTCTTTAAAAATTTGTCTTTGGAAATTTCCTGAGAAATCGCCGAAACAAATAAAAACTTAACGCAAATTATCGTTAATATTAATAAACGCATATTTTATTAAAATACACTATTTTACTGAATTAAATGTTGGATTTTTCAAATATCACCTTGTTTCCTTTTATACAAACCGGAACTTGTAATACCTTTCCTAATGTTTCTATTATGAAATCCAGATTATTATTTTCAATAGATCCGGTGATGGTTCTTTTTAGTAATTTGTCGTCTTTTATTTCCACATCGACTCCGTAAGTTTCTTTAAGGCGGGCAACTACTTCTTCCATTGAGGTGTGATTTAAAATCAGCCGGTCTTTCCACCAGGAGGTCTGTAAAGAGCTGATGTCGTTTTGCGGGTTCAGTTCTCGGGCGTTTTTTGAAAAGTACAAAAATTCCCCGGGATTCATAATCACGCTTGCGGAAATCCTCAGGTCGTCCGATTTCTCTTTTGCCATTACTTTAATCATGCCCTTAATCAAGGCTACTTTTGTTTGATTTTTTCGGGAGCTCACCGTAAAGCTTGTGCCTATTACCGTAATTAAACCTTCATCGGTGGCTACGGTAAAATTATGCTGAGGTCCAAGCGGTTTTTTGGTGACTTCAAAATAAGCTTCGCCTTTTAAATACAATTCTCTTTTTGTTTCCGGGGTAAAATTTTTGGGATACTTTAAAGTTGAATTGCCGTTAAGAATTACCTTTGAGCCGTCGGCTAAATTGAGCGTAATCCTTTCGCCGAATTTAGTGGCGACCGTGGTGAATTTTTCGCCGAAAGAGAAGTTTAGGATGGGGATGTTTAAATGAAACGCAATTAAAAGAACGGCGGCGGCGGAAATAACAGCCGCGCCGATTTTCCATAAGCGCCGTTTGTTCATTTGTAAAATAACGGGACGTGATTTATTAATCTTTGTTTCGGTTTTGTCAACATTCAGATTCAGGTTGTTCAGCAGTTTGTTTAATTCCGCCTGCACGTCGGGCAAAGGATAACTTTTGAATTGTCCGGCTTGCCACAGTTTTAAAGCTTCGTTGTACAAAGCTTTATTCCGCGGATTTTCGTTAAGCCATTTTCCCCATTTTTCGTTGTCGTCTTTGCTTCCGTTACCGGAAATCCACAACTGAAAACCTTCATCGGTAATTAACGAGTCTAATTCATTTGTATTTTGTTTGAATTTCATTGTGCTACCTGTAAGATAAAATTAACATTCCTTTGTTCACTTTATTATATAGAGAGGATAAGTTTAATTTTGTAATGTTCAAAAAAGAAATAATTTTGATTTTTTTTAGGAAAGAATTTTTCTCAGGCGGTGCAGAGCCTCGGAAACGTAATTGCGGGCTACCTGCGAAGAGATATTCATGATTTTGCTGATTTCTTTGTAGGAAAAGTTATTGTAAGTTTTTAGATATAAAGCCTCGCGCATTCGTTCGGGAACTTCGGCTAAAGCGTATTTTAAGCGAAATTTGATTTGTTCGTTGCTCTCGTCGAAAATAAGCATGTCCTGCGCGGAAAAGGCGTCTTTGGGAAGCTCATCCATCAGAATTTTATTTTTTTCATCTTTGGCTTTGTTTTTTTTCAATTCCTTAATAAGTAAACGTCGCAGGGAGGTAAATAAATATAATCGCATCGAACTCACTTCCGCCAGCTTGCCACGCTTTTCCCAAAGGTAAGTGAACAACTCCTGAATCGAATCTTTTACCAGCTCTTCGTTATGGCAAATTGTAAAAGCGAAATTGTACAGCGAGGCATAATTCATTTCAAAAATCTTTGCCAATGCCTCAGGATCACCCCTTCGAAATGAGTTCCAAATTTCTTTGTCTGTATCGGTATTTAATTTCATCAAATAATTTTACAATTTTAATACTACTTGAACCCAAATTGAGCGATTCATAATTTTTCGTTCTATTCTATGGCGACTTCCACCCGATTTTTTTAATGCTGTTTAACGCCGCCCCGGATAAATATGCGCTTGTATTTGCCGATGCGTTTTTCTGTAAATTGTAAAGACCGGAAAAAATTACAGGTTTTTCCGGATTAAAACGCCTGAAAGACGTTACATTAAAAATCAGGAAATTTTTTACCCGTAGAAGAAAATGCATAAGAAAATCAAGAAAATCCACTTTTTTCTTAATTTTCCCCAAAAAATGTAATATTAGGCGAGTCGTTTTAAAACAGGTTAAAGCCGGAAAATTAAAGCGGGACATAAGGATATGTTAACCTATTTAATTTAAAAACAATGTCTTAAATATGAGAAGCCCGTTTTTGCCAATGGTTAATGGTGTAAGGGTTAAGGGTTAAGAGTAAAGGGTTAAGCGGCTTTTCCGGTCACTCGTCACGGCTTTCTGCTTCCTGCCTGCCTTTAACCTTTAA